>JBHEKR010000169.1:0-5291 GCA_041859365.1 Candidatus Hydrogenedentales bacterium
GACGCCGTTGCATTTCGCCGCCGCACACGGTCACAACGCCATCGTGACATATCTGTTGGAAAACGGTGCCGATCCCCTCGCCGTGGACTCTGATGGCAATCGCCCCCAGGCAACCGCGATAGACTGGGGCCATTTGGACACTGCCAAGATCCTCGGGGAGTTCTCGGCCGTCGAACCCTGACTCTCTGGGGTGTAAGTCGGGCACACTCAACCGATGTGGCACAAAGGCGAGCCCTCCCACGGCCGCATCAAATGAACCTGTAGCACATGACACCCTTTATTCGCGCAAGCACCCGTGGAACAACAGGTTAGGAATACTTCCGCGATAGGCGACGCACTTCACAGTATCTTCGACGGGTGGACTCTGTTTGTCGAATATCTTGGGCGTCCGCGACCAACTTCATTCCTTCCTTGTCCGGTGTACAACCTCCGACAGAACTGGATCTTCTCTTATGGGTTATGGGGCGAGGGGTGGAGCGAAGCCGCTGCCGGCAGTCTCAAGGAATCCTCCCGTCTATTTTCAAGTTTTCGAAATCCACAATCATGGTATCCCTGATATACAGGCTGCCCGAGTTCGTTGAAAATAGGAAAAGGCTCTCCCGGGGCGCGTCACAATCCACGCTGATCGTTCGAAGCGAGTACTTCGACACCGTCAGTGAGGAAAGATGCCAAGGAAACTCGGGGGATTCATCAGATGAGTTCCCCGCGTGGACATTCAAGGTCTGTTCGCGGGGGAGGCTATGGTTCGGAGAGAGCCCAACGGGGTGTGCTTTCGGGAGTCGCTTACGCGCATCCATCACGGAACCCCAGCATGGAGGGTACGGACTGAACAAAGATTCTGGATCAAGCGTTTCATAACATCGGCGAGACCTGGTGGTCAGGGCTGTGCTTTTTCCGAAGTGCGTGCTCTGGAAACAAATAGTGAATGATTTCGTGGCAAACGAATGGGAGAGAACGAATGAAACCGAATAGGCGAGGCTTTACCCTCATAGAACTGCTCGTTGTTATTGCAATTATCGGAATTCTTGCGGCCATCCTGCTTCCGGCTCTGGCCCGCGCGCGTGAAGCCGCCCGCCGAGCCAGTTGCCAGAATAATCTCAAGCAATTTGGCCTTGTGTTTAAGATGTTCTCAAATGAGAGCAAAGGCGGTATTTTTCCATACAATAGCCTGGATCACACGAACAGTACCGTCGATCTGGGCGCCAAGCGCTCATCGGTGTATGTACAGTGGGCGCAGGTCTATCCAGAGTACCTGTCCGATACAAGTATCAATGGTTGCCCGTCATCCTCCAATGTCGGTCCGCTTTTCGAGACCGACTATGGTCTGGCCAGAAACAATCTGGCCGGGTGCAGTCAGGAGACGATAAACTGGCTTGCGACGCACAACGAACCGGACAACCCTTGCTATGGAAAGGTTGCGGCTCCGGCGGTGCCCGACCCGGTCTTCGGCGGTGGCGCATTATCCCGGTTTTACGATTGCGGGTTGAATCCCAATGCCTGTGCGCCCTATGTTCATGCGGATATCACGAAGTCCGGGTATAACGACCTTATCCGTACCTATAAGTATATGGGGCGCCTCATCCAGTCCAGTTGGATGAACCGATCGGTCGAGGATTACTACGTGATCGGCGAAACCATGTTGAATAGCCCGGTGACAGGGTCGTATCCCGGTGCGAACACTTCGCTGGGCTGCCTGACGTGGAGCAACCGGCAGAGCACGGTGACTTACAATTGGGCGAGCGACAGCCCCACGTCCGTGGGAACATTCGACATGATTCCGCTCCGTGAGGGTGTCGAGCGATTTGCGATCACCGATATCAATAATGCCGGCGCGAGCGCCGCAGCCCAGTCCGATGTCGTCGTGATGTATGACGAGAGCTATGCCAACGGCGGTGCTGTGGCCAGAGGCTCCAACCCCATCCGGTTCAATCACGTACCGGGCGGCGCCAATATCCTCTATATGGACGGACACGTCGAGTTTGCCAAGGTCGGAACCCAGGGTGGACACGCCTGGCCGATGAATCAGTTTGCCTTCCGTTACCCGGCAGGCTCGGGATGGGCGAAGAAGGACTGGCCATAATTCCGCGAGGATGAGGCCGGCCCGCTGCAAACGCAATGGGCGCAAATTTAAGCTGGCGAGTAGCGTACCGAAGCTGGCGCACAGCTTCGGTACGCTCTGCGCGCATAACCTATCCTGAAGCCGCTAAGCGTGTGCGCTATCGACTATTCCTCCCGCTTCAGGGGGTGATTTCCATTCAACCCAGGGGAGATTCCCAAAAATGAGCGTAGTACGTGGAGCCGTCTTACTTGTCCTCTCGGGTGCGTTGACAGGTTGCGGCGCTTCGGTGCAATTAGAAATCCCCGAGAATGATATTTCAACGTTTTCTACGCCCTGGCAGGTTTTTGACTATGCCGCGTCGGGAGAACTTGACCAACTGAAGACACTGATCGAAGCTGATCCGCAGTTAATCGACGTCATCGGGGACCACGATTGGACCCCATTGCACTATGCCGCCTCAAATGGGCAGAACGCGGTCGTCACCTACTTGTTGAGCAAGGGCGCCAATCCCATGGCGCTCGATGAGAACTCCTTCGAGCCCATCGCAATTGCGGGTCAACGCCAGCACATGGACACCGTGGAAATCTTGCGTGATGCGATGGGTTCCGCAGCGGGCGGCCAGTAGGCGATTGAAGGTGGAATGGGCGTATCGCATGATAATTTCTATTTTTTGCGACATACGAACGAGGTAAGAGACATGAAAATTTCAAGACGGTCTTTCCTGGGCGCATCGGCGGTTGTCGCGGCAAGCGCGGCGACGCGTGGCGTCGCGCTGGGGGCAAACGAGAAAGTTGGCGTGTGCTGCGTCGGTGTCCACGGACAGGGCCGCAACCATATCGCGGAGTTTACCAAGTACGAGGCTTCGGAGGTTGTGGCGTTGTGCGACGTGGACAGAAATGTTCTGGAACAGCGGGGCGCCCAGCTTGCCGAAAAGACCGGCAAGAAGCCGAAGTTGTACGTCGATATGCGGGAGGCCTTTGAGGACAAGTCGATCCACGCGGTAAGCATCGCGACCCCCAATCACTGGCATGCGCTTGCCGCCGTTTGGGCCTGTCAGGCGGGGAAAGACGTCTACGTTGAAAAGCCGCTGGCCCACACTTTCTGGGAGGGCCAGCAATTGGTGAAAGCGGCGGAGAAATACCAGCGCATCGTTCAGCACGGCACGCAGCAACGTTCGGATCCCACGTGCAGGCGCGACATGACGCTCCTTCACGAAGGATCGCTGATTGGTCCCGTCGTTCATGCACGCGGATATGTATACAAGAATGGGAATCGCATGGATATTGGCAGGGGTAAGGCGGGGACACCGCCGGCGCACCTGGATTACAATTTGTGGCTCGGACCTGGCGGGGAGCGCCCATGGATGGAGCGGGTGGGCGGCGACCCGAACCTGGACGAAGGCGGCGGATTGTTCGTGCCCTACAATTGGCACTGGTTCTGGGATTTTGGCAACGGCGAATGCGGCAATCAAGGGGTGCACGAAATGGACGTGGCGGTCTGGGCCGCGAACAAAGGGCTTCCCGTCCGGGTTGCAAGCACCGGCGGTCGTTACGCATGGAAAGACGACGGGCAGACGCCCAACACGCAGGCAAGTCAGTTTACGTATGCCGACGGTACCCTGCTGACCTTTGAAGTACGCAACCTGGGGTCGTTCAACGAGGCCTGCGACAACAATTGCTCGAACAGCGCCTTCGGCACCGACGGCTACTGGATTCGGGAAAAGGGCTTTTTTGATTATCAGAACAAGCCCATACCAATTCCGGACGGCGCGGAGTTGCCCCACTCGGATGGCCCCTTCGGCAATTTCATCAACGCCGTGAAGAGCCGAAAGTTGGAGGACGTTCACGGCACACCCGAAGAAGGTTTCAAGTCCTGCGCGCATATTCACCTCGCCAACATTGCCTACCGCTTGCAGCACTCGCTCGACTTTGATCCCGCGACGGGTGAGTTCGAGCAGGGCGAGACGGCCACCAGCATGTTGAGGGGCCATTACCGAGAGCCCTTCGTCGTGCCGGAGATTGTCTAGTCGGCGCACGCACGCTATCCAATTCCTGAGCGTATGGATGGGTTGGAATCGAGCACCGCGCTGGTTCACCAGACGGTCGCCTGCCGAGACGGTCTTGGACCTCGCGGTTGGACCGTGGGGGCGTGTAAACGAGGCGGGCGCAGGGGTGTTTCTCCTGGGCCGCCGGGTGAGGCCGGTCCCATTTTGTGGACGTGTGCTGGATGTCGTCTGACGTCCTCATGCGGGTGAGCGCCTGAATTCGAGCGAAGTGACGCGGTACCAGGTTTTTGTCTCAATTTCGGCCCCACGAGGAGCGGGGGCAGGAATACCCCCGCTCCATGTTCTCGTTGATCGCAACGCGCTTTTGATGCGTTTGCCCTGTCTCCCTTCCGCCATACGCGGTGCCATAGCAGGCACCGGGAAACGGGAAGTAGCCGTGGGCCCCCCGGCGGGTGTACGATCCTGGATGACGCTCCGCCCGGGAGTATCCGGTAGGGCATTCATGCCCCCCTTGCTTCCGACGCGGCGGAAAAATGGAGAGACAGGGCCATGCTTTCGCTTCTGGAAATGACTGCGATCTGTACTGACGGGGGCGAGGCCAACCACGTCCTCAGCGAGGGGCTCATGCTGGGGATGTATTACGCAGGAATACTGCGACAACATCAGGGCGGACCACTGTTCCAACGATCCGCCGTCTGCGCTGCAACTTCTTTACGCCGCGTGTAATTGATGGGTATCCCGCCCCACATCCACTGCGCGCGAACGCCGAGCAATACTCCCTGTCAAGAATGTTGGAGGTACCCAGACTATGAACACCTTCTCCGAACTCTGTATTGACCATGTTGACGGACTCGTCTTTGGGACGTGCCCCCATCCGGTTCAGGTGACCCCGGCCATTCAGGTTGGCGGGGGCGATGCGATTCCCGAGCTGAACTACATCCTGCCACACGGCAGCGGGGTGAATGAGGACACGATTGACAAGGTCGTGGCCCAATACCGCCTCATGGCGGAGCACTGCCTGGAGCGCGCGATGCAGTTGTCCGTACCGGCCCTGGTCATTGAAATCGAGCTGGTTTTCGAGATGACCCTCAACCCCGCGTGGGGGGAACGGGTCATTGCCGCCACGCGCGAGGTGATGGACGACTTCCAGGCCCGCGGCGTTCATGCCGCGCTCCGGACGACCGTCGCGGACATTCGGGACCGCAACCGCCCGCCGCGCAACCGCAC
>JBHEKR010000193.1:0-5369 GCA_041859365.1 Candidatus Hydrogenedentales bacterium
GCTGGCATCCCTGCCGGCAAATATGCCAGCGCTCCCAACTTACGAATCTCTCTGGATAATTTAAGGTGCGCATTGCGCGGCCACGACCCATAGAAAAAACGCACCCGGTCTTCCGGGTGCGTCCTGATTCCTCGAATGGGCGTGTGCGCGTTAGATATAGCTCACCAGGGCCGAGGCCAGCTCCGTCAGAACCTCCTCCACCCGCTGGCGGCCTTCACTCAAGCTCTGCTTCGCGGCTTCAACGCGTTCCTGGCGAATTTCCGAGTCCTTGGCGGACTCGCGGATGTAACGGGCCACTTCCGCAGCCTGCTGGGCCGCATCGCTGATCTTGACGGCGTCCTGGTTGGTGGACGGAGCGTCCGCGGCCGGCAGGTTACGGGCGCCCTTGACGGGCCGCGAAACCTGCAGCTCATTCAAGTGTCCGATTCCTGTGATTCCGGTCATGACTTGCTGCTCCATAGTGTTGGTTGCTGCACGATACCTCGCCGGGTCCTTGCGCCGGAGGGGTCGTTCCGGGCCTGGCGGGTTCGCTTCAACTGTCTTAACTACCCTGATTATCGGCAAAGCGCGGGGCGAGCTTTAGCGGAATTCGCTGCCGGGCGCGTGTGGGCAATTACTGCCTACAGGCGGTAGTAACTGCCGCTCAGGCCCACAAAATGCTGGGGCAACCCATCCAGGCACCCCCGTATTAAGTACCCATGCCCTCTCGCCGATAATTGGAACGTACCTTGCTCTACAGCAGGGGTCGGAACCTTTCCAGCCAACCTTAGTATCGGAGTTCACCGTGGGCACCCTCTTCAGCGCCTTGGACATTGGTCGAAGCGGCCTAAGCACCGCCCAGATCCAGCTCGATGTCACGGGCCACAATATCGCCTCCGCCAACAAGGTGGGCTTCTCCCGCCAGCGGGCCGATATCTCCACCCGGGCCCCCCTGGAGCGCTCCTATGGCTTTCTCGGCCGAGGCCCCTTCATCTCCGGCGTGAACCGACTCCGCGACGCCTTTCTTGACCTCTCCTATCGCGACCAGGTCGCGACCCAGCAGAATGCGGAGATCCAGACCAGTTTCTATTCCCGCCTCGAGGACCTCTTCCAGGAGCCCAGCGAGAACGGCTTCTCCAGCAAGCTCAATCAGTTCTTCGACGCTATGAATGACTTCGCCAATAACGTGGAAGACATTCCCACCCGCGTGGCCGCCATCTCCGAGGCAGAAACCCTCGCCTCGACCCTGCGCCAGAACGCCGCCGCGCTGGAAGATCTTCGCACCGCCGCCAACGAGGATGTTCGCGCCCTGGTGCCCACCATCAACGGGGTGGCGCAGCAGATCGCTGACCTGAATTTCGCCATTAAAACCCTCGAAGCGGCCGGCGGCACCGCCAATGACCTTCGCGATGACCGGGACGTTCTCCTGGATGAACTCGGTGGCTACGTCAACATTGACTACCGCGAACGCGCGGACGGACAGGTCGATGTACTGATTGCCGGCGAAGAACTTGTCATCGGAAACCGCGCCAGGGCCTTGGAAGCCGTCCCCGATGGCGCCATCGATCCGGATCGACCCGATTTTCTGCGGGTGCAGTTCGCCAACAATGGAACGGAAGTCAACGTGTTCGACGGCGAACTCGCCGGCGCCCTGGAACAGCGTGATGTCGTGCTCAGCGAGCAGGTCGACCGAAATGACACCCTCGCGGCCGCGCTCATTGAAGAGGTCAACGCCATCCACGCCCGGGGCAACGGCCTGACTAACCTCAGCAGGCCCCTTTCCGGGTCCAATGCGGTCAACAACGCCGCCGCCGCCCTCAATAGCGCCGGCCTGCCGTTCACCGTCAATGATGGCGCTTTCGACATCGTCGTATATGACGGCGCAAACAATATTGCCGAGACCATTTCCGTCCCCATCGCCGCCGGGACGACCAGCCTGAACGACGTCGCCGCATCGATCAATGCTTCGAGCAATATGTCCGCCTCCATTACCAACGGCATGCTCACCGTAACACCCAATGCGGGCTTTACCTACACCTTCGCCAATGACACGGCGAACGCGTTGCCCGCCCTCGGGCTCAACGGGCTCTTCACCGGCACCAACGCCCGAAACATCGGCGTGAGCCAGCACATTATCGACGATCCGAGCCTCCTCAGCTCGGGAGACAGCCTGAACGTCCTTGAAACCGGCAACAATACCATCGCCCTGGAACTGGCCGCCCTGCGCAACACCCCGGTGCTCACCAACGACACCGAAACCCTCGGTGACTACTTCGAATCCACCATCGTTCAGCTCGGTATCGACGCCGGCGCCAATCTGGACCGCCGCGACGTACAGAATGCCGTCATCAACGACCTCGACCTCCGACGCCAGGAAGTCTCCGGCGTCAATCTGGACGAGGAGGTCACCACCCTGATCCAGGTGCAGAAGGCCTTCGACGCCTCCGCCCGGGTCATTACCATCACCGATCGCATGCTCGACACCCTCCTGGGCATCGTGCGGTAAGGGCCGCCAGCACCCGTCGCGGCGTTGGGTGGACCCGGCAAACCGACAGGAACCTGCCGTTTCCAGGGAACCTCCCCGCTCCAGCGGTGTTTCAGCTAACATCAATACCCTGCTGAATCACCAAAAAGGAGCATATCATGGCCAGCCTGCCCCCCCTGGGACCCGAATCCTGGGACCTTGCCAAAGCCCGCCACCTGCTGAACCGCGCCGGATTCGGCGTACCCCACTCCCTGGCGGTGCGCCTCTCGGAAATGACCCCCGACGCTGCCGTCGACTACCTCCTCAACTACGAGTCCATCCCCTTCGAATTCCCCGAGCCCGATTTCCTCGTGCCCCCGATGAGCAACAAGGAGCGGGCCGAAGCGCGGAAGAACCTGAGCGAAGAAGAACGCCGCGAACTCCAGCAGAAAATACAGCGGGAAGAGCGGGACGCCATCCAGAAGCTCCGGAACTGGTGGCTCCAGCGCATGCGTACCACACCGAGGCCCATGGAAGAGAAAATGACCCTGATGTGGCACGGCCACTTCGCCACCTCCGCCCAGAAGGTCAAGGCCTCCGAGGCCAACTACGCCCTTTATGAAATCTTCCGTACCCACGCCACGGGCAATTTCAAGCGCCTCACCACCGAAGTAGGCCAGTCGCGCTGCATGCTGCGTTACCTCGACAACGACCGCAGCACAAAGAATCAGCCCAACGAAAACTGGGCCCGGGAACTGATGGAACTCTTCACCCTGGGCCAGGGCCAGTACACCGAAGACGATATCAAGAATTCCGCCCGAGCCTTTACCGGCTGGTCCACGGACGGCCTTGCCTTCGCCTTTAATATCACCAATCACGACCCGGGCGCCAAGACCTTTATGGGCCGTACCGGCGATCTCGACGGCTGGGACATCATCAATATCCTCTTTGAACAGCCCGCCCTGGGTTCTTTCATCTGTGGCAAGCTCTACAAGTTCTTCGCCGCCGAAGAGGTGGACCCCGCGGTGGTGGAGGCCCTGGCCGAGAACTTCCGCGCGAACAACTACGAATTGAAGCCGGTCCTGCGGCAGCTTTTCCTCTCTCAGGCCTTCTACAGCCCCGAGGTCATGGGCACCCAGATTAAGAGCCCCGCCCAGCTCGTGGTCAAACTTACCCACGACCTGAACCTCGATTCCGTTCCCCCATCCACCATGGCCCAGGCTACGGCCAGCCTCGGCCAGAATATCCTCCATCCACCCAATGTGAAGGGCTGGGACGGCAATCGGGCCTGGATCAATGCCAACACCCTTCTCCTGCGCTACAACCTTCCGGCAACCCTGGCCAGCGCCGCCACCAAAGGCCATAATCAGATAATGATGGGCGGCGGGGAAAGCGCCATGATGCTCGCGGGCGAGGGCGACCCGGAGGCCATGTCCGGCACCGCCATGACCGATGCGCCACCGGCCGACCCACGCGCCGCCATCCGCGCTCTGGTCCGGGAAAAACTCAAGGACTTGCCGAAGGAAGAACGGCAGGCCAAGGTGAAGATCTTGCGCGAGGGCAAGCCTGCGGAGCGAAAAGCCCTCTTTCAAGCGCTCGGCATTGAACCCCCAGCGGCCTTCGATCCCCTTGACGACATGTTTGAGGGCGTGAACTTCTCCACCGCGACTGAATGCGTCACCGTCGTGGCCGGCAAGCTGCTCGACGCGCCCCTGAGCCCCGAACAGCAGTCCACCCTGGTGGGCGCTCTGGGAGTCGCCGCACCGGACAGCCCCTTCGCCCCCGACCACCTGACCGATGACAAGCGAAAAGAACTGCTGCACCTCATCACCAGCATGGCCGAGTACCAGCTCTGCTGAAGGCGGGACCGTATTCGAAAGAAATACCTACCGTCGCGGTATTGCGGCGTTTCCTGATAGTTGAATATCGAAATAAAGTCAACGCGATTCTTCGGGCAGAGTGCCTGGCAAGTCATCGTGTGTATTAGTCCCGAAGGGACGGCATAACGTAGCCCAGGGTGAAGCGAGGTACGAGCGAACCCTGGGTAGGAATGAAAAAATTGGTTAACCCCGAAAGGGTGGCATAGGAGACCGAGGGTGCCATGCTCCACTTCCCTATGCCGCCCCGATGGGGCTTGAAATTTGTTTGTGCCTGGCACCCAGGGTTTCGCTCGTACCTCGCTTCACCCTGGGCTACGATATGCCGCCACTTCGTGGCTAAAAATTAAAGCAAGATATTCACCACTACCCAATGGTCTTTGAGTAAAGGTACCAAGTCATCTCGCTGGACCACAGCTCGAGCCACCATTCGAACAGTGTATTCGAGATAATACGGCGCAACCGCGACCGAGGAGAACTAGAATGCCGATTTCACGCCGCGATTTCATGAAGGGTATGGCCGTATTTTCCGGTATTGGCCTGGCCCCGAAATTCCTGACCGACGCCTACGCCGATCCCGCCCAGGTGATCCAGGGCTTCAACGACGACCGCGTCCTCGTGGTGGTGCAGTTGGGGGGTGGCAACGATGGCCTCAACACCATCGTGCCCTTTGAAGACGACCTCTACCACCGCGCCCGGCCCCAGATCGGCCTCAAGTCCGAGCGGATCATCAAGCTGAATGATCTGACGGGAATCAACGACGCAATGCGGCCCGTGATGCCCTTCTTCGAACGCGGCGAACTCGCCGTGATCCAGGGTGTGGGTTACCCCAACCCCGATCGTTCCCACTTCCGCTCCATGGAGATCTGGCATACCGGCAGCGATTCGGATGAATACCTCGGCGATGGCTGGATCGGGCGTTACTTCGACAACAACTGCAACGGCAGCGCCCAGCCCCAGGCGGGCCTCGCCCTTGATGCGGAGCGGCCCCAGGCCTTCGGCAGTGCGCTGGGCTACGGCGTGGCCACCACCGACCCCGGTAAATTCGG
>JBHEKR010000036.1:0-14684 GCA_041859365.1 Candidatus Hydrogenedentales bacterium
CATCGCCCTCACTTTGGTCGCGCAAAAAGAAGTCTCCGGTGGCCTCGGTTTCCGGCGCTGGCTGGCGACCGCGCTCGTGCTGATTCCGATTCCCGCGTTGTGCCTCATGCCCGTCTTCGACTGGCGCTGGACCGCTCCCGCTGCGATTTTGCTCGCGCTCTGGCTCATCCGCTCCGCGCGATTTATCTGGCAATCACCGCCGAAAGTCGTTCCGGCTGTTCTCGGCTGGCTCGCGGGCATTTCGTTGCTGGATGCTTTTTTCCTGACCTTTACCCCCTTCCCCTGGCTGTCGCTGGCCGCCCTCGCGTGCTTCGCCGTGACCGTCTGGGGACATCGTAGAATTTCCGGAACATGAACACGACGCACCACCCCACCGCCGTTATCCTGGCTGTCGGCCTGACCGAATCCCTCATCGGCGATGCCTGCCCGCGCATCCGCGATTTCATGAAGGCGGGCGAATTGCGCCACCTCCAGCCCTCCTTCCCCGCCGTGACCACTACGGTCCAGTCCTCCATGCTCACGGGCACGCCGCCCAGCGAGCACGGCATCGTGGGCAATGGCTGGTACAACCGCGAGCTTTCCGAGGTGCAATTCTGGAAGCAGTCCAACCCTCTTGTGCACGGCAAGAAAGTCTGGGATATCGCCCGTGAGCGCGATCCCGCCTGCACCACGCTGAACATGTTCTGGTGGTACAACATGTACTCCTCCGTGGACTTTTCCGTGACCCCGCGCCCGATTTACAAGGCCGATGGCCGCAAGATTCCCGATTGCTATTCCTCCCCGCAGGATCTGCGCGGCGAGTTGCAGGCGGCGCTGGGCACCTTCCCCCTCTTCAACTTCTGGGGCCCGGCCTCGTCCATTAAATCCACCCAGTGGATCGCCGACGCCACGATCTACTGCCACAGGAAGCACCACCCCGGCCTCACGCTGGTCTACCTGCCCCACCTCGACTATTGCCTGCAAAAGCTCGGGCCAGATCACGCGGACATCCCGAAATACGTCCGCGAACTCGACGGCGTGGTGGGCCAGCTCCTGGACTACTTCCAGGGCGCGGGTGTCCGCCCCATGATTGTCAGCGAGTATGGCATCGAGCCCGTGGACGACGCAGTCCACCCCAACCGCATCCTCCGCGAGGCGGGCGCCATCAGCATTCGCGAGGAAGAAGGCCTGGAGCTCCTCGACGCGGGCGCGAGCGATGCCTTTGCCGTTTCGGATCACCAGGTCGCCCATGTCTACATCAAGGATCCGTCCCGCATCGACTACTACCGCGATCTACTGCGTGGCGTCCCCGGCGTGGAGCAGGTCCTTGATCGCGCGGGTCAGGCGGCGCTGCACATCGCCCACGAACGCAGCGGCGACCTCGTGCTCATCAGCGACGCGCGCCGCTGGTTCAGCTACTACTACTGGCTCGACGACGCCCGCGCCCCCGACTTCGCGCGCTGCGTGGACATCCACCGCAAGCCGGGCTATGATCCCGTGGAGCTCTTCCTCGATCCAAAGCTCGCCTTTCCCCCGGCTCACATCGTCTGGCGGCTGCTGAAGAAGAAACTCGGCTTCCGCACCCTGATGGACGTTATCCCGCTGGACACTTCCCTGGTGCGCGGCTCCCATGGCCGAACGGGCCAGGCGAAAAACCTGCTTCCAGTGATGTTGAGCCACACCCCAGTCGCTAATCTCGGAGACGAAGCGCCCTGTACCGCCGTGCGCGATATCGTGCTGGCGCATCTTTTCGATTAGCCCGGTGGTCTTGCCATGGAAGGAGCGGAGGCCTTTCCCGCGCCTGGTTCATCTATGGAAAGGGGCTGACCGCCGCCTGCGAAGCGAGGATTCACGCCCACCTTTGTTGCAAATGCGCGGGATTTTCCTTTAGATTGTGCAAGCGCTCGGGGAATTTCAGTTCAAATATGATTGTTCATCGTTCCGCAGGGAGGCCAGATGTTGCCACTCAGAGAATGGGGGACGGCTCAAATGAAGCCTTCGGCGCGTGCTGCGCAAGGGAAGATGCGATGACGGAAAGCGATCGAACCGACCCGAGACTCAAGGAGTACAAAGAGTATGTACTCGCCATGCAACGTCTCGAGTTCGGCGACCGGCACTTTGATGGTGTGGACGGGCCTCTGGGCGAACTGGGGACGGCGCTAGTCGATCTCTCTCGCGTGATGGAACGCCGTTACCAGGAACTTGCGCGGCTTCTCGAAATTGCGGAGCGGGTGAATCACGGCGTGTTCGTGGGCGAGGTGATGGACCATATCTATGACTCCTTCCGCCCGATCATCCCTTTTGATCGGATTGGTCTGGCCCTTCTGGAAGACGAAGGAACGGTATTGCGCTCTCATTGGGCGCGCTCTGAGTCATCCGATGCCCAACTTGCGATTGGCTACGCCCAGAATATCGAGCAAAGCAGCCTCCAGCAGATACTCGAGAGCGGAAAGCCTCGCCTGCTCAATGATTTGGAGTCGTACTACCGGGAAAAGCCCCATTCTGAGTCCAGTCGACTGGCCCTCTCGGAGGGGATCCGCTCCAGCCTCACCTGCCCCCTGGTGGCCATGGGCAAGCCCGTGGGTTTTCTCTTTTTCTCGAGCATGAAACCCCACACGTATGCGAATATCCACCAGGACATCTTCCTGCGTATCGCCAGCCAGCTTTCGGTAATACTTGAGAAAAGCAGACTCTACGAGGAGCTGTACCAGCTCAACGCGGAGCTGCGGGAAGCCCGGAGCGCGCTGGAGCATCAGGCCACACACGATGTATTGACCGGCCTTTGGAACCGGGGCACGATCCTGGAGATATTGGACAAAGAACTGGCCCGCACGCAGCGTGCCGACCACCCTGCGGCGGCGCTGATGATCGATATCGACCATTTCAAACAGGTAAACGACAACCACGGACACCTGGCGGGCGACGAGGTTCTCCGCGAAGTCTCCCGCAGGCTTGCCGAAGTCGTCCGCAAGGGTGACGCGCTGGGCCGCTATGGGGGTGAGGAGTTTCTGGTTGTCCTTGCCATGGACAATATCACCGAGGCGGAAATCGCGGTCGAGCGACTCCGCGGAAGCATCGCGTCGCACCCGGTCACGACGGGTGAAAAGTCCCTGGCGGTTTCGGTAAGCATCGGAATGGGGATACTGGCGGCGGGACATCCCGGGACGGGAGAGACATTGCTTCGGCTCGCCGACGAGGCGCTCTACGCCGCAAAAGCGGCGGGCCGCAACCGGGTCGAGGTGCGTTCGCTCTGAGGGCCCGGTGCGGTGGCATTCCGGTGTCCCGCAGCCCCGGACCCCGCTGCGGGGCCTAACCCATCCGGGGATAGAGCGCCTTAACGCATTCCGGGCAGATGCCGTGGGAGAATTTGGTGTTTGAATGGCGCATGAAATACTCTTCCACCTGCTGCCAGTAGCCGTTATCATTGCGGATTCTCTTGCAGGAGGAGCATATGGGCAGGAGGCCCTGGAGTATCTGTACGTTTCTCAAGGCATCCTGCAGTTCATTCACGAGGCGCTCCTTCTCCCGAAGCAACCCGTGACGCTGAATGGCATAGCGTATTGTCTTTAACATCAGCGGCCCGTCGATCGCACTTTTCACCAGGTAGTCCTGTGCGCCCAGTTCCAGGGCGCGCATGCCGAGGGCTTCGTCATCTTCCACCGTCTGGAGCACAATGGCCGGCGATGTCTCGAAATCGCGCTGCAGCGCCGAGAGAAAATCCATGCCGTCGCCATCGGGCAGGTGCAGATCAAGGAGAAGGCAGTCGTAGGTGTTGCAGGCAAGCTTAGCCATGCCTTTCTGGAGGGAATCGGCTTCATCGATTCGCGCCCAGGCATCGGGCCCCTCGCTCAGGTACCGCCGCACCCGCAAGCGGTCAACTTCATCGTCTTCAATCAACAGAATGCTCAACATAGGCCGCCCTTGCTTGTTGTTCAATGCCGGTTTACAGGTTCCGCGCGAGACTCACGGTAATTCTACCACACGCCAATAGCACTCCAACATTTCCATGGCCTTGACAAACTCCCGACCGGCCTCGTCTTTGAGCATAAAGCCGGCCACGTTGTGTCGGTAGGCCTCGAGTCGATCTTCGTCGCTCTGGGACGTGGTAAGCACGAATACCACGGTGACCTTAAGCTCCTCGTCCGCCCTGAGGGCCGCAAGAAACTCGAGACCGGTCATGCGCGGAAGATTTATATCCAGCAGAATTAGAAAGGGTGTTTCGATGCGGTCCTGACTCCCCACGCCACGCAGGATCTCCAACGCTTCGATGCCGTCCCGTGCCCGGACAATCTCATTGGCGATACGCAACTGGTGGAAGCCGCGCTCGACGCGCATCACATCGACTTCGTCATCCTCCACCAGCAGGATCTTAACTTCTCTCGGTCTCGGCATGGTGTTCACCCTCCTTTGCCGGCTTTTGGCCAGGTAAATTCGACGGTGGTGCCCCTCGCGTCGGTTTCGAGCAATTGAACATATCCGCCATAGCGCTCGACAACCTTGCGGACGAGGGCAAGCCCCATCCCGCTGCCCTCCACCTCATCACGCGGGCGCAGTGTCTGAAACATGCTGAACACCTTCTTGTGGAACTGGCGGGGAATTCCGGGGCCGTCGTCCGCCACCCGAAAAACGTAGAATGATTCGTTTTCACTGGCGGATATCTCGAGCACGCACGCGTCGCCATCATGGTGCTTGATGGAATTTGAGATTAAATTGCGCATGACCTGGTGCAGCGGTGTGCGGACTGTTTCAAAGGCGGGCAAGCCCTGGGTCCGTATGGTCACCGGCGCCGCGCCGCGGACAAGATCCGTCACCTGACTCACCATCTCCGCCGTGTCCACAAATTCGGTTTCATTTGCCGTTCTGCCCGCACGCGAATAATCGAGCAAATCCTCCAGTAGTTTTCCCATGCGCCCGACGCGGTTCTTGATCAGGGCGAGATGTTTTGCGCTCCCCGGCGGGAGCAAGGTGGCGGTGTCCTCTTCGATCCAATGCACCAGACTGGCGATGGCGGTCAGGGGAGCCCGAAGATCGTGGGAAGCCACGTACGCGAAATCGTCCAGATCCCGGTTGGTGGATTCCAACTCGCGCGCGTGCGCCTCGAGTTTGCGGCGCGCCTCGTCCCGCTCGGTGATATCGGTGATGAGCGCCAGGACGTGGACGCCGTCCGGCGATTCGAAAGGGGCCAGGGCGATTTCGACGGGGAAAGTCACCCCGTTTCTCTTCAATGCCGTCCGCTCTTGAATTTCGCCCGAGGGCCTGATTGCCTTCAACAGGGCACCCTGCCTGTATCCGATATTTTGTGTCCCGAGCATCGCCCCCGGCACAAAAGTCTCCAATGGCTTTCCCACCAGATCTTTCGTATCGTAGCCAAACTGAGACTGGGCGGCGGGGTTCACGTCGCAAATCGTTCCGGCCCTGTCGATGGTTATCATTCCCGTGGGCGCGGAATCAATGATCTGCCGCAATCGTTTCTCGCTCGACTGTATGACTTCGTACTGCCGTTGAACCGCTTCGAGCAAGTGAAGCGCAATCGTCGTCGCGGCGGAAAGAAACAACCCCGAGAAGAGAATGAGTATGGGCAGGTTGGAGCGCTGACTGGCCAGCCAGGTCGACCGGGGTAGCAGTTGAAGCGTCCAGGAGCCACCTCTCATTTCACCCGCCACAAGAATTTCACGCCCCCCCTCCTCCGGCCACGGCGCTTTGTCACTTTCGAAGATAAGGCTTTCTCCCTCCCATACACGATAGCGAAAGTCTTCCCGAGTGGCGTCCGAGAGCACCTCGAAGAGGCGATCAAGCCGGTAGAGCCCCACAAGATACCCGGCAATTTGGTCCGTCTGGCTCACCGGCGATATCACGATAAAACACCGCCCTATCCGGGATATGGTGAGCGCGTCCGTAGACGCCTGGCGTCCGGATTCACGCACGCGGGCCAATACCGCGCGCCCCTGAGGATGGGACGCCAGGTCAAATCCGATAATCTCTTCATTCCCTTCAAGGGGCTCCAGCCAGCGCACGCGCGACTCATTATCGGCCCAGGCGATAGCCGCCACCGTCTGAAAGTCGCGAAGGTGGGCCTGTGCATCGGCCGTCCAGATGGTTTTGTCGGTGCCACCCGCTATTTCCCAACGGGCGGCCATGCGGTTGAGCGCGTGATTGTGGTAGGTAATCTCCATATCAATAAGCCGGGTGATTTCCTGGGCCTGGTTCTGAACCAGGTTCCGGATCTTGGACTGCTCATCGTGGTACACCGCCTGCCACACCCAGAGGGAAGTCGCCGCGAGCGCGACGCCTGTTGGCAGGGGGGAAAGAGAAACCCGGCGACGCTGCCCTTCGGCCTGGACGACCTCCCGCGCTATCCCCCCCAGTCCGAGAACGAATAAGCCTGCGGCGGTGTGAACCGCCATGGGGGTCATCTTGGCCCAACTATAGGCACTGTCGATCCCGGCGATATAGCTCGCGAGGGTGACGAAGCCGAGGGAGGCGACAATTGAACAGAGGGTGCTGGCGGTCACGGTCCCCCAGCGGCCCAGATGGGGTTGCCAGAGCGAGATGCCGAACAGGATGAAGCACATGGCCGTGTTTGGAGCCATGCGGCCTGGAAAGGTGGTGTTTACCGTGATAAAGTGGTCTACAAAGAGTTCATCGATTCCGAGATTAACGCCTGTGATGTACTGGGAAAGGGTGAGGCTTGCCAGCAGGACCAGTATCGCACCCAGTATGCTGGCGAGTCGCGGGCAATTGCTGACCAGCGCAAGAAGTCCGGCTCCACAAAGGGTCAGGCTCAGCGCCGTGTTGAACTGCATGGGGGTCAGTCCCGACGCCACTTGAATCAGGGTCGCGTCACGGGCCAGCCAGCCGAAAGTGACCGCAAGCCCCAGCAGGACCGTGCCTGTGGCGGCCACCATGCTGAAGGGAATGAAAGGTCGCGGGGCGCGGCTGACGAAGCCGAGAACGAAGGTTGAAACGGCAAGACCGACGAAGAGATCGAGCAGCCACCAGGTGGCCCCCGCCATGGCCACGAAGGGGAAAGGGAGCCCCGAGACCAGCAGCGCCGACAAGACAACGGGTACCGCGCCCACCGCGCTTCCTACGGGTCCGGTAACCAGGAGGAATCGGGTGTAATCCCAAGGAGCACTCGTGTCGAATAAATTGGGTAAGATGCGCGTGATCAGGCCGTAGGCCACCGCGGCCTGGGCGGATGCGGCAATGGGCAACACGAGAAACCAGATTGGCGGGGTGAGGAAAGATGCGTTTGCATCGATGAGCGCGCACCACAAGCCTGCGGCGGAGGCCCCAAGCACCACTCCTGGAAAGGCGCGCCACCCAAGTGCCATCAGTATCGATACGGCGACGCCGGATGGAAGCAGTGGAAGTTGCGCGGCGCCTATGCCCGGCCAAAATGTACCGAGCCAGGCGGCGGGCACGCCGAAGGCCAGGGCGGGAAGAGACAAGAGGAACGCCGCTTTGCGTACCCCTTGAAAATGAATCTCAAAGGCAGGGCCCATTCTTGTCATGGCATTCGATCCACCTGGCGCACGACGACTCACGCGGACTCCTGGCCGAGGGGACTCGCGCCCCATTGCACACACACAAACTGGAGAGATGCGATCCCGCTGCGGAGGAGAGTCTACGCTGTCCCCGAAAAGAAATCAATTCTTCCTCGGTCGCCGCGCGGATCTTGCGGAGCTCCACCGACATCAAGGCCGATATATCCGGATCGGCTTCATTCTCAGGGAGCAGGGACGGTTCGATTGGCTTTCGGAAGCCTGACGCGGAAGCGCCGAAATCAAGACTGGCGGAACATGAAATAGACGGCGCCCACAAGGCAGAATCCCGCCCAGAGATAGTCCAGCGTGATCTTCTCCTTCATGTAAAGCATACTGAAGGCCGCAAAGATGCACATGGTGATTACTTCCTGAATGATCTTCAACTGGCCCAGCGTAAAGACCTGATGGCCGAGGCGGTTTGCCGGCACTTGGAAGCAATACTCCATGAAAGCGACCAGCCAACTGGCGATGATGGCGACGACGATGGGCTTGTCCTTCAGGTCCTTCAGGTGGCCATACCACGCGTAGGTCATGAAAACATTGGCGACGATGAGCAGTGCGATGGGTAGTAATTTGTTCATAAGTGCGGGAGCATATCACAGGGTTGAGGGCCGACGACACAGCGAGTTTACGGGGACATAAACGCGACGGGAAGATTAACCTTGCATCGTGTGTTCCGGTCAAGAGAGAATAGGGAACCTTACCAATACTGTTCCCCGCCTCGGCTTGGCGGATCTTTGCGGTAACTATTCCGCCTCTCTGGGGAATATCCACAGTTGTCAACAGTTTTTACTGAATTGGGGAGGATCAATGGAAGCACGCAACGAAGCTTGGGATCCCAGGGTGGAGCAGTATACGGACTACGTTCGGTCCATGCAACGACTGGAGTTCGAAGCGCGGGATTTTGGGGAGCCCGACGATCCTCTGGGTAGACTGGGGCACGCGCTGGTGGAGCTCGCGGGCGCCATGGAGCAATGCTACCTTGAACAGCGGCGTCTCCTGGACATGACGGAGCGCGTGAATCAGGGTTTCTTTATCGGGGAGGTGATGGAGCACATCTACGCGACTTTTCACCTCGTCATTCCCTACGACCGAATCGGATTTTCCCTGCTCGAAGATGAGGGCAGGGTAGTGCGCGCACATTGGGCCCGATCCGACACGAAGAACATCCGGCTCAAGAATGGCTACGCCCAGAAACTTGAAGGGAGCAGTCTGGTGCAGATCCTTCGGGATGGGAAGCCTCGGGTGCTGAATGATTTGGAGGCGCACTATCGAGCCCATCCCGAGTCCCACTCCACCCGGCTGATTCTGGAGGAGGGGATTCGTTCCAGCCTAACCTGTCCCCTTGTCGCCATGGGAAAGCCGGTGGGCTTCCTTTTCTTTTCGAGCACAAAGACGCACACCTATGAGCATGCCCATCTGTCCGTATTTGCTCAGATTGCCAGTCAACTCTCATTAATCGTGGAGAAAAGCCGACTCTACGAAGAATTGTATCAGCTCAACGCCGAACTCGTCGATGCCCGAAATGCCCTGGAACATCAGGCCAACCATGACGGGCTGACCGGGCTTTGGAACCGAAAGGCGATCGAAGACCTGCTGGAGATCGAGCTTGCCCGCGCGCGGCGCGCCAACCGGGCCGCCATGGCCATCATGATCGATGTCGACAATTTTAAGCAGATTAACGACACCTATGGACACCCGGTGGGTGATGCGGTGCTTCGCGAAGTCGCCCGGCGACTGGAGGAAGTCGCGCGGCGCGGTGATATGGTGGGCCGCTATGGCGGCGAGGAGTTCCTGGTCGTACTCGCGCTGGATCAGGTCCAGGGTGCCGCAGTTGCCGCCGAGCGTTATCGAAATCGAATCGACTCCGTTCCGGTCGATGTCGGCGATCACCAGATAGCGGTTACGGTAAGTCTGGGCGTGGGCATCGGGCGGAATGCTGCGGAACTCGACGGAGAGCGCCTGCTGAAACTCGCCGATGACGCCCTTTACAAGGCCAAGAATTCCGGGCGCAATTGCATTGAAGTGGGCGTATCCTGACACCCCCTCTTCCCGATCAATCCGTTCCGATTGAGGATAAATATATCCATGGTCACTCACTCGCTGACGCGCCGTGAATTTGGCGCCCTTTCCGCCCTGCTCGCGCTCAATGGCGTGGCCGTGGCCCGCGCCGGAGAGGCACAACACCCCGAACTCATCGTCGATATTGACGTGAATGATGAGGTCTGGTTGCGTCTATCGCCGATGACCGAGGCGGACGTGGAATCGTTGGTCGACCAGCTTGCCGACCATGGCTGCACAACCCTCCTGATTCGGGCCGGCTGCCTGGGACTCCTCCCCTATCGGACGTCGCTTTCCTACCCAATGACCTTCGATGCGGATCATGCGCGGGCCCACCCGTGCAACGACATCCCGGACATGGAGGCCTACATCGCACAGCGTGTGCCGTGGACCCAGAAATATGCCCAGGTTATTGATGCCTTCAATCCGCCGGAAGCCTTTATTCGCGCAGGGCGCGCGCGGGGCATGAAGGTACTCTGCTGGCTGGATCTTTTCGACGACGGCTTTCCGGGGTATCGTTCGAAGTTCCTGGAGGACCATCCCCGCTGTCACTGGACGGCGAAGGATGGATCGTATTTTCACGGGCTCATGAGCTATGCCTGGCCGGAGGCGCGCGCCTTCCGCATCGCCCAGGCCAAAGAACTCCTCGATTGGGGCGCGGACGGCATCCATTGCTCCACGAGCGCCCACAGTCGTCACTTGCACATTCCGAAAGAGGAAGACGGCTTTGGCTACGAGGCGCCCATTGCGGACGTTTATTTTAAAAGACATGGCGTGGACATCCGCACGGCGGAAGACTTCGACCGCGAGGCGTGGCACGACGTCAAGGGCGACGCGATGGTCACGCTCTATCGTGAATTGGCTGCACTCTGTCATGGGCGCAATAAGCCCTTGTGGATCGGCCTGCAACTCGGCCGCCACACGAACTTCGCGGTCGATCCCCACTTTGGAACGAACGTGGCCGCGCGCTATACCAACCACTGGAAGACCCTCGTGGATGAGGGTATCGCGGATGCGTTTGTTCTGGGTGATTTCGAGATTGTGGCCTCGCCCGACCACGCGTACTGGACCGCCAAGAGGGACATCGTCAGGAACGAGGGCGAAGACCTCTACGCGTGGGCGGCGCGTACCTACCAGCCCCACTGCAAGGACAAGACGAAGCTCTTCCTCTTCTCCGAATGGTTGCCGGGTGAGGCGAAGGGGCTTGCCGAGCGTATGCGCTTCTTTGCCGAGAAAACTCGAGCCCATGGCTTCGACGGTATTGATGTGCATGAGGCGTGGAACTTTGAAGCGGCGGAGGGTAATATGGCGGTGTTGGGACAGTTTGCCCAGTGGCTCGGTGGTGAGGGTGGTTCAACCCAATAGGATGCGTCCATGGGTGCAAGCCGAAGCACAAATGCTCTGGGCTGAGGCATTCGACCACGAATATACACGAAAATGGAATCGAATCCGGCCCTCCCCATCTGTGAGTATCCGTGTTATCCGTGGTCGAAAATTCTTGTTTTTCTACCACGGATGACACGGAAACACACGGATGAAGAAGGGCGAAACGCCTCTAACTGCACACGTGGCAATTGGAAGCAATGTGCGGTTTGTCACAATTGCAGGGTTTTGTTCGTACGGCATCATGGTTCAGCGCTTTACTGGGCAGGATTAACAAGATTCCAGCCTTCAGCCTGCTAATCTTGTAAATCCTGTCCAAGCTTCTGTTGAATATCAACTCGCCCCTATTGGCGTATCGTTAAGGAAACCCACATGAACCGCTTTCCCGCTCTTCTCGCGATGAGCATCGTCGTGATATGCACGTTGCTTCAATCCGCGCCCGCCGAAGACCAGGCCTTCGCGATCTTTGACGTCGTCGACAACGGCCTGGCCGATCCCGCCGTGCCCGAGATTGCGCCCTGGAAGACCGTCACCCTGGACCCGGAGTATGGCGGGCAGTGGGTCGTCGCGGGCGATGTGGACGGCGATGGCGCGGTGGAGATCGTCAGCGCGGAGAACTTTAACGACGTGGATGTCCATTACACGAGCGCCGTGGCGGTGCAGCGCCTGGATGGGTCTACCGTGTGGCGATGGGGAAATCCCGAGATCGGGCGGAAGAACTGGCACCACGATGTGGCCTGCCAGATTGTGGACTGGGATGGCGACGGGAAGAACGAGGTTGTGGTAAGTGACGAGACGGCCATTGTGGAGCTCGACGGTGTGACGGGAACGGAAAAGCGTCGCATCCCCATTGAGAAAGGGGCTTCCGACTGCCTCGTCTTCTGCGACCTGAGCGGCAAGGGCCGTCCGACCGACGTGCTGGCGAAGGACCGCTATGAGAACATCTGGGCCTACAACTACGCCGGAGAACTGCTCTGGAACGTGAATAGGCCCGGCGGCTATCGCACCGCGCACCAGCCCCGCCCGATGGACATTGACGGCGATGGGCGCGACGAGCTCATGGCCGGATTCGCCATGCTCAATCACGACGGATCGGTCCGGTGGGTCTTTGAATCGAATACGACGGACCTGAGCCAGGGGCACCTCGACTGTGCTCGGGTTTTGAACGCGTCGGACAATCTGGATGATGTGCGCATTGCCCTCACGTGCTGCGGCGCCAACAATATCGCGGTGGTCGACGGACACGGCAAGGCGATCTGGGAGCATGCCGGGCATCACTTCGAGTCCATCCAGTTGGCCGACATCGTGGCGGAACATCCGGGGCTTGAAATATTGGCCGACATCGACCACCGCCCGCGCGGCGAAGGGCCCCTGTGGATCTTCGGCGGCGACGGCACGCGCCTCGGCCAGGTCATGACCCCTTACGGTCGCCATCACCGCGTGGTGGACTGGACGGGCGATGGCTATGCCGAATTTTTGAATGGAGACAACCAGGCCCTCTATACTGGCTCGGGGAAGCGTATTGGCACCTTCCTCATCCCTGGTTCCCAGGCGGGCGTGGAGCGGCCCTTTGAAATGAGCATGCTGGTGGGCGATTGCGACGGGGACGGACGGCAGGATGTCCTCCTGATCACGCTGGACTCGGTATACCTCTACCGCAACGAGCACGGTTCCCGCCCCAAAGAACCCCTGGCCCCAGGTACGGGCATGAACGTCACGCTGTACTGAATCCGGCTGACCTTTACGCCGCGCACACGTGGGCCGACCTGCGGAACGCCGCGCGACGCCGGGGAGAATTTTCCCGGCGCAGCACAAGGAATTGTCGCCTATGGACCAACCTTCACTCACCCTTCTGGTAACGGGCTTGCTCGTTTTTGCCAGTATCATTGCGAGCCGCGTGTCGGACCGGTTTGGCCTTCCCGCTCTGGTGGTTTTCCTTTGTATCGGCATGCTCGCCGGATCGGACGGACCCGGCGGCATCCACTTCGAGAATGCGCCAGTCGCCAACTTCGTGGGCACCATCGCCCTGGCCTTCATCCTGTTTTCCGGCGGAATGGACACCAACTGGCGGATCATCCGTCCCGTGCTCGGGCGCGGCATGGTGCTCTCCACGCTGGGCGTGGTGATTACGGCGGCGCTGGTGGGGCTCTTCGCCTGGCTGGTGCTGGGATTTACTTTGCCCGCGGGCCTGCTGCTGGGGGCGATCATCTCGTCTACGGACGCCGCGGCGGTATTCTCCGTACTGCGTGGTCAGGGCGTGGGACTTAAGGGAAATTTGAAGCCGCTGCTTGAACTGGAATCCGGTAGCAACGACCCGATGGCCATTTTCCTCACGCTTGGCATGACGCAGATCCTGACGGTACCGGATTTTTCATGGGCAAGCCTTCTCCCCGCTTTTGCAGTCAATATGGCCGTGGGAGTGGGCATTGGCCTGGGCACGGGTCGGCTGGGTGCCATGGTGCTGAACCGCATCCGCATGGACTACGAGGGCCTCTATCCGGTACTCAGCATGAGCCTGGTGCTGCTGACCTTCGGCGCGGCCGAGTTCTTCAGGGGGAATGGATTCCTTGCGGTCTATGTCGCTGGAATCATCTTGAATGGGAGCGATTTTGCTCACAAGCGCTATGTGGTCAAGTTTCACGACGGCCTCGCGTGGCTCATGCAGATCGGCATGTTCCTCGTGCTCGGGCTGCTCGTGTATCCCTCCCAGTTGCCTGATGTAGTCTTGATGGCGATGGCCGCCTCCGTGTTCCTCATGTTCGTGGCGCGCCCCGTCGCGGTGGGCATCGGGCTATGGGGCAGCCCCTTCAGTACGGCGGAGCGCCTGCTGGTCGCCTGGACCGGACTGCGCGGCGCGGTGCCGATTGTGCTGGCAACCTTCCCACTGATAGCGGGCTATGAGCACTCGATGCTGATCTTTAATGTGGTGTTCTTCACCGTCCTCACATCCGTGCTGGTCCAGGGCACGCTGCTGATGCCGGTGGCCCGCTTTTTGAAAGTGGACGAGCCCCTCGCCTCGCGCCCGGCCTTCTCCCTGGCCATTGAGCGACACGGTCAGGCACAGGGCAACACGCGCGAGGTCGAAATCCTGCCCAACATGGCGGCGGTGGGACGCACGGTGGCGGATCTGGGCGTGCCCGCCGATGTGCTGATCCTCTTGATTGGTCGCGGCGAGGGTTTTGTGGTGCCGCGCGGACAGACTCAGATTGAACCCTACGACACACTGCTCATGCTGGGCGACGAAGACAAACTGAAGGAAGCCAATGCCGTTATTTTATCGCCACCCGCCACATTGAAGCCCTTGAAAGTACCGGTGGATCCCCTGGCGGCGCTCCCCTACACCACGGACGAGAAATACCTCTCAAAACAGGTTGTGCTCGTGGGCTACGGGCGGGTTGGGCGTCGTATTGCCCAGCAGCTCGCACAAAAGGGCATACCGTATGTGGTGACGGATCAGAGCCGTGAGATCATCGAGAAACTACGCGAATCGGGGGTGCCCGCGGTCGTGGGGGATGCGTCCAATGATATCGTTCTGGCGCAGGCCCACATTGCCAATGCGGCCATGTTGATTATCGCGACACCGGACACGATGAAAGTTCGTCAGATGGTGGATACGGCGCGCAAGATCAACCCCGGCATCGATGTGGTGATCCGCTCCCACAGCGAGATGGAAGCGCGCTTGCTGGAGCAGGAAGAGACGGGCAAGATCTTCCT
>JBHEKR010000086.1:0-3038 GCA_041859365.1 Candidatus Hydrogenedentales bacterium
CCAGGATCAATCGCAAGATATAGTTGAATCCGCGGAGCGGATGGCAGAGTCCAGTAACCCCGTTCTGCCATCCGCTTCGCGGATTCGCTACCTGGTCGAACTGTGAACCTGGGGCTGAAGCCCCAGGCTACAGACTGCCGCTCCTTCGGAGCTGGAAATCTGATTCACCGCCATCAACTTGATCATGACTTCTGGTCGCTGCAGTCTAAGAGATAACGTACGCTCAAACAGGATGAGCCTTTTCTTCGCGCTCTTTGCGTTCTCTTGCGGCTAAAAAAAAGGCGGGACGGTCCCGCACGCGTGGCGGCCTTCGACGCGTTGACGATTGCTGATGTGGGGCATCGGCGTGGTGCGTTGTCGGCGTGGCCTTGCGTGCAGGACGGTCCCGTCGCGGGTCAATTCAATTTCGACAGCAGCCCGATCTGGCCGCGGTGGTAGGCGTCGTGGCTGACCATGAAGCCGAGGGTCACTTCGACCGACGAGAAGTGTTCGCGGAGGCGGTCGGGCATTTTGCTGGAGAGGGGATTGGGCAGGGCGCTATCGTCGAGCTTGGAAAGGCCTTCGATGGCCGCGTCGAAGACCTTGTTGTAGATCGCGATGATCTCGTCCCACGCGGGGTATTCATCCGGATTCTCCGTGGGGGCTTTTCCGCCCGCGAAGTCGGGGGCGAAGGTGTTGCCCTGCTCCTTCGTGAGGAGGGAGTCGCCTTCGAGTATGAACATGACCACGAGGACGTTCATGGTGTTGGCCAGGTGGCCGACGAGCCACGCGGGCGTGGCCTTGCCTTCCTGGAGCTGTTTGAAGCGCTTGCCTTCGGGCACGCTTTCCGCAACCTGAAGGGTATGCTTGCGGGCGCCTTCGAGCAGGTCGATGTAAAGCTGTGTTTTCGTTTTGGACATGGGTTTTCCTTGCGTTGAATTCGTTGCGGGGAATCAGGCCAGCTTGCTGAGCAGAGCCATCTGTCCCCGGTGGTAGGCGTCGTGGTTGATGAGTAACTGGAGGGCGGTGCCGATGCTGGAGAATCGCTCGCGGTAGCTGGGGGGGAGGTCGCCGGGTAAGGGCTTTTCCAGATCCGCATCGGTGAGTGCGGCGAGTCCTTTGATGGCCTGGGCCATGACCTTGTTGTAGAGTTCGGTCAATTCCTCCCAGGTGGGATAGTCTTCCGGCTTGGTCGTCGGGGACATGCCGTTGACCTGGGCCGGCGCGAAGCGATGGCTTAAATCTTCACCGAGCACGCTGGGCTGCTCAAGAGTCCAGCCTATGATGATGCGGTCGATGGTGCGGGAAAGATGCCCGAGGAGCCAGATGGGCGTCGATTTCTCCGCCTGGAGCTGTTTGAATCGATGGGATTCGGGTATGCCCTGAGCGGTCTTCAGGGTCTGGACCCGGGCCTGTTTGATCAAATCGATGAGAACGGAAACTTTGGTGTTGTTCATGGGGTTTCTCCTTCGATGGTATGCAATACCATGCGCACCCAGCATACATTCAGGAGTGGGAAAAAGGGAAGTCGGGAGGGAAATGTGGATCGAAAAGTCTCTTCTGGGCAACAATGCCATTGGATTGCGTGGCACGACGTCGGGCTTCTATCCAAGCGGGCACAACTTCGTCAATCAAAAATTTAGGGAACGGTCATGAAATCGAGATTACTTTTTATCCTTTGTACGACCGTGTTGGCCCTTCCTGGATCCGCGTGGAAGGCTGGCGTGGCTTCGGTCGTCATCACGCCGGATATTCCCGTGCCGCTCGTGGGTTATGGCGGTCGGGACAAGCCCTTCCAGGGCGTGGATATCGACATCTACGTCAAGGCCCTCGCGATTGAGGACGAGGCCGGACAGCGCGGCGTGATCATCACCGGCGACCTTGTGGGCTTTCAGGCGGTTTTCTTCGAAGAGTCCTGCAGACGCATCATGGAAAAGAGCGGTTTGTCGCGCGCCCAGATCATGCTCAATGCGTCGCACAACCACACGGGGCCCTTGATGAGCCTGAATCCCGACGTCAATGGGAATGTGGCCTATGCGCCCTTCTCGGATGCAGCGTCTGCGGAGAACTTGGTGACTTACACGCGTGGATTGCAGGAGAAGGTCGCCGCGGTCGCACTGGAGGCTTTGGGTGAGCTCGCACCGGCGGAATTATCCTGGGCCGTGGATCGCGTTGAGTTTCCCATGAACCGCCGCGAGGTGACGCCCGAGGCCGTGTGGATGAAACCCAACCCCAACGGGCCCACGGACAAGCGCGTGCCCGTGCTGCGCGTAGCGTCGCCCGAAGGCGAGACGCGCGCGCTGCTCATCGGCTGCGCCTGCCACAACACGGGCTTCGCCGGGGACAACAACATCATCACGGGCGACTATGCTGGCTATGCGCAGGAGTACCTGGAGAAACAGTTCCCCGGCGCCACCGTGCTCTTCGCGTCGGGTTGCGGTGCGGATGCGAACCCCGAGCCCCGCACGGATATTCCGGGCGTTCGCAAGCTGGGGAAAGACCTGGGCGAGGCGGTCGAGCGCGCGCTGGAGAAGGACGTGCGTCCGATTGATGGGAAATTGCGCTTCGCTTACGAATTGACGCCTCTCCCCCTGAAGAAACTGAGTGTGGAGGAATTGCAGCCCTATGCGGCCCGCAAGACCACGGAAAACCTGATGGCGAAGCATATGATCGGCGTCTTGGAATCGGGCGGCACCCTGCCCGAGCACTACAATGCGCCCATCGCCGTGTGGGCCTTTGGCGACGACCTCACACTGGTGGGATTGCCCAGCGAGAGCGTGGCGGAGTACGCCAACAGGCTCTATGCGGACCTGCCCGACGCGCCCCTCTGGGTCTCGGCCTATGCGAATGATTTCTTCGGCTACGTGCCCAGCGCACAGATCGTGCGCGAAGGCGGACACGAGACCATCGGCGTGACTACCTACCTCTGGGGCAAGGACCTCAGCACCCAGGCGGGCTTCTTCTCGGAGGACGTGGAGCGGGTTATGCTGGAGACCACGAAGCGGCTGATAGCGGAGGTGTCGGGGGAGTAAGGCATAGGACGGATGAGACGGATAGGA
>JBHEKR010000148.1:0-7529 GCA_041859365.1 Candidatus Hydrogenedentales bacterium
CACCGGGAGGGGCTTGTCCAGGCCGTAGAGCTTCTTGGTCTGCTCGATGGCTTCCTGGGTAATGGCGCTGCCGCCCGACCCGCCCGCCTGATGCAGCCGCATGTAGATGGGGCTGCCCGGGGCCATCTGCACGATCAGGAACGTGATCAGGCTGATCCCCAGGAAGGTGGGGATAATAAGCAGGAATCGTCGTATCAGGTAGTTGCGCACGAGGGACAGTCCAGCCAGCCGAGTTCGGCGTTATTTATACCGCTGCTGGTCGAGGGGCACCCACCAGTCGCGCATGTCGAAGCCGAGGGCATAGGGCGTCACGCCCTGGAAACGATTGGATATGGCTACTTTGCGCTGGGAATTGAACAGGAAGGTGTAGGGCTGCTCCTCATGCAGGATCGCGTGAAAGCGCCGGTACATGGCGTCGCGCTTTTCGTCGTTGAATTCGAGCCGGGCTTCTTCGATGATCTTGTCGGCTTCCGCGTTGGAAAAGTGCACGTAATTTGAACCGCTTTCCGCTTGAGAGGAGTGCCAGATCGGGTAGGGGTCTCCCTTCACCGGGCTGGCCCAGGCCATGCTGCAGGCATCGAACGAGCGCTTGTTCACACTCTCCAGGAAGGAGGCCCACTCAAGAGGGCGGAGGGTGACGTCGATACCGGCCTTGGTGAGTTCTTCTTTGTAAACCGTGGCCAGTTGCTCATACTCCGGCGATCCGGAGGGGTAGATCCACTCGTATTTAAAAGGGATGCCGTCCTTGTCCCGAATGCCGTCCTTGTTCGAATCGATCCAGCCCGCCTCATCCAGCAGGGCCTTCGCTGCGGTGGGATCAAAGGGCCAGGGGGCGATGGTCTTGTCGTAGCTCGGGGAATCGGGGAAGGCTTGCCCCGTCACGACCCGCACGAGTCCGTGGTAAATGGTCTTTCCGATGGTGTCCCGGTCGAGCAGCATGGTCATGGCCTGGCGCACGCGCTTGTCGCTGAAGCAGGGCTTGGTGGCATTCCAGCCGATCCATCCGAAGGACGAACCATAGCCATTAACGGGGGAATAAAGAGTGTATTTCTGGTACTTGCTCGTGATCTCGGGCTGGCTGGCCTGGCGCACCCACTGTTCCGGAGAGAGGCGCATTTCGTCCACTTCCCCCCGGCGTAGCAACTGGAAGGCGGCGTTATCGTCTGTGACGAATTTATAGTGCAACTCGTTTACCCAGGGGCGCTTCGGACCCCAATAGCCTTCACGCTTAGCCAGTACAAGTTGCTGGCCGGTATCCCACTTTTCAAAGCGATAAGGTCCGCTGCCAACAGGGGCGCGATTGGCCGGATGTTCGTTGAAATTTCCCTCTCCGTAGATGTGCTTTGGAAGGATTTGGAGGGAGCCCAGCACATCGAGGTGGAGGAAGTAGGGCTGTTTGGCCTTGAACTGGATCGTAAAGTCGTCCAGTAAGGTAGCCGACTCAAAATCGACCAGATAGCTGCGCTTGTCCGCCGTTAGGTTGGCGGGATTCATGATGGATTCGTAGGTAAAAAGGACGTCCTGAGCCGTAAGCGGCTTGCCATCGGAGAAGGTCACATCCTTGCGCAGGTAGAAGGTGTAGGTGAGTTTGTCCTCGGAGATTTCCCAGCGCTCGGCGATCCAGGGCTCGTTGGCTTGGGTCTCCCTGTTCGCAGTGAGCATGCTCTCGAATATATTGCCGCCATATCCATCCGTAATCTGTTGCGTGTACGCGTCACTGATATCCAGACTGGGATTCATTGTCGCAGGCTCGGCATTCAAGTGGATCACGATCCAGTCCCCGTCGACCGGCGCTCCTTCGGCCTTGGGGGGGGCACCTTGGACGGTCCCGAAGGGCGTTTCCAGCACGGCGGGTGCGTCCGAAGCCACGGAAGAACTACCGCCGCCGCAACCCGTTATGAGGGCCGTCAGCGCGGCGAGTGCGGTCAAACACGTTCCAAAGGGCTTCAATGTCGGCATGAAATCACTCCAAGGGAAAATTACGGTCTGTACCAAGATTCAGCGTTGCCGCCAATTCGTGTCATGGTATCACAACGATGCAAGTGTGGAAAAACCGGATCGGGTGCATCGGCGGCAATCGATGGTGTATCGTGAAGGTGCGCGCGGTGTCGCGTGGCGATTCGTTGGCCGCAGGGGAAGTGCTCGTGACCGCAAGGCTTGGCATCATCGGTGTACCGGAAGACGCAGCGGATTTCCCTGCGATCTGCGCCCTGTTGGCTGCCGAGCCGGTCTTTCTGGTCGATGCGGCGTCCGTTCCGCCCCTGCCTTCCGAGTGCCGCGCCATACTTCTTCCCGAGAAGACGCCCGAGGCAATTGCTCGGGTAGCGAAGCGCGAAGGATTGGCCGGGCTCTGGTCGCCGTGCTGCGACGCGGCGCCCCTGGTGGCCCAAGCCGCCGCCGCTTTGGGGTTGTGGCGCCTGCCCTGCCTGGACGAGGCACAACAATCCACGCTCCCGATTGACGGCGCTACGGTTTATCCCTTCTCCGAGTTAGAGCGGCTTCGTGAACAGGCGTTGTTGGCCTTGCCCATCCCCGCCTGGGTGCGTGCCGCCTGCACGCGGGGGGATGGCTCCTGTATGCGCCTCGACCACCGCAATGATCTTTCGCTGGCTTCCGCCAAACTGCAGAAGCGCAATATGGGCGGCCCCATCCGAATCCAGCCCGCCCTCGAAGGAGCAGTGTATCGGGCGCTGGCTTTTAAGACCGGAGCGACCCTGTCCTTGTGTTGCCTGATTGCCGAAGAAATGACCAGCTCCGTCTATCGCGTGCCGTTGAGCACGATGGCGCCCGCGGAGGGCCGAAGTGACCTGTTACGGGACGTGGAGGCCTTGGCGGAGGGAGTGAACAGACATTTGCCCGAGGGCTGGGGTTATGTTGAATTGGAATTCGTCGACACGACAATCGGGCTGCGCCTGATCGATGTGCAGTCGCCCGCCCGCCTGGATCGGCACCTCTGCCAACTGGTCCGTCTGGCGCTGGGTGTTGACTTGCGTCTGGCGTCCATGGCCTGCGCGCTTGGACGGACGCCCTCCCTCGTGGCGAGGCACAAGGCCGGCGCCGCCATGACCTGGCTGCTGGCGCGAAGCGGTGTGGTGACCGGTATTCAAGGAGTGGATGAGGCACGGCACATGGCGGGGGTCATCGAGGTGCATATCACGGCCAGCGAGGGCGACATTCTAAGTCACGTCGTAGACATACCTTCTCGGGAGCGGGGCGGCTACATCATTGCCACGGGGGACTCGGCGGCTCAGGCCCGGGAGCGGCTTGACGCGGCGCGCGCGCGGGTTTGGATTACCACGTCGCCGGCGCTGCTGTGAGGGGACTGGGCGAGGGATTGGACGGGCAGGACCGACAGGAAGAATTCGTCCCGTCGGTCCTATCCGTCTGAAAAACTATCCCTGAATCTTTCTCACCCGTTCGGTCACGTCGCTCAGGAAATTGCTGAGGTAACCCTGCACGAGCGCGAGGGGATCGAGGTCCCGGTCTTCGATGAGGGGGGTAAGATCCATGGCGAAGGTGATGCCGGTCGCCTGGTCCACGCCGTGGGATTGGTGGTAGGTGGCGTGGGCGCGGCGGCGGCCCATGCTGGCCAGATCGTAGCGCTTGCCGCCCGCAATCTGGGAGTCAAAAACGCCGACGAGGGCCATCTGGAGATTCTCGCGGGTGGAGACGTCCATGGCGATCTTGTCCGTGTCGACCATCCAGTCGAGATCGCGCCAGACTTCGCAGCCGTAGACTTTTTTCGGCAGGGCCTCCTGGGAAACGCGGCGCAGGGCGGCGATGGTTTTCAGGGTGACGCCGATATGGGTGTCGTGCTTGTCCGCCAGATTGTGGGTGTAAATGATCTCGGGTTTTGTGGCTTCGATGATGGCGGCCAGGTCGTTGATGGGGCCCTGGTCGGCTCCATCCTTCACGCGCCCGCTGGGGAAGTCGAGGAGAAACTGGGCGGCGAATTCACCGACAAATGCGGCTTTTTTCTGCTCTTTATTCCGAACTTGGATCATGTCCTCGTCCGAGTAGTTGCCATAAATGCCGCTGCGGGGCGTGCCGCCGCCGTTGGTGACGACCACGCCCGTGTACCACTGGTCGGGCTGCTGGTAGCAGGTCACGATGCCTTCGCTGGCCATGATTTCCAGGTCGTCCTGATGAGCGCCAATGGCGAGGTGGGTGGTGCGGGCCAGGGCGGCTGTTTCTTCGACGCCATCGGGGATATAGAGTTCGGCGGTGTCCAGGGAGAGCTTCATGGGAGGAAATTTAACCTTTCAGTGCTAAACGCGGGCTTGACCCGCAACGTGGACTTCACAAATCGTGCAAAGTTACCCCGCCGATTTCAGGGACAGCAGGGACAACAGGGACGGCAGAAACGATCTTATCCGATTTCATTCCTGTCGTCCCTGATGTCGCTGCTGTCCCTGCAGCGACGGGTACACGACTTGGAATGAACGGCACCTACTTTTTCAGCGCCGGCAGACTCGCCGCGGCGATGGACTGGCCCACGCGGCGGCTCTTCTCGTCGGGCAATTGAATATTGATATGGGCGAGTTCGGGGAACTCCGCAGCCAGGACTTTCTTCGCGCCGTTGAGGAGCAGATCGCCGCCGCTACCGGAAGTGCAGCGGCCCAGGATAAGCACATGCTTCAGCTCGTAGAAACGGGCGTAGTGAGCGATGCCGTAGCCAAGATAGATGCCCATGGACTCCCAGATCTTCGTGGCGCCTTCGTGACCGGCTTCGAGCTTTTCCTGAACGAATTTTAACTTCTCGGCGTCGGTCACACCTTCGGGCAATTCTATGCCCGCGGCCGGCGCGAGGCGAAATACGCACTGCTGGGAGAAGTATCGGGCGCCAACGCCGATATCGCCCGACCATTCATCGTCGGGCGCGGTCGGGCTGTAGTCCACCGGGGCGAAGGCCAACTCATTGAGCCAGCTCGTGATGTTGCCGTCCATGGTGACATAGCCGCCCGCCTCACTGGAGCCGAGCGCGATGCCGAGGACGCCATTATCTTCGAGGGACATGGAGCCGGCGAGGGCGGTGACTTCGCCGTCGTTCACGATTTCGAGGGGCACGCCCAGCTCTTCGCCGATACGGACGAACATGTTGCGCACTTCATCGAAGCGCTCTTCCGGAATGCCCCGGAAAAGGGAGGCAATCATGGCGCGATTGTTGATGAACACGCCCGCCGAACTGCCGCCGATGGCGTCCACGCGGGGCATCTTGCTGGCGGCGGTCTTCAGCGCCGCCATGACTTCGTTGTAATGATAGGTTGGGTCGGTCTGCTTGCGGGGCTCCCAGACCACTTCTTCGGAGAAGATGGCTTCACCATCCACGACAGCAGAGACCTTGCGGTCCGAAGCACCGAGATCGAAGCCGATGCGGCAGCCGTCCAGATGGCGGCCCAGGGGTTGGGTGGATTCGTTTTCCGCAGGCACCTCTTCGGGCTTACAGCCCCGGATCTGGAAGGTCTGCTCATAGACGCTCTTCCCCATGAAACCGAAATCGAAGGCGCGGGTGCCACCGGGACGATATACGCCCGCGAGATAGGCCGCCACGTAGCCGGGACCGCCCACGTGGACGCGAAACGCGCCCTTCTGCCAAAGGAGAAATTTCAGGATCCGCTCAATATAAAAGCAGCTTGCATCGGCCAGATCGTGGCCAGCGGGGAATATTTTGGTTTCAAAACGCGCGATGGCGCCGCCGTTGCGTTCCAGTCCCAGAATCAGCGGGACACCCCGGCCGGAGTCGGCCACCGCCTTGTCAAAGGTTCGGTTCGCCAGCACGGCGGGGCGAAAGTCGGGATCAAGGGGAGGAACGAAAGTTGGGGGCGTGAGCATCCACGAGTAGTTCATAAGTCGGACTTTCTTCTTCGAAGTGCTGAGGTTCGCGGCAGGCCGCAGGCGATACTATAGCACAGGAAAGGCTTTAGGCTGTAGGCTTCAGGCTCCAGACTGGAGCCCATTACGGTCACGCGAGATACACCGAGCTCACTCCGAACCGTCCGATCCGTCGGATCCGTCGGATCGGTCCAATCTTCTCCTGAAGCCTTTAGCCTACAGCCTAAAGCCTGGAGTCCATCTATGCTAGAATGCGGCCCATGACCACTTATCCAACGAGAGAGACCGATTTATGAAGGGACGCAGTTTCGATACCTTCGAGTTGACCCCCGGAAACCGGGAGGCCTTCGATGTCTGCCGCCGGGTGGCCATGCTGGAAGAAATGGGGCCTTCGCTGGTATTGCTGCTGGGGCCGGAGGGGAGTGGCAAGAGCCATCTGCTCTGGTCTGTGGCCAAGCAGGTCCGGTTGAGCACGATTCCCGTCGGGCTGGCGCTGGTGACGCCGGGCGATTTTCCCGAGAAGGTGAGATCGCTTGTGGAAGACCCGCGCCCCCTTCAAGGGCGGCGCGCCATGCTGCTGGTGGACAATCTGGAGGGTTTTGACCTCGATGCGCGAAGGCTTGAGGCGGTCATCGATGCTTTTCTGAGCCACCAGCACCCGGTGATTGTGGCGAGTAATGTGCAGCCGAACCGGCTTCAGAAACTTAGCGGCCCCCTCCGTGCCCGATTCGCGCGTTCGCGATCGGTCATTCTGGAAGCGCGTACGGCGGGCGCGGCGCCCTGGCAGGCGGCCGAGCAGGCCGCCGCCCTGGAAGAAGCGAATCAGGCCCTGCAGTGGGAGAAGAATTCCCTCCAGACGCGGGTCGACACCCTCCAGCAGGAACGGGATGGCCTGCTGCAGCGGATCGGATTTCTGCTCCAGGAAAAGGAAATGCTCCAGCAGCACAATGAATCGTTGCAGCGCGAGCGGGCGGCTTTTCAGGAGCAGTGCCAGGCCCTGCTGCCGGAGCGCGACTGGCTGAAGCAGAAGACGGAATCACTGGAACGGGAGCGGACGGCCTATCAGGAGGCGATCACCGCCTCGAACAAGGCGGCGGCGGATAAGGCGACCGAGTTTGCCGCGCTCCAGGCCCGACTTCGGGACTCCATAGGCGATGCGGACTATGCCCTGGCGAACCAGGTGCGAATCCAGGCGATGCTGAGTGTGGCCAAGGCCGATCTTGAAGGGCAGGAGGCGCTGCGCGCCAGATTGCAGGAGCGGGAGAAGGCCTTGGCGAAGGCCGAGATGTCCGTGGGCCAGGCCCTGACGCGTATCGAGCAGATGCGCCAGGCCTATGCCCAATGGCGGGATGAGATCATGTCGGACATCGCGGCGATGTCGGGCGAGCTGGCGGCCGAGCGCAAAGTGCCCCCGGCCCACGAGCCCCCGCTGCTGCGCGCGCTGGCCGAGGCCGGTGCCGATCACGAGCAGGTGCGCGCGGCGTTGACCGCCACGCGGGAACGACTCAAGGCCATCGAATTCGAATGGGAAAAGACCCGCCGCGTGCTGGCCATTCAGACCGCCGAGATGGATGCCCTGCGCTATGCGGCGGCGAGTCAGGTGGCGTCGGCCAATATTCAGGCGGGCGAAATGGAGCACCGGATCGACACGCTGGAAACGGTCATCTCCCAGGTGGACGCGGCTGCGGTAGTGGCTT
>JBHEKR010000161.1:0-7569 GCA_041859365.1 Candidatus Hydrogenedentales bacterium
TCATGAGCGTCTTCTTCACCCTCAAAAAACGCGGACACAATCCAGTCAATGCAATTAACAAGGCACTCAAACAGTACCTGGAAAGCGGAGCGTTGCCAACTTTGCCACCAAAAGTTACTTCACACCGCTAAAGTGTTACAATTAATCCAAGCAGCAACCACGCGATCGGCGTAGGGACTGACGCGCGCAGGCCCGCTCAAATGGGCGGCGACCTTATCGAAAATTGAAACAACACTACAATTTGCAACGGGCCTTCCAACGCGCGTGGCTGTCCCGTCGTGAGGGAGGTGATCGAGGGTTTTCAGAGCCCACGCAATCCGCGACACTGACCCGCGATACGGGCGTTGTGATTGCACCGCGTGCGCCCGGGCCACGACGGGACAGCCACGGACGTTGACGTTAACTTCGCCCGGGTAATGTCTCTTTCGATTTAATGTCGCTGCGGCCACCGCAGGGCACTTGTCCGCGTCAGTCCCTACGCACCAAACTTCCTCGCTTTTTCGAGGAAGCCCGGATCGGAACCCCAAGGCCTGCCGCGCTGGGTGTGTCGGCGAATATCCCGTACGAGGTCCGTGTCCTCTCGCTTCCCGCCCAATGCCTCGACCCATCCCTCCACTGTAAACTGGCCAAACCACCGCGTCAGATCGAGAAGTCGATCGCCCCGCAAACCTGCATGGGCTTGCGCACTGGACCATGGATACAACCAGGGCTCGACCGCAGTTCCCGCGCGAACTGGGTTGAGCTCTACGTAAGCCAGCGCATTCAACGTATGGGATTCGTCCATCGGACATGAGAAAAACCGGCTCTGCCACAAGTGCCCACTGCGCGAATACTTGTCTTGAAAATAGGCGGTGTATTGCTGGTGCGTCCGGCCAATGACATTGGACAGGGACGACTCGAAGCCAGGCACGCCCACAACATGCACGTGATTCTTCATCAGACAATAGGCGATCACCCGAAGCGAGAATTCCTCGCTGAAGAGCCGAAGCAATTCAAGGTACTTTCGATGGTCCTCGTCATCGAAAAAGACCACTTGCCGGTCATTGCCCCGCTGCGTGATGTGGTGTCCCGCACCGGGAATAACGATTCTCGCTGTTCTTGGCATGCCACTACACTAGCGTAAAGGCTGTATAGTGTCAAGAGTTGGAGACACCGCAGGGACTGACGCGCGCAGGCTCATTCCATCCAAGCGGCTGACACCACGGACAATGAAGAGACACCACGCATGGGGCGGGCTCCCTAACGCGCGACACTGCCCCCTTGGCGTCGGCGTTGTCGTTCCGCCCTATTTGTTCAATGTCATCGAGCAACCCTCCAACAGGTTAAGTGCAGGGTATATCAAACGCTCCTTGCCTGCTACCTCGACTGGACCAACAGGGATCGACGGCTCAACCTGACCGGATATCGAATTGCGGCATCTGCGCGCCGAAGCGTCTTCGCTTGAGTTTGAGTTTGGGAAGATGGCTAAACCGTCGCAAACATCGTGATTTCCTTCTGGGTCTTGTCGACGCACATCAAATACGCCACCATTTTGCGCGCGACAGCGAGTGTGGCGTGGCTGCTGATCGCGCCCTCGGCCAGGGCCTTGACGTAGACCCTTCGATCTGAGGTTTGGAAGTCGGGCCCTTCCTGGCCGTTTCGATGGGCACTCACTGAATGTGGGGATCGCGTTGCACGGACAGGGGGCCGCGCGCACACTTGCCTGCGGACTCGCGCAGGGCGCCGCACAAGCCGCAGTAGCTGACCGCCTGCTTAAATGGGGAGATGCGCGGGGAGTCTCCAAGCGCCAGTGCGCACGTCAGCGCGGATATAAGGCCAGCCCCGCGAATGCTCTGAAGACGCGTACAACCCCGCCGCTTCGAGCGGTATGTCCTGCAACGTTGCGCCATGAGTAACGCAGATTTTACGGACGACGCCGTGTCGTGTAGCGAACCTGTCCCTGGCCGGTTCAAATCTTCACAAAGACCTTCCGCGACCTCATCCACCACGCCAATGCCGCTAAGGCCCCATAGAAGAGGATGAAGCCCACGATGCCCATGGTCGGGGTGAGACCCTCGATGGGGAAGGCGTCCATGGAACTGAGGAGAAGGGACTGAAGGATGTATAAGAAGAGAGGGTTCATGCCGAGGGCGGTAAAGGTGGGAATCTCGAAGCCGATCTTGTCGCAGATAAGATAGAAAGCGAGAAGCGTGAGGAAGCAGAGGCCTGTGGACCAGAGGGGGAAAGGCGCGGTCATGTGGTAGGCGGAGTTGGGCCATTCGGGTTTGACCTCGCCCCAGGGGATGTGGATGAGGTGGCCCGCCAGGCAGAGGCCTATCCCCCACGCCACGCAACCCGTGATGAATTTCCTTTCGTCGCGCGCGGCGAGGAGATCGTAGGCCAGGGAGCCGAAGAGGAGCATCATGACCCAGCTCAGGGGACCGAGTGGGCCCCCGTTGAGAGAGACTTCGAAGAGCTGGTCCCACTGGGGAATGGCTTTGATCAGCAGGGGCACGGGCACGGCGTTGTCACCGGTGAAGCTGATGGCGCGGCGCACCCATTCGCCGTAGATGGTCCAGGAGTACATGGCCTGATAAATGCCCAGGTAGGCGAAGGTTGCGCCGATGCGGATGGCGGGTTTCTTGTCGATGAGAAAGAGGGCCAGGAGTCCGCTGAGGCCGATGTCGGTGAGGGCGTCCCAGAGCCAGCCGCCGTAGATGGTGAAGCCGATGAGGACGAGGACGGTGAAGCGCTTGGCCATAGCCCAGCGCGCCTCGGAGCTACCGACTTTTTCCGCGCGGTTCAGCCAGGAAAGGCGCATGCCCATGCCGACGACGAAGAGAAAGAGGGGCGCGATGGTGTCGGCGTAGGAGAACCAGTCTTTGTGGTGGCTGATCTGCTCGGTCTTGAAGTTGAAGTAGCCGCTGGCATTGACGAGGAGCATGCCGAAGATGGCATAGCCGCGAAGCTGGTCGACGGCGGTGATGCGGTTCGGGCTGGCAGACGTTTTTTCGGGCATGGCAGGGCCTTTCATCGGATTGCACCGGACATAACGTGACATATTGGCACGCCCCAATACAATGACCAGCGAGGGCGCGATCAGGATTCGGGGAGTACACCCACCAGGTCCCTGCTGATGCTCACGAAGAGCTCGCTATGGCCGGTTGCCTCGTTGTAGCGTCCGGTGACGGTATCGAAGTGGCTCCAGCCGGGCCAGATCCGGATCTTCGCGGGATCGACAAGGGTGTGGGCGTTGATGAGTTCCTGATCGAGCTGGAGGGGCAGCCGGGGCACGGTCCACCCGGCGACTTCGCGGGTTTGATAGATGAAGCGGTCCTCGCGGCCATCGAGCATGAGCTGGCTCTGGAGGGGGATGAAGCCATCGCCCGCGCGGTAGGGGCTTGCGGGCCAGTCGCCCCCTTCGGAAGCCACGATCCCCATGAGCACGTTGGTGATGCGAAGGCCGGTATTGTTGGTGAGGCTCTCACCCGTGGGCGTGACGCCGTCGTCGGCGCGGCGGAGCATGCCGAGCCAGCCCCGGTTTCGGTCGAGATAGCTGCCGTAGAGAAAACATTTGTCCGCATAACGGTCGCCCCGCGACCGGGGCGTGATGTGCTCCAGGCCGCCGCACCAGGTGCCGAGGGGTTCTTGTGGCTCGAAGGTGGCGTCTTCGATGCCTGGCAGGGTCCGCGCACCGGTGATGTTGGCGTCGCGGGGGGACAGGACGCGCTCACTTCGGCCACGGTCGCGGGTCCAGGTGGTGAAGCGCGCAAAGGGGATTCCGCCTGCGGCGTCGGCGTCGTAGTTGCCCCAGCCCATGTCGAGATCGCACTGGGAGCCGCTGGAGAAGAAGGTGGTGTTCATGATGTTTTCCACGAGGCGCTCGTCGATACCGGGGTTGACGAGGCCGATGCGGGAGGCGGTGTGGCGCATCCATTCGGGGGTGGCCCAGGGGGTGCCCATGTTGGGTCCGCCGATAAGGATGGCGGCCAGGACGCGATCGCCGTATTCGGGGTAGTTCACCATAAAGGCGCGAGCCTTGAGGGCGCCGTGGCTGTGGGACATGAGGGCGATGGGGCCCGCCGCTGGGAACCAGTAGCGCTGTCCATCGCTTTCGACACCGTCTACAGCGGCCTTTTCGAGGAGGCGGTAGAGGTAGGCGATGATGCTTTCTTCAAAGCCTGGGCAGGCGGGATCGAAGCCGATGGGGGCGTTGATGCCGTCGGTGTGCTGGATGTAGTTCCAGACCTGGTAGTGGCTGCGGAAATCGGCCGCTTCCGGGCTGAAGCGGACCCAGTGGATGAACTCGTGCCAGCGATCAATGCCGGTGCCGTGAATCAGGATGAGGGGAATGGGCCCGGTGGCCTCGGCGGGGGCCTCGCGGACGACGCGCCAGTGCCATTTCAGGGCGGGGTCGTCCACGGGCTCGGGCGTCTCGGGAAATAGGAATTTGCCCTCACTGGGCGCGGCGGGCTGATGGACCACGAAGCGGCCCGGGGCGCGGACGGAGACCTTGAGATAGTCCCCCACCCGTTGGGATGACTCGGCGGGCTCGACGAAGAGGCCCTTTTCCACGCGGCGGTAGACGATGACCTCGCTTCCGTCCTGGGGCAGTGGAACGAAGAGGCGCAGGGGATCGGGGCCCTGTCCGTTAATGGCGACATAGTGGGTGATCCGGGCACCGTCGGGGATTTCACCCTGAAGCGCGGCGGGATCAAGATCGGCGACCTCGATGCCTTTCCCGGAACCGATGAGCCCAGAGGTCGTGGTGGCGCGCAGACCGAGGGTATCCGCCCAGGCCGCCTGAGCGACGGCGACGGATGCCCCCTCCCCGTTGAGCGTGCCGCGGAGGGCCGCGTCAATATCGGTCACGGCCCCGAAGAGTTGGAGTAGGCCGAGGACGGTCGCGTTCAGCATGCTGGGGTTCTTCCTCCGGGAGGTACGGCTCCGCGATGAATATGATAGGGACACGGGAGTACTATAGACATGAACACAAATCGACGCCATTATGCCACCTGCGGACATGGGGCCGGTAAAGTACGGTGTTTGGGGTATGGATGCGGCGATTTGCCGCAGGAGGGCCTGGATCATGAAGAACTTCGTTATGGCGAGCGGCTGGATTGTGGCAATTATCCTGGTGGCGCTGCTCATCGTACAGCAGCAGAGAATGAAATCGTTGCTCACGCAAGTGGCCGACAGTGAGCGGCTGACGGCCTCCCTGGCGGAGTCGTCTGCGAAGGTGGAGGCGTTGGAGCAACAGCGGGTTGCGCTGGAGGAAAAGCTGGCCAGGATGAATGACGAAGCGGATGCCGCAAGCGCGGTACAAGAGAAGGCAGTCTCGGAGGTGAATCCGGCGGCGCTGCTCAAGGGCCTCTTCGGGGCGGGAAAGGAGGCGACCGCGGGCGATGGCGAGGCGGCGAAAACCGACTCCCCGGCCAATCCCTTCGCGGCCATGTATGAGGGCGAAAAGGGCGAGGCCATGATGGACGCCAGTCTTGAGATGGCGGTGGATATGCAGTATGGCCAGTTGTTCACCGAGTTGGGGCTTGACCCGGAGAAGGAGGCGGCCCTGCGGGAGGCTATTTCAAACCACCAGCGCGCGGCGATGGAGGGCGGGATGGCGATGATGCGGGGCGAGATGAAGGCCGAGGATTTGACCATGCCCTCGGAAGAAGACTTGATGGCGAGCGTTGCGGAGATCCTGGATGCGGACGAGCTCGATAAATTTAATGCCTATCAGGAAGAGCTGCCGGAGAAGATGCTGCGCCAGCAGATGGAAATGCAGGTTGGCATGTTTGCGGGCGGCTTGTCGGAGGAAGCGCGTGCGGTGACCATCGATATACTCGTGGAGAACCTTCTACCTGCTGAGGGAAAAGAGGATACGCCGGGAAACGCGGCGGGCATGAACCGAATGGAGGAGGGCTACGAAAATGCACTGGTGCAGTTGGATGAGGCGCTCGCCCCGGAGGACGCGGCGCGGGTGCGACGCTTTATCGAGCAGCAGCAGGCCAGTATCCGGATGTTTTCGGAAATGATGAACAAGCCGGAAGAAGCACCGTCGGCGACGCCCGCCGCGCCGTAGGGTTGCTGATGCCGAATCTCAAAATCGACGTCGATTTCGCGTACGCGCCTCACGATTCGCTACTCCGATTCGTGGGACCGTTGGGAGGGGTTCGTTCCACCCAGAATCGCAGCTATGCGAGCGCTTTTAACCGCCTCCTACCCGAACAAATCGCTCGCCCGAATACACCGTCACGGCTCACCATCCCCATTCATCCAGGCACACCAATCCTCCTTCGGCGGATCTTCGATGCTCCTGCGGCGGCAATCGCGTGGCACTTTTGGCGGTTTGAGGTCACCCTGATTCTGCCCTCCCGCTCCAAAGCGAAACACCCCGCTTCACCCTGCAACGCCACCCCCTCCGTGGCATCCCTAAGTCCTTTATTTCCAGTCCCATAAAATTGGCACGACTCTTCCTCTATATAATTAAAAACACCCTTACGGGGGAGAGGAGTTACAAACCATGAGACTCGACAAACTTACCATCAAAACCCAGGAGGCCCTGTCCGAAGCGGTTGGACTGGCTTCCGACGCGAAACATACCGAAGTCGCGCCCGTACACTTGCTCCAGGCCTTTCTGGCGCAGGAACAGGGCGCTGTTGGCGCAATTTTGCAGCGAATTGGCGTGAATGCCGGACAATTGTCCGGTTTACTTGCTGAAACGGCGGCAAAACTGCCCGCTGTGACCAGCGGCGTGGTGCAGCCGCACCTCGGCTCGGCGGCTCAGTCGGCCCTGGAGGCCGGTTGGAAGGCCGCGCAGCAGCTTAAGGACGAATACCTGAGCACGGAGCACGTGCTGCTCGGGATCATCGAGCAAAAACGTGATCCGGCGGCCCAGGCCCTGATGCGGCTTGGAGTCACCGCCGATGCCGTCATGAAGGCCCTCAAGGACTTGCGCGGCAATCAGCGCGTGACGGATCCGAACGCGGAAGCGACCTATGACGCGCTGGAGAAATACAGCCGCGATCTGACGCAGCTTGCGCGGGCCGGAAAGCTCGACCCGGTCATCGGGCGCGATGAAGAAGTGCGCCGGGTGATCCAGGTGCTGTCGCGCCGCACGAAGAACAACCCCGTGCTCATTGGCGAGCCCGGCGTGGGCAAGACCGCCATTGCGGAGGGCCTGGCCCAGCGCATCGTGGCGGGCGACGTGCCCGAGGGCCTCAAGCGCAAGCGCGTGGCCACGCTGGACATCGCCTCCATGATTGCGGGCGCGAAGTTTCGCGGTGAATTCGAGGAGCGCCTGAAGGCGGTGCTGGCGGAGGTGCAGAAGGCCGAGGGCGACATCATCCTCTTCATCGACGAGATGTACACCCTCGTGGGTGCGGGCAAAGCGGACGGCGCGATGGACGCGTCGAACATGCTGAAGCCCGCGCTCGCGCGCGGCGAACTGCACTGCATCGGCGCGACCACGCTGGACGAGTACAAGAAGCACATCGAGAAAGATCCGGCGCTGGAGCGCCGCTTCCAGCCCGTCTTCGTGGACGAGCCCGATGTGGAAAACACGATCGCGATCCTGCGCGGCCTGAAGGA
>JBHEKR010000364.1:0-3134 GCA_041859365.1 Candidatus Hydrogenedentales bacterium
GCCGCAGGGGTGCGGTGCCGGAACCCGCTGCCAATCTAAGGTCACCCACACCGCCCGGCGGATACTGGATGTATTTCGGGCACCTCTCAAATGCTGCTGCTGTTCAGGATGTTCGACGGAAGCAGATACTCGTAGGGCTGGACGCGTCGGGTGTTTCGGTCGTGAATCCGCCGCTCCGCGAGGTTGAGAGCGGCCTGAAATCGCGACACCGCGGCTTGCGCCCTGGGATCCCCGAAGTGATCCTTGGGGTAACTGCCGAGGCGGTCGTACTGCCATCCGGTCAGGAATCGCATGACTTCGATCTGGTCGCGTACCTGGCCCGGCGGCGGCAGGATGGGAAGCACGGCGTCCGAAAGAGTATCCGTGCTGTTGGGCGGAGGTTCGAAAGAGGCGTAGGCCGCAAGAGGCATGTTGGCCGGAGCTCCAACGAAATCCCACTGCGGGTAGTTCACGGCCGAGTGTTGGGGCCCGGTGGTGAAAATGATCTGCTGCAGGATGGCGGCCAGGGCATCCGGGGTCGCCACTTCCTCAGGCACTCCGAGGATCCGGCCGCCATTCTGGGCGGAGATCTCCGTGCGCCACGCCTGAACCTCGACGTCGCCCTGCACCGAGGCCGGCGACGAGTAGTACAAACCGACGTACTCACGCGCAAACGCGCCGATTGAATCCCAGAGCAAGAGGCCGTCGTCGCGATAGGGGTAGTCGGGGAGAAGGTCCGCGTCATCCACACCCCGGCTCTTCAGCTCGTTCGGGAGTTTGAAGTTCTCGAAGTGCCAGGACGCCGCGGCCTCGGTTGCGATCTTGAGCGAGGATTGCAGCGTCCCTGCGAGCAGGCGATCCACCGGCCCATCCTGCTTGATCAGGGTCTCGCGGGCGAGGGCGTTTCTGGCCAGATTGAAACGCAGGTGGGGATCGAGCAGCAGGCGCAGCGGGTGATTGGGCGCGAGCTGTCGTGCGGTCGCGATAGCAAAGGGCTCCATCACCAGGTGGGTGCGTCCGAGGTGCGTCGACATCTCGTGAGGGTTGGCATCGGCCACCTGAACATGCGTCTTGGCGGCCTGCCAGGCGGCGCCGTCTTTCGGAGTGACGGTCACCGACCTGGGGGACAGTCGAATCGCCACCGGGGCCAGGCCGCCTCTGTCCGCCAGGCCCGAAGGGCGCCAGCAGAACAATGCCACCGCCGGGGCCAGCCATTTGGGGCGCCCGCCGTGCGTCCCCGTGACGGTGTCGGCGAACATCCGATAGTCCGCAACGAACAGCTGTCCCGAGGCCACACCCGCCTCCAGCGACGGCAGACCGGTGATCGCCGTGAACTGGCCCGCGAGATCCATGTCCGCGAGTTCCCGTGCGTCGATCACGCGCCGGAGCACCATGGGGTTGGCTCCGGCCACGCGCTGGCGCGCGAAGCTGCGGTCGTCATGATGATTGGACAGGCTGGAGGGCTTGGGGAGGAGTGGGTAAAACTCCTCGTACTCCTGAAGGCCCTGAAAGGGCTCGAGGTCGTTGCGCACCGTCACCATGCCCATGTTGGCGGAGATGCGTGACATGGTTCCAAGCTGCAGAGCGTTGTACCGAATGTCGAAGTGTTCGGTCGCCGGCAGGTTCGCGATAGTGGCGAGAGGGGCGAGCGCGTCGTAGCGATAGGTGTAAGCCTGCTGGGCCCAGGCCAGGGCGGCGCCGCGCCGATCCCCTTGGGGATCGTCCTGGGGCAAGAGCGGAAGGGTCATGGAAAGCCATGATACCGTCCGTGAAATCGGTGTTCGTTCGTGATCCATTCAGGGATCGGTCTCACCAACTCGGAGAAGATGATGGAACCTCTCTTGCCTCAAAACGACCCGGAGCCATCGCGTCGTCGAGCGGGCCTCGAACAGAAGCGTGAGCAGTACCGCTACAACTACACCATCAATCCGCCGCTCGCCATGGCGGACGACGTGCCCTGGCATGACGAGCCCAGCCTGGCCTGGGTCAAGTTGATGGCGGTGTACATGATGAAGGTCCTGAAGAACAATCGAAAAGCCGGGGAAGCGATCTCGCACACCTGCATGTTCGGGGAGTTCGTCAGCCTGCTCGAGACGCTGGGGCGCGAGATCGCCGCCGACCCGGTACATCTCATCGAGGACGCGAAGAAGGCGATGGCCGAAGTCCACATCCACGGCCGGCCTGCTTCACTCGAGGACTATTCGAAGCTCTTTCAGACCATTCCACTCCCCGCGATTGCCGCGACGTTCCGAGAGGACGCGAGTTTCGCGCGCAATTTCGTGGCCGCGACCAACCCCCTCATCATCCAGCGCGTTTCCTCGCCGGGCCCGCTGTTTCCTCTCACCGACGAGCAGTTCAAGTCCGTCATGGGCCCGGCCGCCTCGCTCTCGGCCTTTGGGGAAGCGGGCCGCCTCTTCCTGGCGGACTACTCGATGCTGAGCGGGGCCAAGACCGGCGTGTACCAGGGCGCTCCGAAGTACGTGTATGACCCCCTGGCCCTCTTTGCCGCGTCCGACGAGGGGGCGTTGATTCCGGTAGCCATTCAGATTCAGCAGGAACCCGGGCCCGACAATCCCATCTTTCTCCCGTCTCACGGCGTGAACTGGGACATCGCGAAGCTGATGGTCATGGTGGCCGACTGCAACGTCTCGGCCCTTTACTTCCATCAGGCTCGCACTCACATGGTCATCGAGCCGATCGTGATCGCCACCCACCGGCAACTCTCGTCTTCGCACCCCCTCAACATCCTTCTCGATCCGCATTTCGAAGGGACGCTGTTCATCAATTCGCTGGGCCAGAAGAGCGTCTTCGCTCCCGGCGGCACCATCGAGACCATCAGCGCCGCCACCCGTGACTCGTTCCGCGCCCTGGCGGTTTCCGCGGTCTCCGAGGACTCCGGCTTCCTCTTCACCGACACCTCTCTTCCGAGGAACCTGAAGAATCGCGGCGTCGACGACGCCTCCATCATCAAGGACTACCCTTTCCGAGACGACGGCTTGCTCGTTTGGAAAGCGATCCAGGATTGGGTTGCCGACTACGTGGGCGTTTACTACCAGGCGGATGAAGACGTGGCGGGCGACGTGGAACTTCAAGCCTGGGTGGCCGAGTTGCTTTCGGACGACGGCGGACGCATGAAGGGCCTGGGCGAAGCCGGC
>JBHEKR010000522.1:0-35639 GCA_041859365.1 Candidatus Hydrogenedentales bacterium
ATCGGATTGGGCATTTCAACGTGTCCATGATGATAGTCGTTTTCGATCTCGGTTTTCACAACCACGACGCCCGAGGCATCCTCCGGACCTACCCACTCGCGAACGGCGGAAACTTCGCCGCCTGCGATCTTGATGTTAAAGTGTCCATCCTCGAGCTTCTCCTCATACATGGGCTGGACGTCATAAGGGCCAATTTTCAAGGGGGGCAGGTTCGTCATGGGAATCGTGTCGCTCGCAGCGGGCGTGCTGGTGGCCGTGGGTTCGACCACCGGTGCGGACTCCGTCTCCGGGGCGGCGCCACAGCCCGCGACAATAGCCATCGCCCCAAGAAGCAGTGACAGTTTCTTCATCGTACATTCTCCTTTGTGAAATGAGCGTCAACGGAAATTACGTTCGTCTTTTGAATCTATTGAACCGACGTACTGCCTTTCAGGCGAGTTCCGTCCGGCGTCTCAATTTCGACCCACAGTTTGGCGTCCGCAGGCAACGGGCTGGGCACTTCGATGTGGGCACAGTGATGGTCGACCTCAAACTCCGCCTTGGTGACGAGGACGTTGGTCGCCGCCTCGTCACCTACCCAGGCGCGGACCACGGCGGGCTCGCCGCCCTTGATATATAGGTTGAAGTGGCCCAGCGCCAAATCGCCGATATGCAGAGAATCCACCGTGAAGGACTCCAGCGTGATGGGCGCCAAGTTCGTCTGCGCACCTGCTTCGCCAAACTGACCATCGGCTTCCGGGGGGGCCGTCGACACGCCCTCAGTCGGCGCCTCAAGGTTGGTCTCGGGGACCTCGGCCACTGGTTCGGGTTTGCCGCAACCCGCCAGAGTGGCGAGGATGACAAGCACTACGGCGGGTGAGAGATTGGGATTCATGATAGTTCTCCAGGTTCAGGACGAGCTGTCCGCTTTGTCGGTTGCGTTCTTGGATTGAATCGGATTCTTGTGAAAGAGCATGTAGTAACCCGCCGGCACCACGACGAGGTTCAGCAGGGTGGAGGTGACCAGTCCGCCGAGGACCACGATTGCGAGTGGGGCGAGCAGTTCGCTGCCGGGCTCGCCCTTGGCCAGAGCGATGGGAATTAGGCCCAGCACGGCGGTGAGCGCTGTCATGAGGATGGGTACCAGCCGCTCCAGGGAGCCCTGAAGGATGGCGTCCTCGAAAGACTTTCCCTCGACTTCCAGGAGGTGGCTATAGTGATTGACCAGCAGGATGCCGTTGCGCACCGCTATACCGAAGAGGGTTACAAAACCCACCATGCTGGCGATGGAGATCACCGGGGCCTTGTAGGCGCCGATGCCGAAGAGCGCGGCGCTGTTCAAGAACACGTTGCCACTCTCCGTCAGGAAAATGGCCACAATCCCGCCGATGAGCGCCAGGGGCAAGTTCAGCATGACCAGCGCCGCCGCTTTGGTCGAGTGGAATGCGCTGGATAGCAGGACCAGAATAACCACGCTGACAAAGGCGCCCATGAGGTAGATGGAACGGCTGGCGGACTGTTGCGCCTCGAACTGGCCGCCAAAAGATGCGGTATACCCGAATTCAGCGACAATGGGATCAACCTTGGCCTTGACCTCTTCCACCAAGTCGCCGATGTTGTAGCCCTCGGCGATGTTCAACGAGACGACCGCCTTTCTGCGTCCGTTTTCCCGCTGGATGCCCAGGGCCATGGCCTCGGGTCGGATGTCGGCCACCTCGCTCAACTTCACGAGTCCACCGCCCTCACCCACGAGGAGCAGGTTGCGGATATCGTCCACGTCCTGTCGCTCTTCCGGGTGGAGGCGTACCACGATGTCGTAGCGGCGAGTGCCCTGATTGACCTCGGTCACGTGGACACCATTGAGGGCCGCTTCCACCTGCGTTGCCGCCGAAGACGGGGTCAGGCCCCATCGCTTGAGATCCTCGCTGCGGTACAGAATGGGGAGGGAGTCCACCATGGCCTCGCGATTGGCCAGGACGTCCCGCGCGCCAGAGAGCGTTCTGAGTTCCGCGTCGACGCGTCGCGCAATTTCGCGAAGCTTCTCCAAGTCCTCGCCGTAGATGTTGATGGCAATGGCGGCCTGGGTGCCGGACATCACGTGAGAGAGCTGGTGCCCGATGGGCGAACCCACCTCTGTGAGCAGGCCAGGCACGTTCTTGAGTGTGGCGTAGATCTTCTCCTGAATCGCTTCCTTCGCGAAGCCTGGCTTCACCGTTATCTGTATTTCGCTCCGGTTTACGCCGTGGGCGTGCTCATCCCGCTCGGCGCGTCCGGTTCGCCGCACGACGGCTTCCACCCCCTCGATGGAAGCCAGGGCACGGTCCAGCCCCTTCACCATGCGGTCACTTTCCTCCAGAGAAGTCCCGGGGGGCGCATCGGTGAAGACGGTGAAGGTGCCTTCGTTGAACTCGGGAAGGAAATCGCTGCCGTAGGTGGAGGCAAGCCACAGGCTCATCCCCGTGAGGACGACGGCGGCGGCCAGCACGCCGTGGCGCAGGCGAAGCGCCATTTTTAGCGATGGCAGGTAAAGTCTTTTCAACCAGCGCACCAGAGCCCCGTCCTCGGAACCATGGTCGACCTTGCTGCCGAGCAGGACCTTGCAGAGCGCCGGCACAACCGTCAGTGCAACCACCAGCGATGCCAGAATGGAGACGATATACGCATAGCCCATGGGACGGAAGAATCGGCCTTCGATACCCTGCAGGAACAGCAACGGCACGAATACCACGACAATGATAACCGTGGCGAAAACCACCGATGAGCGAATCTCGTTGCTCGCCTCAAAGATTACCCGTGTTCGGGACTTTCGTTTATCCTCCGGTAACTGGGCATACTCGCCCAGCCGTCGAAACACGTTTTCCACGTCGATGATGGCGTCATCCACGAGCTCGCCTATGGCAATGGCCAGCCCGCCCAGGGTCATAACATTAATCGTCAGGCCCAGGGCGTCGAGAAAGAGCATGGCCACCGCCATGGAAAGGGGAATGGCTGTCAGCGTGATGATCGTTGTGCGTGCATTCATCAGAAAGAGCACGAGTACAATCGCGACGAAGATCGCCGCATCCCGAAGCACGGCCACGAGATTGTGGAGCGAGAGATTGATAAAATCCGCCTGTCGCATAACGTTGCGATCAATGACAATGCCGGGCGGTAGAGAGCCCGCAAGGTCGTCAAGCATCTGGTCGATGCCTTCGGTGATCTTGAGCGTATTGGTAAAGGGCGCTTTCTTGATCGCCACGGCCACCGCGGGCTCGCCGGCGGCGCTCGCCGTACCCCGCTTGGGAGCCGCACCGAGAGAGACATCGGCGACCTGGCCGATGGTGATCGGGACGCCGTCGACGTATTTTACGAGGGTATTGCGGATATCGTCCGCGCTCTTTACACGAGCGCTCTGGCGAAGGGGCAATTCGACCCCCCTGATATTGGCCAGGTAACCCGCGCTGGCCGTGCTGTGCGCGGCGGCGGCCGCCTCGGTCACATCGGCCATGCTGAGGCCGTAGAGGCGCAGCGCATCCTGTCGGGCATGCACCTGATATTCGGGCAGCTCGCCGCCGATGGCGACGACCTGGGAGACGCCCGCCACACCGAGCAGGCGCTGGCGGAGCTCGTACTCCGCGAAGGCACGAAGCTCCAGTGGATTCGCCGTAGCATCGGGCGAACTTAGGCTCAGCAGCATGATCTCGCCGGTAATGCCGGTGATGGGGGCGATCTCGGTGTGTACCCCTTCCGGTACTTGCTCCAGCACGCCCGCGAGCCCTTCGCTGACCACCTGACGCGCGCGGTAGATGTCCGTGCCCCAATCAAACTCGACCCAGATCAACGAGAGGCCCATGGCGCTGCCGCTGCGCACACGGCGTACGCCGGGGAGTCCGTTTACGGCACTCTCCAGCGGAAACGTGACATATTGTTCGACCTCGTCGGCGGCAAGGCCGCCCGCCTCCGACAGAAGAACTACGGTCGGGGCGTTGAGCTCGGGAAACACGTCCACAGGCATATTTGCAATGCGGTACCCGGCGAGTGCCAGGGTCATCCCGGCCAGCACGAGCACCAGGGCCGCGTTGTCCAGGGAAAAGGCGATGAGTCGTTTCAGCATGGGATCATCGCCTCAGTGGTTCTTGTGGAGCTGGCCGTCAGCATGATAGTGATAGCCCTCGGGAGCCTTGTTCGCACCGCCCGCAAGTTTCAACGCGTAGGCGCCATCGAGCACCACCTCGTCGCCCTCCTTCACGCCGCTGCGCACCACCACCCAGCGCCCGTCGGAGGGGCCGAGGTCGGCCTTCACGGGGAGCACCCGGTTCGCGTCCTTCGGATGTCGCCGGAAGAAGATGGTGTCCAGCCCCTCCTGCACCAGGGACGCGGCGGGAATGGCAAGCTCGGTTGCTGCGGACTCCTTGGGAATCTCAAGGTAGGCGCTGACGCCAGCCTTCACCCATGGCGCGATCTTGTCTGGTTTTACATATAGCGGAATCGTCCGGTCTTCGCCGTGGGCCGTCAGACCTATCTGCATGGCGCCGCCGATGCCGCCCGCAGTCTCGCCGCCGCCCTGTGGGGGGACGATGCGGCACATCATCCCGTCGCGCAGCACGGCCAGGTCGGATTGGGGGGCCTTGCCCTGAAACTGGAGGGCTGCCGGGTCGAGAACGGTCACCGCGTGGGTGTTGGCCTCAAGCCAGGCGCCTTCATTCGCCGAAACGGTCTCCACGACGCCAGCCGCTTTGGCACGGACCTCCAACGCGGTAATGTCCCGCCACGCGGGGCCCCCGCCCGAGCCGGGCGCAAGAAGTTCATCCACCGAGCGCGAGGCGATGGAGGCAAGGGTGTTCAGCCGGGAAAGATAGTGTTCGTGGGCCTCGTCATGGGCGGCGCTGGCGGCTTCAATCTCCGCCTGCAGTCGGAGAAGACTGCTGTTGAGCGCGGCGGCCTCGGCTTCCAGGTCCGCCTTTCGAACTTTCACCGATGCCAGATTCCGTACACGTTCGTTGGCGAGTGACGCGGACGCGCGCGCTTCGCCGAGCCGGGTGTTCGCCACGAGCAGGGCGGCGTCCGCGATCTTGATCTCGCCTTCGGCTTCTACGGCCTCATGCTGCACGCGGCGCCAGTCGGGTGAGTCCAAGGCGAAGAGCAGATCACCTTTCTGTACGGCTTGAAACGGGGTGACGGCCAGCCGGACATGCCCCGCCAGGAGTGCGTGGTACTCCTGGCGCGCGCCGGGAAGCAATTCAAAGGCGCCCGGAACGCGGAGGGTATCCTCCACCTGACGTCGCTCCACCTTGGCAAAGGTAATCCCCAGGTTGTCCCGTACATCGGCGGGAACAGCCACGCCTGCGGCGGCCTTTGTCGTCTCAACAATAGCCGAGGCGTTGTTCTCCTTCTCGCCGGGCTTCGGTCCCGATGCTGCGGGGTCTTGAATACAGCCAGCCAGCAAGAGCAGGGCGGCCGTGTGAAAACACGGTTTGATTCGCTCGACGAGCGTCATACAAAAACTCCACGCCCGAGGGGCGAAATGATGCAGAGATTTCTTGAAGCGGGAAAGAATGGATGGCCGTGGTGCATTCATGGCGATCCCTCCACGGGCGGGGCGGGCGAAAAGTCTGGCGCGGTAAGCGCTGCGAGTTCCGTCAGGGCCAATTGCTCTTCGAGGGTTGCGTCAATCAACTCCCGCTTGATGTCATAGGCCTGGGTCAGGGCCTGAAACACCATGCCCATATCGGCCTCGCCGACGCGAAGGAGGGCCTGGGCTTCCGACATCTGAAGATCCGCTTCGGGCGCGGCCCCTTCGAGGAGGCCCTCGCGAAGGGCCTTTGCACCCGCAAGTCGCGCCTGCGCCTGAACCACTTCGGCAAGCACCTGCTGGAGCTTTCCTTCGGCCCGCGCCCGGGCAATATCGCGCTCGGCAACGGCATCGGTGATGCCAGCTTTGTTCGCGTTCCACACGGGAACCGGAATGAGGCCGAGCCCCAGCGAGACGGAGGATTCACCCCGTTCATCCCAATAGGCCGGCGACAGGGTAAGATCGGGGTACTGTTTTCGCAGCTCTACCCGCAGACGGGCTTCCGCCGCTTCATAGTCCGCGGCCAGGCGCGCAACGGTGGGATGGCGCAGCGCCACGGCGTCCGCCTCCATATCCGCAGCCTCGACAGCGGTCGCCAGACTTAAGGAAGGCTGCAACGATACCGGGGCTCCGGGCAGCAATCCGGCCAGGGCGAGCAACTCCGCGCGCTGTCCAGGAACGAGGCGTGCGGCACTGTCGCGCTGTGCTTGCTTTTGCGCGCGCTCGATAGAGAACATGCGCGCGCTGCCGGGATCCAGTTCGCCTGCCTCGGCGAGGGAACGGGCGACATCCGCAAATTGGCCCAGGAGCGTCAGGTGATCGTCAAGCAGCTTCATGACCTCAACAGAGGCGGACCATTTCAGCCACGCGTCCCGCAACGCCTTCAGCGTGCTGCCTTCCTGTTCCACTGCCGCCCGAAGGGCCGCCTCATGCTCCGCAGTGCGCGCGCGGCGCTCTGTGGCGGGGCGACCGGAAAGGGGAATCGTGATGCTGAGGGATGCCGCACTTATCCACGAGCGGTCAATGTCGCCATCGAGATTTTCGCGCTTGCGACCACCGCTTAGATAGAGCCCGGGGTCCTCCCACAGGCCCGAAAGACCCGCTTGGGCGGCGGCGCGATCGGCTTCCATGCGGCTGATCCGCAGTTCCGGGTTGTACCACAGGGCAACCGCCTCCGCCTCAGAGAGGGAAAGGCCGTCTGCCGCGTCAAAGGTTGGCGGTTCGCGGTCAGTGGACCCGGCCAGGGCTTTGGCATAGTCCAACACGGGTTCGGGCGCGATCTCGCGCAACTTAAGGGTTTCGAGGCTGGACTTCAGCCCGAGGGGGCGTGCGGGGATACTCTGGCAGCCGCTGAGGACTGCCATGGTGATTACCGCAAAGATTGCCCCCGATACGAATCGAATCATAGGGGAAATTCCTCGATACACACCACGTTGGACTCGTGAAACGAGGGGCCTGTGGCATGGAACGGACAGTGACGTCCGTTATACGCTGCGATTAGTCTGACGAGGTGAGACTAGGCGAGCGGAGGACCGCGGAGGGCGGCATTGTGGGAAGCCGGGGGCTCGGAAGGGAGGGCAATTGAAACGATTGGAAGAACAGGGGACGTCTGCTGGAGCACTTCGACAGCACGCAGGGGAAGTAATGCGGCGTGAAGGAAGGGCAGGTTGCGCTGGGAAGACCCATTAAGTAAAGCATCGGTCAGATGGGCATGGGGCGCGCCATTGTCATGATGGGGATGGCGCGGGGTGTGATAGCAACACAGCGTATCATCGTGGGGCACGAAGGCCAACGGTGAAGGCGCTTCAGACCCGTGGATCTCCGAGAGATGGTGTGTGGCATGGCCGAAGAGCGCCGCGTGATCCACGGCGACGTGAACCTGCGTGCCGATGCACAGCCAGAGCGCGAATAGGATGCGTGTGATGGAGCTACCCAGTCTCATGTAGAGAGTATATACTGGCCCACGTGGCCCTGGCAAGTTGTTCGACTTCCTGGCGATAGTGAAAATCCATACTCAATCGCCTTTGTTTAAGGGGCTTTCGTGACACTCGATAGATTTCTGAACGGTCGGGAGCGCATACTTGCAGCAGGTTTTACAGGAGTATCCATGGACAAGCTCACCCTCAAAATTGACGGCATGTGCTGTGCCGAAGAGATTGCGACGCTGAAACGCGCGCTGGATGGAATCGCAGCGGAGGAGTCGCTTTCCTTCGATCTTCTCAACGGTCGCCTGGTCGCGGAAGGAGGCGAAGCGTCCGCGAGCGCTATTATCGCGGCCGTCAACAGAACAGGCATGCGCGCGGTCCGCTGGTCCGATCATATCGCCAGTCAGCAAGCCGGAGAGCGCTTCTGGGTGAGATATGGCAGGGTAGTGTGTGCGGGGCTCAGCGCGGCGGCTATCGTGGTCGGCTTCATTGTCCACGCGATATTGGCGGGGCCGCATGCAGCCCTGTCCGGTGGTGAGAGCGGGGCGGTGCCCGCAATAACCCTGGTCGCCTACGCAATCGCCGTCCTGAGCGGCGGCTGGTTCGTCTTCCCCAAGGCCTGGTTTGCCGCGCGCGCGCTGCGACCTGATATGAATCTCCTGATGGTGACCGCCGTCATTGGCGCGGGTCTAATCGGTGAGTGGTTTGAGTCGGCCACCGTTTCCTTTCTCTTCGCGTTGGCGCTGCTGCTGGAATCGTGGAGCGTGGGCCGCGCGCGCAAAGCTATTGGCGCATTGATGGATCTGGCGCCGGCCAAGGCCCGATTCATCTGCCCGAACGACGGAGATATCGAGGAGAAGCCCGTGGCCCAGGTGCCGCTGGGCGTGACCGTGCTGGTGCGGCCTGGCGAGCGCATTCCCCTGGACGGCCTGGTAAGCAAAGGAACCACGACCGTAAACCAGGCCCCCATCACGGGCGAATCCGTACCCGTGGCCAAAGTCCCAGGCGATGCGGTTTTCGCCGGAACCATCAATGAAGATGGGGCCATCGAGTTCAAAGCCACGTCGGCCGCGGACGACACCACCCTGGCGCGTATTGTTCGCATGGTGGAAGAAGGACAGCAGCGCCGGGCGGCTGCGGAACAGTGGGTGGAGAAGTTTGCACGCTATTACACCCCCGCCATGATGGTACTGGCGCTGTTGGTTGCGTTGCTGCCGCCGATAGTGACGGGCGCGGCGTGGGCTCCCTGGTTCTATCAAGCCCTTGTGATGCTCGTGATCGCGTGCCCGTGCGCCTTGGTCATTTCAACGCCGGTGAGCATCGTGGCGGGCCTGAGCTGCGCCGCGCGCAATGGGGTGCTCATCAAAGGCGGGGCCTATCTCGAAGCCCCCGCGCGTTTGAAAGCCATCGCGCTCGACAAGACCGGGACCTTGACCCAGGGCAAGCCGGAGGTGCAGCGGATCGCGCCCATGAACGGCCACACCGAAGCCGAACTGTTGGAGCGCGCCGCCGCACTGGAAATGGGCAGCGGACACCCCCTCGCGCGCGCGGTGCTCGCACGGGCCCGGGCGGCAGACATCAGCCCGGCGACGGCCGAAGGCTTTCAATCGCTTCAAGGCCGGGGCGCGGAAGGCCGCATCGGTGGGCGCAACTTCTGGATCGGCAGCCACAATCTCATGCACGAAAAGGGCGCGGAAACGCCCGAAATTCATGGTATAGCTCTGGCCATGGAGGACGCAGGCCATTCGGTGGTCGCCATCGGTAACGACGACCACGTGTGCGGCCTGATTAGCGTGGGCGACGCGGTGCGGGAAGAGTCGGCGGCCTCGGTGAAGGCCATGAAGGATGCCGGGATCGCCCACGTCACTATGTTGACCGGCGACAACCAGGGGACGGCCCAGGCCATCGCGCTGCAGTCCGGCGTGGACAGTTTTCAGGCCGAATTACTCCCCGAAGGCAAGGTACTCGCGATGCGCACGCTCATGGCGCAGCACAGCTATGTGGCGATGGTGGGCGATGGCGTGAATGACGCCCCCGCGATGGCGGAAGCATCGTTGGGGATCGCCATGGGGGCCATGGGAACGGATGTGGCCATCGAGACGGCGGATATTGCGCTCATGTCGGACGATCTGTCGAAGATCGCGTGGCTCATCCGCCACTCCCGGCGCACACTCTTCGTGATCAAGCAAAACATCGCCATCGCGCTGGGGCTGAAGCTGATCTTCATCGCGCTGGCCATGGGCGGTGTCGCGACGCTCTGGATGGCCATCGCGGCGGACATGGGGGCCTCGCTCCTGGTGATTTTCAATGGGCTGCGCCTCCTGCGCGGATAAGGGAACGCTGCAAATTCTCATGAATAACTAATCGAAGCCTGACTTCAGACGGTTATCATGGAGAATAGACAAGAAGCAGTGACCCCAAATCCTCAATTACCATCCTTGGAGGCTTGTACCATGCTCGATCGGGGATTCTATTACGCAGGCGTGTTCGGATGTCTGATTCTGGCGGCCGTGGCCTTGGCGGGTGCGGAGGAGAAAATTGGTTGCGTCGCGCCAAGCGCGAAGGAAGCCAAGCCCCTTGCCGTCGGCGCAACGCTCCCGGCAGTCGAAGTACAAACGACCGGAGGGGAAACGGTGAAGCTGAATGAAGCGCTCGCGGATCAGGCGGCGGCCATCGTTTTCTATCGCGGCCACTGGTGCCCCTTCTGCATGAAGCATCTCCAGAAGCTTCAGGAGATCGAAGGCCCCTTGAAGGACGCGGGTGTGCAGCTTGTGGCCATCACGACGGACAAGCCTGAGATTGCGGCAAACACCCAGAAGCAGGGCTTCGACTTTACCCTCTACTCCGACAGCAATCTGAATGCGGCCAAGGCTATGGGCGTTGCGTTCCAACTTGACCCGGACACGGCAGCGAAGTATCGGGAGACGCTGGTGGAGAACACGGGCCACGACAAGGGCCAGCTACCCGTCCCGTCCGTATTTCTTGTCGACAAGGCCGGTAAGATTCAGTTCGTTTTCTCCAATCCAGATTACAAGATTCGGCTTTCGAATGAGGAACTGCTTGGGGAAGTGAAGAAACTTGCCAGGTAGCTTTTTCGAGACGACGTCGATGAAAATGGCAAGCGGGCAATCCCATCTGGGATTGCCCGCGTCGCATTTCATCGAATGAGCCGTCAGGCAAACAGTTCCATCACCGGCTTTCCCAAACCATCTTTGGTCACGTAGAAGGGGCGTCCTTCGGTGGTGTAGCCGTGGTCTGCGGGGATGCCCAAGGCGTGATACATCGTCGCGTGCAGTTCTTCGATGTGGATGGGCTTGTCCACGGTCTTGCAGGGCCGTTCGTCGGCGGTCGTTCCGTATTTCACGCCTGCTTTGATGCCGCCGCCGAAGAGGAGCAAGCTGCCCGCATCGGTGAAGTGGCGGTGCATGCCGTATTGCTTAAGTTCGGCCAGAGCGGGGGGGACGGGCACCTGGTCTTTCACGAGTTTGCCCGGTTTGCCTTCGGTCACCATGTCGCGGCTGAATTCGCTGGCGAGAATAACGAGCGTGCGGTCGAGAAGGCCGCGCTCTTCCAGATCGAGGATGAGCTTGGCAATGGGTGCGTCGATGAGGGCCTTCAGGTCCTTCATGCGCGTGTGGCCGTCTTCGTGGGTGTCCCATCGCTTGAAGGGCTCATATTCCGTGGTTACTTCGATGAAGCGCGCACCCGCCTCGCACAAACGCCGCGCCAGGAGACACCCGAGACCGAATTTCCCCGTGTTGTAGGTGTCATAGACTTCCTTCGACTCCTGCGACAGGTCGAACGCCTTCGACGCGGGGGAGGTCAGCAGCCGGTGGGCGTTGTCCATGGAGCGCAGGAGGGATTCCTGCTGATAGTCGCTGCCATATTCGCCGATGGGACTTTGCTCCACCAGCTTCTTAAAGAACTTGTTGCGATCCTGGAAACGACCCATGCTCATGCCGCCGGGGGGGCGCACGGTGGAAATCGCGTCGGCGGGGTTGGGGATCATGAAGGGGCCATACTCGCTACCCAGAAAGCCCGCCGTGTGGAAGGCTTTCAGCTCTTCCGCTTCGCCCACGTTGAAGGTCTGGCCGATGTCGATGAAGGCGGGCATATCCGGATTGATGGGGCCGAGGGCTTTGGCAATCCAGGCGCCGATGTGGGGCGCGGCCACGGTCTGCGGTGGCGCGTAACCCGTGTGCCAGTGGAACTGGTGGCGCGAGTGGAGGATGAAGCCCAGATCGCCCGCGGTATAGGTGTTGCAGATCGTGCCACGATCCATCACCTGGCCGATTTTTTCCAGACCCTCCGAAAACTTCACACCGTCCACCACCGTATCCACGGCGGGGAAGGTGCTGAGGACCTTGGCGGGGTCAATGCCCACCTCGAAGGGTGTATAAAGCTTCGGGTCAAAGGTATCCGTGTGGGCCATGCCGCCGGCCATCCACAACACGATGACGCGATCCGCCGTTGGGGTATGGACGGGCAGGCTGGGATAGGTTGTGGCCTGAGCAAGCCGGGGATTTCCCGCAGCCAGAGCGGAAAGGGTCGCGGCGCTCGCGGTCTTCAGAAAGTCACGTCGTCTCATGGGCATTCGGGTAATCCTCCGACTCACAGGGGAATCAGTAAATCAATTGAAATTCGGGCAACATGACCAGCGCCCAGAGGAGATCTTCCAGTCCTTCCTGGCGCAGTGGATCGCCTACAATACCGTGGGCCAACTGGACTTCTTCGGTGGACGGACTGCGCTGGAGTCCATGCTGGTACAGCGCGATGATCAGGCCCTCGGGTGTTCCGGGCCATTCCGTGCGCAGCGCTTCCGCGCTCAACTGAATCTGCTGATAGAGCGCGGCGCCATTGCTCAACTCCAGTGCTTGCAGCGTCGTACCCTGGGTTTCGCGCCGGGTCGTGACCTGCTCGCGGGCCGTGCGGCCGAGCGCCTTCATGAGGGGATCCACCGGCACGCGCCACGCGCGCACCTGCTGCTTGCGTCCCGCCACGGTATTGCTATCGGCGCTCGCGCCTTCCGTGATACCGCCCGCGGCTTTCCGGGCGATTTCTTCCTGACGCGCGATCTCTTCGGGGGTCTTGTCCTTGGGGAGGATGAACTTCGGATTGGCCTGCCACACGCCTGTGAGGCTCGCCAGGGCGTCATAGTATTGCTCGGCGGAAAGGTGCCTCACGGTGGGGCCTCGGAAGACATAAGTCGCGTCCGCGATTTCCGAAGCGGGCACGGCTTTCCACTGGTACGCCTGCGAGGTGGCAATCGTCCGAATTAAATAACGAAGGTCATAGTTGTGGGCGACGAAATCCAGCGCCAGCCCATCGAGCATGTCGGCATGCCAGGGCTCGAGATCGATGGAATCCAGCGGCTCCACGAGTCCACGGCCCATCATGAGTGCCCAGACACGGTTCACGATCGTGCGTGTGAAGTAGCCATTCTCCTGCCGCGTTACGAGGTTGGCCACCTGGGCCATGCGCTCCGTGCGGGGCTTGCTTCCGTCCACGGTGCCCAGTTCGGGCCAGAGGAAGCCATAGTCCGCCGCAACGCCGAGGTTGGTCTCGCAGCGCACCTGCTCCATGGGCTCTTCGCTGAACACATTGGCCAGCGCGAAGGTCTGGGAGAGACTCCAGTCGTTGATGAAGCTGTCGTGGCAAGCGGCGCACTTGAGGTTCAGCCCATGAAAGACCTGGCTCAGGTTGATGGCGGCCTGCATGGGCGCTTGCTGAACCACGGCGTTGTCACCGCGCCAGACGATTCCCTTGATAAAGCCTTCCGACGCGGGATCCTGCGGGGAAATCAGGTTGCGCACAAATTCATCGTAGGGCTTGTTGTTGTAGAGCGCGTCAAAGAGCCAATCGGTGATTTGTTTGCGCCCGCCATCGATATAGCCCGTGCCCTGATAGTCGTTTCGAAGCACGTCGTTCCAAAAGGTCATCCAATGTTCGGCGTAGCCCTGGCTGTCCGCCAGCAGCGTATCGACAAGGACCGCCCGCTTGTCCGCCGACTGCTCCGCGGAGAACGCCGCGAGGGCCTCGGGGGTGGGGAGGAGACCGGTGATGTCCAGGTAGGCGCGGCGGGCAAAAGTCGCATCGTCGACGAGTGTGCCCGCCGGAACGCCCTTGGCCGCAAGGTAGTCTTCCATGTAGGCGTCAACCAAGTTGCTCGCACCGCTTTTCGGGGGCGAAGAACGTAGAATCAGGGGGGCCTGGTAAGTCGGCTCGACCGCAGCAATTTCGCCCCAGGGCACACCCGCATTTATCCAGGCGCGGAGCGTCTCCACCTCGGTCTCATTCAGGTGTCGTCCCTTTGGCGGCATCACGAGGTCGTCGTCCTGCGAGGTCACCAGCTTGAGCAGCAGACTCTCGTCGGCCTTTCCTTCGACCACCACGGGACCATTCTCGCTGCCTTTCAGCAGGTCGTCCCGATTCCCCATGAAGAACCCGCCCTTGCGGCTGTCGCCGGCATGACAGGAATAGCAGTGTTCCGCCAGAATAGGGTGTACATCCTTCGTATAGTCCACCGAAGAGGCGGGGGATTCCGCTCGGGCGCAAAGCGTCCCCAGGGTCAGGGCGCATGCGCCGGTAATCAGCAGTCTGGTAATCACGAGAACCTCTCTCAACGACCGACGCGAAAAGGGTCGGTATCGGGGTTTAGCCTGTACCCTAATAATGGCCTAAGCGCCTCCGCAGATCAAGTCGCGATTTGCGGTAAACGGTTGACAATGGCCATCCCGAACACGAACAATCAAGGACCAAACCGAGGAGTACGTCAATGATTGTTCGAATTCTTGCCCTGATGGCGCTCTGTTTTCCCGCTGTTGCGGAAGTCCCCCTCAAGTCCGACGTGTTGCCCGCACCGCGCAGTGGCGGGGTCTATGTGGTCTGCCACCGGGGCGCTCACGAAGATCGTCCGGAGAATACCCTGGCCGCCTACCAGCGCGCCATCGATCTCGGCGCGGACTATGTGGAAATCGACCTCCGCACTACGAAGGATGGCGAAATCGTCAGCGTGCACAACAGCACGGTTGATTCCTACACCAAGGACGCGAAGGGCAAAGTGTCGAGCTTCACTCTGGCCGAATTGAAGGCGATGGATATCGGCAGCCGCGTCGACCCAAAGTGGAAGGATGAGCGCATCCCTACCTTCGACGAGATCCTGACCCTCTGCAAGGGCAAAATAGGAATCTATCTCGATCTCAAGGAGGCCGACCCCGCCGTCCTCCTGAAGATCATCGCAAAATACGAGATGGAGAAAGACATCCTCTGGTACTGCGATTCCGAGCAGCACCACTTCATCAAGAAGAATTGCCCCGACTGCATCTCCATGCCGGATCCGGGGCCCGAGGCCAATCTGGCCGCACTGATTCAGGAATTTCGACCCAGGGTGATTGCCTCGGTGTGGGATGAGTTTTCGGCCACCTTTGTGAAGACCTGCCACGAAGCGGGCGCCGTGGTCATTGTGGACGAGAGCGATCCCACCTGCTGGGAACAGGCTGTGGCCTGGGGCACGGATGGAATCCAGACCGACCATCCGGAAAAGCTCATCGCCTGGCTAAAATCGAGATAGTGATGAAACGAAGTCATGGACCGGCGGTGACGCCGAAATTCATACCGGCGAGGTGCTGAATTGATCTACACCGAACGCATTATCGACGCCGTCACGGTCGTGCAGGAGCTGCACGGTCGACAGGCGCGCAAATGTGGCGGTGCGCCCTACATCACCCACCTTTTTGCCGTGGCCGCCCTGGTTGGCGAATACGACGGTACCGAAGAACAGTTTATCGCTGCACTTCTCCATGACGCGGTAGAAGATCAGGGCGGTCGTGCGGTGCTCGACCGAATCCGCGCCCAGTTTCGGGACAATGTGGCGGACCTCGTCTGGGCCTGTACCGACGCCTGGGAAGACCCGAAGCCTGCCTGGCGTCCTCGCAAGGAGGCGCACATTGCCCGGATTGCCCATGCGCCGATGGAGGCGCGACTGATTCTCGCGGCGGACAAACTTCACAACATTCAGTCCATGATACGGAGTTACTCGGCGAGCGGGGACGAGTCTTATTGGAATCAGTTCAAGGGCGGGCGCGAGGGCACGCTCTGGTACTACAACGCGATGGGACAGGCCCTGGAAGACGGGTGGGCACACCCAATCCTGGCAGAACTGGCCGAGACCCGCGCACGCTTCATGACCCTCGTCGGTGGGCGATGATCCCTCCTATTTCCTTTAACCTCCGGAGTGTTATGCGCCTCTTCAGTTTCTTATCATCGTTGTTTTTTCTCGTCGTGTCGGCGGGCGCCACGGACTTCGCCCAGGGCTCCCAGCGGGACGCCTGGCTGGCCCATCCCATCTACGGTGAGGCATCCTTCGATACCTTCACCCATCGTCCCGGCGGCCCCGTGGCGCGTGGCAAGGCCCCTCATGACTGGCCAGTGAACGCTTTCCTTTTCGAAGACCCCGCCAGCGGCAACTGGTATGGTTACATTGGCCACTACGGACGCAACTACACCGCCGATGTGCCGATGGTATGCACCGTGTCGCGCTCGACGGACCGGGGCGCCACCTGGGAGGACCTCGGACCGATCTTCTCCGACGCACCCCATACCTTCGAAGGAGAGCAGTCGCCCGAAGGGCATGCGCCGGACGTCTCCGTGGTTTTTGCCGATGGAAAGTATCACCTGGTCTATGACTGGCTCACCCAGAGCACGAAGTGGGGAGATATTTTCAATCCCGACAGCACCCACAACAGCGGCGTGGGTTATGCCTGGGCCGAGAAGCCCGAAGGCCCCTTCCACAGGAGCACCAAGCCCGTCTGGACCACACGCGATCAGCCCGCGCTGAAAGACAAGTATCGTCGCCAGTACGCCTCGACCCTCATCCGTCGGGCAAAAGACTGGCTCGTGCTGACCCTGACGGATTCAGGCCCCCATTTCGGCTGGGCCTATCTGGTCCGTACCGCGAAAGACCCCGAGGGGCCCTGGTCCGAAGCGGTGCTGCTGCTCCATCCCGAAGGGGACAACTACCACCCGCCCCTCCTCGAATTTCACCCCTCTTTCGCGCACGATGGCTATCTCTATGCCCCCGCGACCTCGGTGGCGATGAATCGCAATGTCCAGGCCGTCTTTCGCGCGCCTCTGGAAACTGCCATGGACCCAAAGGCGTGGGAACTTCACCAGATGGGATCCGTGTGGCATGCCGAACCCGTCGAGAACGAATATGACGGTATCTGGGGCCAGGCCTTCACGGGCTTCGTGGACCGCGAGGGCATCTTCAACGTGCTCTTTCCCAGCCGGGATCCCGGTGGTTTCGGCACCATCAACCTCGCCAGCCGTCCCTGGAAACAGGCCTATACCGATCGGGGCTTCGTCACCAGCGCCCATCGCGGACCCAGCCTGGCCCTGTTAAAGTGGGCCGGAATTCCAAAATCGATAGAAGTGACGCTGGAAGCGCGTGGTTCCGTGCGAATTCTCTGGGGTGCCACCATGCCACTGGGACCCGACGAACCGCGCTCCGATGCCTCGCTCCATCCCCTGACCCGGACGCGCTATCAAGCCTTGGAACTCAGCGTCGCTCACTGGCGGCTTGTTGACGCGAATGAAGCGGGTGAGATTGCCGTGGCTGCCGAGGGCGCGCACGCCGCCTCCGAGGAAACGAATGCGATGCTCACGTGGAGCGATGGTGGGCAACTCGCTGTACAGATTGGCGAGACGGTGGCGTGGGAGGGACCTTTCGCTGCGAACTCCGGGGCCTTTGGTCTGCTGCTGGAGCCCAACAGCCACGCACGGTTATCAAGGTTTGAAATTGAGGGTGGGTTGATACCCGCGACCCGCCGCTACCTCTGGTCCGAAGGCGCGCTCAGTGCGGCCCAGTTGGCCTCGGCGTGGGAAGAGGTGAAGGACAATCCGCAATTCGCCTACGGAATTGGAGCGGTCAGTGTAGCGGACGCTGTAACAGCCAAGTGGAACGTGGAAGGCACACGCGTCGCCCTCTTTGCGCCCCGAGGCCCGGAGCTCGGTAAGGCGAAGCTCTTCATTGACGGCCAGCACATTACAGACATCGATTACGAAGCAACCGCCCCGGAATCCAGTGCCCTGCGATTCGAAAAGGCGGGGCTTGCGGCGGGTAGACACACCGTCCGTCTGGAATCCACGCATGGGAGGATCCCCCTTGACGTGCTGGAGGTTTCTGGCGGCGAATGAATCACGCGGCCCGATGTGTCCGGCCAAAGCGCCAGAGCGGGGCCATCAGCAACATCACGGCACAGCCCGTGGCGACGGCTGCTCCGGCGGCCGAGCTTGCAAAGGGTTCGATCGCCGGAAGGCCTGCCGCGTGGGCCGTGGCGAACCCGCACAGGGCGTGTTGCAATCCGCTGCCCAGGAGCCGATTTCCATTGGATACGTCACTAACGCGCTGACCCTTCACGTCCAGCTTTCCAGGTAAGGGCAGGGCCTGCGGTTGCGTTCCCGTACTTCCTTCATTGGCTGCCTGCTGCCACTCTCGAAGTGACCGGTGCAGCCGTCGTGATTCCCGATTCATCGCGATCAGACTGGACGCATCGGCCGCCCGGAAGAGGAAGGTGCGTGACCGACCTGATTCACTACTATCCAGCCATGTCACATAAATTTCCGTCGACGGAATGATGAAGTTGGGACGCGAGACGAGTTCTATCGTCTGGACCTTCTCCCGGGGCAGGCTGAACGTAGTGCCGTCGCCCCGATAGTGCAATCCCGCTGAATCGAACTGCAGCAGCCCCACATCCCAGTTATTGAATCCGTCGTACAGGAGCGCGTCGGTGCTGGGCGCAAATGTCACAAAGTGCCCGGATTCACCGGTCAGGCCCTCCATGGATTTCGCCCGCATCTGGCGGGCCAGATCGCGATAGCCCCTTACTGCGGCCCGGTTCTGAAACAGAACACAAAGCCCCAGCGCAACGGCCACGGCGAGAGGGAGCGCGCCCCAGCCGGGCATCGGCGGGACGCCCATCGACCACAGCGCCATGGCGGCCGTGGCCCCGATCGCAGGCAACACCAGCAACACAAAGCCATTGAGTCGAATCAGCTTGAGCTTGAACTCCATATTGAACAGGCGACGACTCGTGTTTCCGCGGCAGTCATAGCAATCCGCTTCGAGTGTCGAATCCCCCTCGGCAGCGGCGCCAGCCAGCAGTTCTTCCACGCGTTCCGGTGTGACCCGCCCCTGCGCGGCAATTCGACGCACCCGGGCCAGTGTCGATGGGTGGGTGATCATCCGTTCGCGCCATTTTCCGCCCCAGACCAGTGGCATGTGGTTCATACGCGTCAGTTTTGTGAGACTGGCGATCTGGGCCTCCGCGTCGCCCGTCAATGCGAGGGCGCCGTCATCGGCCTCGCGCTCGAAGCGGCGGGAATATCTCATGCGTATGATTTGCATGGCCAACACTCCCGGCAGCGCCGCCGCCACGATGCTGGACGTGGATGTCGCTCCGTAGGGCAGGGTGACGAACTGCTCCAGCACCGCCAGACCAATCAAGTACAACGCAATGGAACCATAGCAGAAGAGGATAAAATTCAGCGCCATAATATTGCGAAGTCGCTCGGGATGTCGCCGCTTCAGATGGCTCACTTCGTGGGCGAGGATGGCGTCGACTTCCCGCCGACTCAGACGTCGAAGCAGGTAGTCCGTAATGAGGACGCGCAGGTTGTTTGCCGCATAGGCATTGAGTATCGGCGTCTTGCGCATGTAAATCAGGTAGACCCCGTTGATACGGGGAATCCCGGCCAATGCCGCCAATCCATCCACGCGCTCGCGCAGTTCGCCCTCGTCGATGGCCTGAAGTTCGAGCCCCATGGAATAGAGTAATTGCCAGTACACAACGATTCCGACGATTGCCGCCATCACCGTGAGCGCGACCGCCCGGGCCGGAGACTCGTCCAGGTAGTGGGGCAGTGCCCCGAACGTCATGATAATAACCGCAGCCAGCGCGCAGCCCCAAAGGCATTGAACGACGAAATCCCGTCGGGTCCAGGTTGCGTCGGGGTATCGCGCGTAGACCGGAAAGACGATGATGCGCACACTTGCACTGAGGATTGTCGCGAAAGCTACAAGTGCACCCTCTCGCAGGAGCGACCACGGCCACTCCACCCATTGAGGACCCCAGGCCAATTCCAGCGGCAGAAGTGGGCTCCACATCCGGCTGGCGAACAGCAGGGCAATCCAGAACCCGACAATACTGTAGAGGGAGCCTCGCGTGCACGCGAAACAGGCGAAACCGGCCTCCTCGATGGGGCGTTTCAGCGCCGCATAGCGCAAAAACAACGCATATCCAATAAGCAGGATGCCGCACAGCAGCGGCGGTACATACCATAGCGCCAGAGAGGCGAGGGTGAAACCGAAGGAGAGAATCAGGCGCGGCAGCGGTTTGTCCAGAGGAAGGGCGGTCGAATTCCACTGCATGTCCCCCTCCAGCACTACCGCTTCGTCGCTCCAATCGATTTCTGTATGTGGAGCCTCCGGCAAGTAAACTTCAACCGCCAGCGTGTCCGCACCCACCGCTGAGAGGGCCTGTCGCAGCGGTTCCAATTCGAGTTCTCCCGAGATTAACAGTCTTTGCCCCTCCATCGCGTCAGCCCAATACCCCGACCAACTCGCTCCCTCTTCGTCGTCGAAGCCGTCGTAGTACCCCTCCACGACGTCAAGATCGTGTTCTTCCACCATCGTCGCCAGTGCCGCACTGATCAGCGCGGGATTCGCCGGTTCCTCGCTCAGGTAGAGGTCAAACCAAACGGAACGATTCGCTTCCGCATACAGATAAAGGGTTGGAACGGATGTAGTATCGCCCACCTGCGCCGTTGTTACCGGACAGGAGAGGATTAGAATCATCAGGGTGATGCAAAGGGCCCGCAACTTCATCGTTCATGAATTCCTCAGGATAGGTCAGGAGAGTATACCGGAGTAAACTCGATCTTTCACGATTGACAACGCGGTCCCGAGGACTTCCCGGCGACCAACCGCGACTGAATCACACCCAGGCACTGTTGCGCGCGCACGGTCCCTGTATGAAACTCCCGGGCATGGACGTAGCCCGCACGGGCAATCGCCGCCGCCTCGTCCGGGTGGGCAAGGTAGTAGCGCGTCTTTTCCAACAGGTCCTTGGCGTGGTCAAAGTACACCGCGTGCACCCCGTCCTCAAAGTTGTTCGGAATGACGAGTGGCGAGCGCTCGGCCAGCAGCATGACACCGTGAGCGGGCAACTCCCAATACCGGACGGTATCGAAGCCATTGCCGAAAAAGCACAAACCGATGGCTTGTTGCCGCAACAATGCCGCATAGTCCGCCTGGGTGTAGGGGGTGCCCCAGGCGCCTGCAATGGGAACTTGAGGGGTGAGCCAACTCAGCAGGAGACGGCGCGCGCCGCCAATTAGTTTCCCTGCCCAGAAGACCCCCTCGCGCTCCACGCTCTCTTCGGATTCCAGAAAGCGCTCGTCTGGATAGGCGAAAGGCAGGGGCCAGGCGTTGGGGCCGTAGTCCAGACCGGCGACCATCTCGCGCTTGAAGTAGCCCGCTACATGGCGGACGCCATCCCGCTCAGAAATGATTTCCTGAAGATTAGCGCATTCGTCCCAGGTATCCAGCAGGAAAACGGGGGGGTCTCCGGCGGCGTCGAGAAGACGGCGAGTTTCCTCGGCGGGCAGGGTACCATGGGCATCACAATGGAGAATGGCATCAAAGCGGCCTTCGGAAAGCGCGCGCTCCAGTTCCCCGAGGGGCACGGGGGCATCGGGCCAGTTGAATACGCAGGGATAACCAAAGGCCAGCTCGGGGCTCTTACCGTGAAGGGTTGGTTTCCAGGGATACCCGATCACATTCTCCGCACCAAGGACCCTGCGGAGGCCATCGAATAGAACGTCGGCCCCGTAATCCGATTCGGGGTGACACAAAAACAGGAGTCGCAGCGGGTGTTCCGACCGATGGGTGGGGTAGTTGAATTCCACGTCCGCTGGACCCTGGCCCGTGAGGCGCTCCAGCGATTCTGCCCCGGCGGGCGAGGGGAGTATCGTCTCCATCGTTGTCAGGAGTCGCCGTCCCATGTCGGGCCGTCCGATGCCCCGCCAGAAGGCCGCCATACATTGGTAGGCCGGCACGTGCAGGGGAACCAGCGTACAGGCGCGATTGTAGGCGTGCAGCGCGGAGACAAAGTGCAACATGCGGAGGGAAGGGCCCGCATGGCGGTCCTGGGCCAGCAGGCAGACGAGGCGCTCGGCCTCGTGCAGCCCACGGGCTTCATCGCTGGTGTACCAGTGTTCCGGCACCTCGTTCAACACGGCCAGCGCAACGCCGAAGCACATTTCGCGCAAATGTTCCCGTGCATGGGCTACCGGATCATAGGTGAACCGCTGAAAGCGGAGGAGTGCGGGCCCGGATTCCTGGTCGTATATGTCCGCCATGAGGGTGGGCGGTTCCGGTGCGTCATCCCAACGCCAGCCCTGGAAGAAACCAAGTCCCAGCGGCTGCAGGGCCGCCAACAGAGCATCGGCGCCGGGGCCTGCGGGCCCCGTGAAGACGAACAAGGCCCCATGACGCTGGAGTCGCAGCCGGACTCGGCGCAGCGACGTTGTCCAATCGAAAAACTCCACGCCGCAAGCATCAGCGACGATGACATCCAGCAGGGCGGGCGTGCCGGGAGCGAATATATCCGAGTGTAAGGAGGCGTCGACCTCAAGGGGGGCATGAACAGACCCGACATCCAAACCGGGCATGAATCCCACGCTACGATAAAATCGGGGAAGGACGGCGGCCAGCACCGCTCCGCGCGTGGCCATGTTGGGCCGAATCAGCCGGAAACTCCGGGCAGCACCTGAGTGTCCCGGAGATCATCGAAGACGCGTTCTTCACCACCGCGATAGAGTAGGGCATCATCGACCCGCAGAGTCTCTTCCGCACTGAGAGGCAGGAAGCGCCCCTCCGCGCGTGCGAATACCTTTCCCGTACCGTCGACAATGCGTGCCTCGGTATAGACCATCCGCTTGTGTGCTTTCGTCACTTCGGCTTCGACTACGAGGTCTGGCGCCACCGGTACCCGTTCAATATAACGGACGGTCAACTCCGCCGTGACGCACATGCGCCGAATCGCCCGCGCCGCGGCCCAGCCCATGCATTCGTCCAGCGCCGCCGCGACGATGCCGCCGTGGACGGTATTCTCGTAGCCGCAGTGGTGTTCCACGGCGGTCAGGGGCATTTTAACCCGATCTTCCTCGACATAGAAACGGGTGCGGAGACCCGAGGCATTGTCCTCACCGCACACGAAGCAGGTGCTGGAATTGGGGAGGTACATTCTGTCTCGGCTGGCTGAACTCACTTCGGACTCCTGCTATGGGGGATGGGTGGCGCGTTCCGATTGGCGGCAAGAATCAGGCCGCGTATTCATCGGATACGGCCCCATTGTACGCGACGAGCGCGGCCGAGGCAAAGCCGGAATTTCCGTCCCAATCGGGACAATTACTTGACTTTTTGGCGACCCGGATCGTATACAACCTGTGGGGAGTGCGATAGCGCATGATGGCGGCAACTATAACTACAGGATAGTTCAATGGGGTTCTTCGCTACACTGCACCGTGCCGCCGACAAAGGCGACTTTACCACCTGCCTCAATCTCGTCGGCAAGGGGAATAACGTCGATGAGCGCAACGACGAAGGCAAGACGCCCCTGCTGATTGCCACGGAGAAGGGTCACGTCGATATCATGCGGCTCTTTCTAGACCATGGCGCGGAGGTGGATCGCACCGGTCGCAAAGGCGATACCCCGCTGTACCGCGCCACGAAGAACAATCTTCCCGAGGCCGTGGCGGTACTCATCGAAAAAGGGGCGGACGTCAATCACAAGGCCAAGCACGGGATCACGGCCCTCATAACCGCCTCCTCCTATGGATGCGAGAAAATCGCGGAACAGCTCCTTCTGGCAGGCGCAAGCATCGAGCACCGGGAGAGCGAAGGCCGGACGCCGCTCTTTATTGCCGTGGAAAAAGAGAATCTCGCGATGGTCAAGCTCTTTATCCATTGGGGAGCAGATGTCAATCAGGCATCCCGCAACGGAACCACGCCCCTCATGCTGGCCGTCAAGCAGCATGATCCAAGTCTGGCCCGGTGGCTGGTCGAGCGCGGCGCCGTGGTGGACGCGCAAGATGGACGGGGCCAGACCGCCCTCCAGATCGCGGTTAAAGCGGGCGGCTACGAAAGCGCCATGCTTCTCATTGGCGCAGGGGCCAATCCCCGCCAGTCCACTGCGGAGGGGCTCAATCTGGCCACCGCCGCCCTGCGGGAAAACCATGGAAGGCTCGCTGCCAAGCTGAACGAACTCGCAATCAACGGGCCTCAGTTCGAAACGCCCCCCAACGTCATGGATGCGATTCTCAGCAATGAAATTGGACTTCTTCGCAAGCGACTCGCGGAGCACCCGCGCGACGTGCACCTGCGCACCCAGTCGCATGGTTGGACGCCTCTCCTGTTCGCGATCCGGCAGGGCAACCTCGCCATGGTGAAGCTGCTGCTCGAAAAAGGGGCCGATCCCAACGTTTGTAACGAGAATGGCAAATCCCCGATTCATGAGGCCGTATCGATAGGGGATGTGGGCATCCTGAAGTTGCTCATCGAGCGAGGAGCCGACGTAAGTCACCTCTACAAAGGGCTGGATCCCGCCACGACGGCAGAACGACTGGGCCATGTAGCCGCCGCGCGTCTCCTGGGCACAGGGGGAACGATGAAGAAATCGTCCAACTTTTAGTCGGCGTCGTAGATCAACGCCCGTTCCCAGTACGTCCCGAAATCATCCACAAACTTCTTGTGGATCGGGTCCACCTGATAGGCATCGTGGGCATCCAGATCCTTCAACACGACCGTGAGGCCTATGTCGTAGGTTCGGTCGATTACGGGACGCGCGGTCGTGGACGGCGTACCTACGTAGACGGCTTCCGCGCATTCAATATCGCACAAGGTCTCGACGCCCGCACGGAAGGCGGCGCGTTGCGTCGGGTCCAGATCCCGCTTCAGCCAGAAAAATACAGTGTGTACCAGCATGGTCTATCCTTTCGATTCGGGGAACTTCCGCCCCGTCAGTCTGCAACCGGAAAATGGATTAGAATTTCGCCGTTCTCGACGCTGACCGGATATCGGATCACGCCATCCCTGGGCGCATCGGGCCCGGCGGCCAGGTCAAATCGCCAGCCGTGCCACGGACAAGTCACCACCGTGCCGTTCACAAAGCCGTTCTGCAGCGGAGCCCCCGCATGGGGACAGCGGTTGGTGCAGGCATAGAAGGCGCCGTCGATGTTGAAGATGGCCACCGATTCGTGGTTGCATGTAACGGCAATAGACTTGCCGGACTCTATTTCGTCTGCTTTCGCAACGGCGATCGGACTGGTCATGGCTCTTCCCGGCGGTTAAGGTGGTGGGGAGGGGTTCGTCCAGATTGGAACGACCGCGATGACGTGGATCGCGGGTGCGCCTGAAATTTACCTTGTCGGCCTGTGTCGAGTCAAATCATGGCGGGAATTCAGCCGATCCCGCGCGTCGAGGAAAAGCCATGAAACGAGCACTGGTACTGACATTCGCACTGCTATACGTACTCCGTGGGGCGGCCGAGCCTGCGCCGACGCGGCCCGAACTCCGATTTCGCGACCTCTATGATCGGGAAATCACGTTGCAGCATGATCTCGGGATCCCGGTCTTGGTCCTCTTCTTCTTTTCCGACACCTGCCCTGTCGCCCGGCGATATATGCCCAGAATCAACCAACTGGCCGCGGAGTATGGTCCGCGCGGTGTTCGATTCATCGGCGTCAATGCGAGCCCGGCCGACTCGCTTCAGGAGATCGCCGAGTTTGCGCAGGAATTTAATATCCCCTATCCCGTGCTGAAAGACGTCTCTTTCGATGCGGTGAAAACCCTGGAGATCACGCGTACACCCGAGGTGGCCGTTCTCGACCAAAATTTTGTGAAGGTGTACAAGGGAAGAATTGACGACCAGTATCGCCTCGGCGGAGTTCGCCCCTCGGCGACGCGCCACGATCTCGCGGAAGCCCTGGACGCGCTCCTCGCGGGCCGGGCGGCGCCCGCGTCCCATGTGCCCGCCGAAGGGTGTGCGATTACATATCCGGATGGCGCTAATTCGCCCTTAGCCACCGAAGACGTGTGGAGTGAACCTGTCAGAGAGTTCTCCCACGAATTCCGATTGAAAGGAGCCGGAGTGCCAGGGGATATCCCCGGCACGCTGGAATGGGAACTCGCGCCGCCCATCGCCGAAGAAGCCTGGGTCAACGCCATTGAGGTGAGGGGTCCGTCTCATGGCGTGAGCCTGTTCTATCAGGACAGCGCGATACCCGATAAGCGCCACTACGTCGTCGGCGCTCTCGACTCCGGGCAACCCACTCAGTGGAGTGAAGACGAGGGCATGCGGTTGCCTGGCGGAACGAAACTCGGGATTTCTCTCCCGGATGGAGCCGGGACAGATCTCTCCGTTCATATCAACCTGCGGGGTACTCCACCCGTGCGGGAAATTTTCTGTTCCCGCGGGTTACATCGAATTACAAGAAACCAACCCGATGCACCCCGACTGATTCAGTCCGTGCCTGAGGGTGCGGCGCTCGAACGTGTTGCCGTAGCGTTCACCGACTATGGGGCTTCCATCGTGCTCGACTCGGTCCGGCCAGACCAGACCTCGGAAACACTGCTGACGCTTCCCATACTCGACCCGAGCAAGCCGGCTACCTTTCGAATGACGGACGCGCCCGCCAGGACCGGCGCGGTGGTGTCCGTACGCGCCACCCTGCATTTCCCCGGTTACTTGCGATCACCCCTTTCGGAGTCTCTGGAACCAGTAGACGACGCCTCGCTCTCCATGTTCCTCTACTGGTCCCTGTCCGAGTGAGAGTCGTCGGTTTCTCTGCGGGGCTCCCGCCCCGAAGCCAGATCTGTGGGCATCACGCGGTCAGGTGACGCCAACCGCTTGACGCGATTCTCCACTGGCCCGAATCAGAGCGGCGCCAGATTGGTCTGATTCTCATGTGCACTCTCTTTCAAAGCCTTTCCAACATGGCGAGATCAATGGCGACCCCCATTCCGGCAACTACCGATTTCGCCGCAGTAGTGCGGGAGCCCCGGAGGTGGTCTGGCTGGATTTCGGGTGCACCGTTGCCATACCACGCGCCGCACGTCTCGGGCTGCTTACGTTGATCCTGGGCGCGATCGAAAACGACGAAACGGACCCGGCGACCCGCTTCAGTGCCTTGGACTTCGACGCCGATAAGCTGGAGCCCATCGCACACCTTCTGCCCGCCTTGTCGAAAATCCTTCTCGGGCCCTTTACGAGCCCGACGCCCTTCGCGTAGCCCTGCCCTGGCAACCCCGTCATGGCGATGACTTTTCCCGCCAGCCAGACAATCTCACTTTTTGATCTTGTTCCAGATGAAACGCGGGAGCGAATCGAAGCGGCGGGCCTCGATCTCGCCGCAGTCCAGAGCGGAGCCTGCGCCAACGGCCTCCGGCCACAGAAACTCTTTCACTTCAAAGATGGGGCGCGATCATACTCCCTCTGGCTAGAGTGAGCCCGCGGTATACCCCGGAAAAGCGGCGTCAGGCGGGATAGAGCCTGCCTTTCCGCCTGATTTTTCCCATTTCAGGCGACCATTTTCCTTTCCGCGTGTTGCACGTCCCCGCCCCGGCGTGATACCTTCTAGGTACAGGTAATGTCCGTCAGAAGTATTCATAAGGATGACTCATGAGTAAGGAATGCATCTTTGCCCCGAACGCCAGCCCGGCGGCCGGCCCCTATTCCCACGCCGTTCGCGCAGGCAACCTCGTGTTTGTTTCCGGTCAAGGCCCCTTCGCCAAAGACGGCAGTGGCGCCCAACCCGGGACCATTGAAGAGGAGACCGTGCGGACGCTGGAGAATCTCAAGGCGGTCCTGACCGATGCCGGCTCTGGCCTGGAGCATGTCGTCAAGACAACGTGCTTCCTGAAGGACATGAACAACTTCAAAGTGTTTAATACCGTCTACGCCACCTACTTCACGGAGAATTTCCCCGCACGCACCACCGTCAAGGTGGCGCGACTCCCCATGGACATCCAGGTCGAGATTGAGGCCGTAGCAATCATTCCCGGAGGCTGATGGCCGATGGGGCACAGCGCGTATACAGGCTGGATTTTGGCGGCTCTTGTTCTGGTAGCCGCCATCCCCGCGTACGCCCGATCCGCCGCACAGCTCAACGACTTGGGCATCGCCGCCTACAACGAGAAGCGTTTCTCGGAGGCGGTTGCCTATTTTGAGGAGGCCTACGAGCTCTCCTCCGACAATGACGTCATCAAGCACAACCTGTGCAATGCCCACCAGGAAGTCGCCAGCATTCTGGAGAAAGAAGGCAAGAATCAGGAGGCCGTGCGCCATCTTGTGCTCGCCATCGGCATCCACCCCGAGAATCCCTCGCCCCTGGTTCAGATTGGCTCCTATTACCTGAAACTCAATCAAGTGTCGGACGCTATTTTCCGTCTGGAAGAGGCAATCGAGCTAAAACCCGGTCTTGTTGAAGCCCATTTCATGCTGGGCGAAGCCTACTATCAGGATAACGACCTTCCGTCGGCCCGGGCCCAATGGGACTACGTCCTCGAAATGCGTCCGGACTGGCCGGGGCTTCGCGAGAAGTACGACAAACTCTTCCGCGAAGAGATTGTCGAGCAGAATTTCAACAGTTCCGGAACGCGCCATTTCCAGTTGAGCTATCCCGGTGATCTGCCCCAGAGCACGCGCTTCAAGATTCTTTCGATTCTGGAGAAGGCTTATGCCGACGTCGGTCGCAAGCTGGGTGGGGTTTATCCGCCGGAGACGGTGAAGGTCGTGCTTTACAGCTCCGAGCAGTTCGCCGAAGCCACCCAGCTCGACAGCCATGTGGGCGCCCTCTTCGATGGAAAGATTCGCGTTCCTGTTACGGACGAACAGGGCAGACCTCTCGATGAGGACGATCTCTCCCGACGCCTGAATCATGAATACGTTCACGTAGCCCTGCGCCAACTCGTGGGGGCCAACGTACCCTGGTGGCTCAATGAAGGACTGGCCGAGACCCTGTCTCGCAGTATTGACCCCGTCCGAACGCAGATGCTTCAGGCGGCCTATGCCCAGGGGCTGACCTCCCCGCTCAGCCAGTTGGAGGGAAGCCAACTGCACAAGCTTAATCCCGACGCCCTCGCACTGGCCTACGCCCAGGCCCACGCCACCGTCAACTTACTGTGGACCAAGTACGGACAGCGGCGGCTGGTACCCATGCTGCGCAACCTGAAGGAAGGCATGAAGGGGGAGGAGGCGCTGAATGCGAACTTCCGAAAGACGTATGCTGTGCTTGAGCAGGAGGTCGCCGCGGCGTACCGCTGAGCGAGCTTTCTCACGTGCGGCGGTCGAAGCAGGTGTTGGAACCCCGGATCGATTTGGCGTACTTCTTCACCTGCGCCGCGCGCGCGCTGATATCCGCCACGTGCTTCACCGCGTGGGCGGCCGTGTCGATGACGGCGATGGAACAGGTCATCATCGAAAAGGTGCTCGTGTTGCCCTGCCGGTCGATGGAATGAATCGCGCCCCGGATCCGGTCTTCTTCATCGTAAAAATTCGGAATGAGCAAGTCGAAATTGCGCAGGACTTCTTCGCACGCCCCTTCAATCAATTCTGACGGTGCAATTAAGACAAAATCGTCGCCACCGACATGGCCGACAAAAGACTGGTCGCTCTTTGTGGCGCGGGCGGCATTCACCACGACGCGCGCCGTCATGCGGAGCACCTCATCGCCCCGGATAAAGCCATATTTGTCATTAAACGGCTTGAAATGGTCGAGATCGAGGTAGGCCACGGCAAAGGCGTCACCGCGACCCAGTCGCGCCTCCGCTTCTCGGATAATGGCTATATTGCCGGGCAACCCGGTCAAGGGGTTCGCGTTCAAGTCCCGCTGGGCCCGCGCCAGGCAAATTTGCACCCGGGCCAGCAATTCTTCGGGCGCATAAGGCGATAACAGAAATTCGTCCACCCTCAATTTCACCCAGTCGACGGACGAGAGGTCTTCCCGGCTCAGGGTCATCAGCATGGGGAGGTGGCCGTAGATGGTGTCGTTCTTCAGCTCCTGGGCCATGGTCGTGCCGGGCGCCGTGCCAGGCAGTTCATAAGGAACGATGATGCAGTGGGGGGGCGTGTCCTGAATCATGGCCTGTATCAGACCGGGGCGGGCCGCTGTGGTCGCCCCGTAGCCCGCACGCTCCAGAATCGACACTGCTTCGCTGTTCGTATTGGTCTCGGAATCGATGACGAGTATGAGCCCGGTTTCCGCCACGCTCATCACTTTCGTACTCCGGTGGCAAAGACGTCTGCACCCTGCTGGTACTGTTCGTCTGCGGCAGTCATGATCCGGTCAATCTGCTCCAGACTCAATCCGAGGCTCTCATAGGCCTCCCGATCCAATTCCGGCAGGGTCCCGTCGCCCGCTTCGCCATATTCCTGAGCCCGCGCGAGGATGTCCGCCAGATGAACAATCGCCGCCATCTGAACGCTGCCCTTCGCCCGGGAGGGGTGGTGATGATAGGTCAGGGCATCGGTCAGGCGCTCGGGCAAATGCCAGCGCAGCGCGAGCCACAGCGCAATACGGCTGTGGTCTACTCCGAAAACTTCCTGCTCCACGACGGAAACGTGGCAACCCCGCCGGTGGGCTTCGGCCATCACCGCCAGATAGTCTTCCAAGGCAAGATGGGCGAGGATAACCTTGCCGAGATCATGGAGCAGGCCCGCAACCATGCACTCTTCCGGGTCCAGCACACCCAGTTCCCGGCCAATATGGCGGCTGAGGAGCGCCGTACCGAGACTGTGCTTCCACAGGCCGCTGGTCTCCTTGGCCAGATCGCTGAAAACCGCCGTCGTGAGCACCAGGCCTTTGACCACATTGAACCCCAGCAAAACGAGGGCGTGGGTCACGGAGGAAATGCGGCGGGGAAAGCCATACACCGGGGAATTCACCAACTTGAGCAATCGCGCGCTAAGCACCTGGTCACGCTGGATGATTTCACCGATTTCCTGCGCGCTGGTGGAGTCGTCGTCCACCATGCTGGAGATGACGGTTACAAAGGCCGGAAGCGTTGGCAGGCTGGAAAGGTCTTCCACCTTTTTTTTGAGCAGTTCGGCTGACAGGGCCATTCGCCGCGGATCCCAAAAGCAAACAGGACGAATCCCGTCGCCACGTAGCTGGTTCAATTCAAGGCCCGGCCCGAAGAGGAGCGGGGTAATATCGCAGGTCTCGAAGGGAATTCGCTGCCAGCGTAGCTGCGCTGCCAAACCGTGTCAGGCGCCGTATTCTTCTTTCAATCCGTCCAGTCGCTTCTGCAGAATCGATTTGATGCCAAGAAGATTCGGATCACCGATGCCTGCAAATCGCTTGTTCAGGGAAGCCTGTCGCGCTTCAATGTCAATTCCCGGCTTGCTGCTGCCTTCGATCCACACGGTGATAACGCTGGCATTCTTAAGCCGCTGGATCGCTTGCTCCGTCAGTTTGTACCCCATCGGACACAGTACGGCGCCGTTGGCGTTTGTGACGGCATCGGCCACGATTTGGCCGGGACGCAAGAATTTGACGTTGACGTTGCGCAAGTATTCCCTCCTGGAAAGCACGGCCATTCTATGAGAGGCCGCGCACAAGTGTCAACTTCCTGCCGATTTGCCGCGTCAAATTTGGATAAAGCAGACACTTTTCTATACGATGGGGCGTCCCGATTGAAGGAGAGAATATGATACCGCTGCTATCCGCCTTGCTGGCCGTACACACCGCCCTCGGGGCGATCGCAATCGAAGGCCAGGTAAGCGGCCCCGACAATCAACCCATCGCCCACGCCCAGGTATTTCTGGAGCCGGGTCTCGGTGGGGCTCTGCTGGATGTTGCCGCTTCAGATACGGGTCACTTTGTGTTTCCCGATGTTAGACCAGGAGCCGTCGGGCTCTTCGCCGTCGCGCCCGGCTACGGTTTTGGCGGCCAGAGCCTGACCGTCGCCGTGGCCGACCAGATACCGCCGATCCGGATCACGCTCCAGCCCGCCGCCACCGTGCGGGGTACCGTCGTCGGCGTGAAAGACGTGCCCGTCGTTGGCGCGCGCATCACCCGCTTTCTGGTGAAGGGTACCCACAAAGTGGGGATTCCCCTGGCGAAGCTGAAACAGTTCGGATACGCCGAACCCGTCACCGATGCCGACGGCAAGTTTGTCTTGGATTTGGCGCCAGCGGGTGCCAAGATTGACCTGAAAGTTGGCCACCCCAGTTTTGCACAGGAGGGCTTTATCGACGCTGAGGCCGGAAGTTCCGACGTACGCATAACCATGAATCCCGGAGTCCTGGTGGAGGGCGAAGTGGTCTCACGCGCCACCCAGGTGGCCATCGCCCAGGCCGCCGTCCTGATTCAGAACGCGCAGCCGCCCCACGATACCTCCACCGCCAGTTCCAGCATCACGGGACAGTTCTCCATGCGGTTGAAGCCTGGCGTCTACATGTATCAGGCTCAGGGCGCGGGCATGCGCAGTGCCGGATGGGAACGGCTCACCATCACCGGCGAGCGGCCCGTGGAACGCGTGCGCCTCGCTGTGGCCGGTTTCGGTACCATTCGCGGCAACGTCCGAGATGCCGTTACGGAGAAACCGATCCGCGACGTGCGCATTACCCTGACGACGAATGGCGCCGATGCCGCCGTGGTTCGCACCGGACCGGGAGGCGACTTTCAATTCACGGCGGGCGAAGGGGAGAACGCCATCCGGCTCGACTCGACGCCAGGCTATTTTCCGCCGGACACCCAGCACATGAAGACCACCATTCGCGAAGGAGCCGACGTTGAACTGCCCGGAATGTGGCTTCGCCCGTTGCCGGCTTATCAGGTGCAGATCGTGCGCGGCGATGGCTCGGCGGTCCCTGGGGCCCTCGTCAGTCTGTTGCGCCCCATGCAGATTGGCTGGCACGTCGCGGACGCCCAGGGCCTCGCAACCATTCACCTGGAAGAGTTTCCGGCCAGCGGAGCCTTGCTGGGCCGCGTGGATGACCCCAACTCCAATGGTGTCGCCCTGTTCACTCTGGAGAAGTCCCAGAGCGCCCCGGGAACGGTCCAACTCTTCGACGCGGCAACCGTGGAAGGGCGCACCGTCAACGCACGGGGTCGCGAGGTGGCGGGTGTCTCAGTCGGTGCTTTCTTCCCCGGCGAATCCGCTGCGGATGCCATCTTGCTGTGGCAGGCCGTCAGCGGCAAGGACGGTTCTTTTCGCTGGAGTGCCGTTGTGCCGGGCGTACCCCAGCGGCTCGCGGCTCGGGCAGGGGCGGAAAGCAGCGGCGAGTCCGCGACCTTCAACCTGGCCCCTGCGGAAGTAAAGCCCCTGGGGGATATCGCCGTCGACGGCGCTAAGGATGGAAGCACACGGCGCGGCGAGACCTTGAAGTGGCAGCAATGGCCCGTATTGTGTGGATCTCTCCCCGCCCCCGAAATTTGTGCGAACTCTCCCGCCTTGCTCCTGTATGTGAATGGGGCCAGTATCCCCGCGCTCATGGAAAGTCTCAGTCGAGTTAAGGAACTTCTAAATATGCCCGATCTCGTGATCGCGCTTGTCTCCGACACGGCGCCGGACTGTGGAGAAGCCACGGTTCCCGTCCTTTCCGGCAAGCCCGAAGGGGGCGCCACGACGCTTCTCGTTGATCGTCGGGGCCAGGTGCTACTGGAAACCAGCGGTCTGCCACCCGTCTCCGTGATTCGATCGCTGCAATCCTAGATATACGCCAGATTGTCCAACCGGAAGGTTTTTTCATGAAGTATTGTTTAAGCTGTATTCATCTCGTAGCCTTTATGCTGGCCGTCGCCACCGCCGTTGGGGCATCGGCCGCAAAGCTGGACGGCATCGTCGTCGATAGCGAAGGCAAAAGCGTGGCTGGCGCCCAAGTCTGGGTGGTACAGAAGGGAGATGTTCGAAAGACCGAGTCCGGGAGCGACGGCAAGTTCAGCCTGGATAAGATTGACGTCGCGGTTACCGAAGTGGTGGGCCTTAAGGAAGGCCTGGCCATCGGTGGCGCCTCCGCACTCGTCGTTGGCGACGCCACCGTTGAGATTCGTCTCCAGCCCGCCGACCTGATCACCCTGAAAATCCTCGATTCCCAGTCCAAACCTATTGCGGGCGCGCAAATCAGTTCCATGCTCATCCAGCGAAGTATTCCGGTCTCCGTGGAAAAGCTGGTGCCCTATGGTTTTCCGGCCTTTCGCAGTACGGACGATGGGATCCTCGTAATTCCCCAGTTGCCTGCGGGGGGCTTTATCCAGGCGGTACTGGGCCATCCTGAGTTTGCCGATTCAGCGGTGAACTACCTCCCCGTGGAAAGTAAGCAGCGCAATATCGTTCTGCAGCGCGGCAGGCGGGTAAGTGGGCGCGTAACCTTTGGCGGCGCAAGCGTGGCTGGCGCCCATGTATCGGTGTTTCGCACCGGCACACAGGGGCAGAAGGTTTTCGCCAATGCTGTCACGGATAACGAGGGCTTCTACACCGTACGACTCGAACCGGATGTTTATGGTATCGCCGTCCGCCACGCGGATTATGCGCCGCCGGCACCCGCGCCCCTGGAAGTTGCTCCGGATACCGACATGCCGCCGGTAAATTTTGAGATGAAGCCGGCGAAATACATTCGCGGCAAGGTGCTCCTGCCGAATAAGAAGCCCAGCGGCGGCACCCGCATCACGTATCGAGAAGGTTCCACGCTCTACGATGACACCTTTACCAATAACAAAGGCGAGTTCAGCCTCAAAGTGCCCGGCGGGCCCGGGGCCGTGTCGGTAATTGCCCCTCCCGGCTACATTTATCCGTCTCCGGTGGATATCCAGGTGGCCCTGGGTGAAGTGAAAGATGTGGACCTGAGTCCCATCGAATTGGAGCCGCTGCCGGTTATTACCGGAACCATTAAGGATGCGGAGGGCCAGGCCAGCGGCCCTGTCCTGGTTACCGCGCTGAATCTGCCCGTACCCTACAGCGTGGTCAGCGATGAAAAGGGCCAGTTCAGCATGCCGCTGAATTTCATCCCGGCGGTCGAGTCTATCCAGTTGCGCGCCGAGCACAAGCTCCGCTTTCAGCGCGCTCCCTTCGAGGTGGACCTGAAGAAGGTAAAGCCCGCCGAACTCAAGCTCGAGCAGTACACGCCCGAACTCGCGCCGCGCCCGGCAATTCCAGGCGCCAATAATCTGGACGGCCTCGTGGGGAAACCCGCACCCGCGCTACGGGGAGACACTTGGGTAAACAGTGAGCCGCTCACCCTCGAAAGCCTCAAGGGCAAGGTGGTCGTCATGCTATTCTGGGCGGGCTTTGACGAAGATATGGGCCCCGTAGTCATCCGGGAGCTCCTGACCCTGCGGCAGTTGCTCGCGGATCAGGAAGACGTGACCTTCATCGGCATCCACGACGCCATCAGCGCGAAGGACGAAGTTGCCGACTATATCAAGAACTACAACATTCCGTTCCCCGTGCTACGCGATACGGACGAGCAGACGATTTTCGGAGAATATGGTATTGTCTTCATTCCCGAAATTGTGCTCCTCGACAAGAAGGGCAATCTGCGCTACTACCAGACCCAGGGCAGGCTCCTCGAGCTCATCAAGGGACTCAGGCGTGAAGAGTAGCGACAGCGTCGCCCGTGTGTACGATCTCAAGAGTAGTTTTGCGAAGAATGTGGCATAGCCGTCTCGGCTGTGATTGGGTTGCCTCGCAACCGAAGGGTGAGGCCCCACGGGTGCCACCCACACATGGAGGGACTTGGGACGGGGTTTGTGGGTGAAGGGACGTTGATGATGATCACTATGTGCCTCAAACCGCGCAATCAGCAAACTTCCCCCGCCAAACTGGCCGCTCGGTCAGGACAGTCCTCAAGCCCACGGCCACTTGTTCCATGGGCAACAAACCGCCCTGATCGCGCGTCACGACAGACGGCAGCCGTGAAGGGGAAATTGGGCTACGCCAGTCCAATATTCCATCGCCTATGTCGCCGGGAGAACACCGATTCCGCATTTAGTCCGAAGTTCCAAGTCTGTACAACAGTTAACCTGTTGTATATCTGCAACTTAGTTCAAGCTTAGTTTTCTCGGTACTGGACACAGCCCCTCAAGGCTGTACGCCGACGAGGCCGAACACGTGCCGCTGGAAG
>JBHEKR010000234.1:0-26333 GCA_041859365.1 Candidatus Hydrogenedentales bacterium
CCCATAAGACCCATAAGACCCATAAGACCCATAAGACCCATAAGACCCATAAGACCCATAAGACCCATAAGACCCAGCCCCGCTCGTCCATCCGCAATCGCGCGACCAGACTTAACACACCTATCCACGCCAAACAAAAAAGCGTGGAAGGTTCTGAGAACCTTCCACGCTCGACTTGGTAACTTCAGACTACCAGGTAACTAACTCCTGCTTGCGCAGCGAGCTGATTACCAGCCGGTGCCTTTGGTCATGGAGACCTGGCTCAGCGGCCAGGTGGACTGGTTGTGCTCGGCCGGGTACTTCACGAAGCTGACGTGACCATCCATGTACAGGATGTTCGCACCACCGGGAACGTGGTTGAAACGGCCCGTGCCGGAACCGGTCGTTCCGCTGTAGGTGCCGTCCTGGCTGGCCTGGTCCCATACCACGGCGATCGTGGACTGGGCTTCAGCGGAGCCACCAGCGTTGTTGATGTCGGTGATCAGGAAGCGCTCAACGCCTTCACGAATCGCCAGCACCGTCTCGTTCTTCAGCCAGGTACCACCGGAAGTGGTGAAGGGCAGAGAAACCTGGGACGCACGGTCGGAATTGATGTCGAAGAGACCTGAAGTAGGTGCGCCGCCACCATCACGCATCTGCTCTGCGGCCCACTGATTGTCAACGACATTGGCAATCCACTCGGACTGGATGACGTGGTGGATGTAGCTGTAGTCGAACGTCACGTAGATGCTGCGGACCTGGGCAGAATCGCGCTGGCGCCAGTTACCGAAGTAGGGCGTCTCGCCAGCGCACGAATTGGCCATTTTGCACCAGGAATCCAAGGCGACAGCGCCAAGCGGTACGGTGGGGTAGCTGGCAGGGCTCTGTACGAGATCCTGCATGAACATACCCTTGCCGTTGTCCGGCCCGTTGCCAAGGCCATCAGCACCCTTGATGGTGGAGGACGGGCACTTGCCGATCGTGTAGTCGGTCAGGTATTCGGGATAAACCTGGTAACCCGCCGGTCCGAGCGCCATGGCCCAGATACCGCCCCACTGCGGACTCGCCGCAGCATCAAAGATCTGCTCGTCCTGGAAGGGCTGGTGGTCGGGGAAACGTTCGCCTTTGGCTTCATTGGCGTACATTTTGAAGACCAGGCCCCACTGCTTCAGGTTGTTCTGGCAGCTGGCGCGACGCGCGGCTTCACGGGCGCGGGCCAGAGCGGGCAACAGGATGGCGGCAAGAATGCCGATGATGGCGATAACTACCAGCAATTCAATGAGGGTGAAGCCTCGCTTGGATTTAGGACGTCTAAGGGTTGTCATAACTCTCTTTTCCTTTTGAAGATTTAGATAAATTGAAGACCAGTGCAGACTTTAATGTGGTTTTTACTGTGAGACCGATATCCCTCCTTTCCAAGTTAAGGACTGATTGTACTCCAATTGCAGTTAAGGTACAGTGTCAATTGAAGTCTATTACAGGGCTGCGTCATCCACACTGATTCGACCTTGTGGCGGACGTAACCATATAATCGGTTCACGCGGAATGAGGCGGTCGCCCAGTTGTCACTGCTGTTCTGTCGGCACCCAGCCGTTCAGAGGAAGCCACACTCACTGTTCCACGATTCTCCGGTGGAGAATGGCTTAGTATAGCATCTTTTTTTCAAAAGTAAAGCAAAATATTGGGCCCCCGCTCTAAATTCCTTAAGGTCATGAGCGCCAAGGCTCTGGAGCGGTTTTTGCCGGCCATGCTGGCCACTGAAAAGGGACCTCGTTCGGGGGGTCTGAAGCGTGATTACGGACGAATCCATAATACTTCACATAGGCGACGTCTATGATTCCTGCGAGTCTCCCCGGAGCCCGGGCGTGGTCGAACTGACCCCTTTATTTGTGGTCGCACTTCTGATATGATAGCGCCTGACACTACATATGGTGTATTGGAAGGTAAGCATGACCGGTCAGAAGAGAAGTGTGCACTTTGTCGGGGTCGGCGGGATCGGCATGAGCGGACTCGCCGAGATTCTCCTGAACCTTGGCTATGAGGTTTCAGGCTCCGATCTGTCCGCTTCACCGATTACACGGCGCCTCGAATCCCTCGGGCTCGTCTTCCATCTGGGGCACAGCGCCCAGCACATCGGCAACGCCGGCATTCTGGTCGTCTCGGCGGCCGTCGCGGCGGACAACGCCGAAATATGCGCCGCTCGTTCGCGCAACATCCCCGTCATGCACCGCAGCGATCTGCTGGCCGATCTCATGCGGCTCAAGCCCAACGCCGTTGCGGTGGGGGGGACCCACGGGAAGACCACCACCACCTCCATGATCAGCGCGATTCTGGACGTGGCCAATATCGGCGCCACCAGCATCATCGGCGGCATTCTCCACCGCAGCGGCACCAACGCCCGCTGGGGCACCGGCGCGTATCTCGTGGCCGAGGCCGACGAACACGACGGTTCCTTCCTGCGACTTCACCCGACCATCGCCGTCGTCACGAACATCGATGCGGAGCATCTGGAATACTACGGCACGCTTGATCAGATCAAACGCGCCTTTACCGAATTCTGCAATGGCGTCCCCTTCTATGGATACGCCATTCTATGCGGCGACGATCCCGCTTGCGCCGATATCCTTAAGGATATCGACAGTATCACGCTCACCTATGGCCTGGGTGAAGGGCATTCGTTGCAGGCGGCCAACGTGCGCCTCGCCGAGCCCGATCCCGAGGCGTCCATCGCGGACCGCCTCAAGAATGCCGCAACAACCTTCGACGTCATCAGCTATGACGAGCGGTTGCCCGAGACCGGCCGCCTCGGCACGATCACCGTCCACGCGCTGGGCGAGAACAACGTTCGCAATGCTCTCGCCGCTTGCGCCGTGGGGCTCTGCCTCGGCATGCGTTTTCCCGCCATCGCCGCGGGCATCCATCACTTCGATGGCGTGGGCCGCCGCCTTCAGTATTGCGGTGAAGTGCGCGGCGTGGCCGTGGTGGAGGACTACGCCCACCACCCCACCGAAATTGCAAGCACTCTGGAGGCCGTTCGCTGGCTGAAGCCCCGCCGTGTAATCGCCGTGTTCCAGCCCCATCTCTACAGCCGGACGAAGTACTTCTGCGACGATTTCGCCCAGATACTCTCCGCGCTGGATCGCTCCATCGTCACCGAAATCTATCCTTCCCGCGAAGCCCCCTTGCCGGGCGTCGACGCCGGCATGATTGTGGATGCGGCCCACCGCCTGGGCGCGCCTCACGTGGAATTGATCAAGGATATGAACGCCGTGCCCGGCACCCTCGCCCCCGCCCTTGAAGCGGGGGACCTCGTTCTGATCATGGGCGCGGGCGACATCAACCGAATTGCAAAGCCGCTCCTGGCGGCACTGGGAGATCGATGATGACGTTGGTCGCCGCACACATGACGGGGAGGCGTCGCTCCGGCGGGTTCCGCAGGCGATTGCGCCAGTCGGTCTTTCTGGTCGAGGCGGGCCTTTGCGTCTTTGCCATCGCCCTCTTCTTCTACGCCTTCTACCACTTTGCAATCAATTCGCCCCGTTACCGCGTTCAGGACATCATCGTCTTCGGCAATGACGCCGTCACCTCCGAGGAGGTCGTCGCCGCGACCCAGATCACCACGGCCGACAGCCTGCTCTTCCTGGACAAGGCCGCCGTGGCCAGGCGCGTCGCATCCATTCCCTATGTGGCCTCGGCCGAAGTGCAGCGCGAACTGCCCAGCACGCTCATCATTCATCTTACCGAGCGTCAGGCCGCGGCCACCCTGCTGGCCGGGCGCCGCGCTTTCCTGATAGATCGCGACGGCGTCGTGCTCAAGGAAACCAATCCGGGTGACCCCGTGCGCGAACCCCTCATCACCAACGTTCCCGACCTCGGCGTGATCAGCGCGGGTATTCGCCTCGAAGAACCCGCGGTCCAGGAGGCCCTAAAGCTCTGGGAGGCCTATTCCCAGGCGCCTATTTCGGCCGAGGTCTCCCTCTCGGAAATCTCCGCCGAAGGGCCCATGAACCTCACCATGATTTGGGACGAAGCCCCCTACGAAGTGCGCTGGGGGCGCAGTGACTATAAGAAGCAGGCCGAACGCCTGAGTATTCTCTGGCGCGAAAAGGGCGGTCAGTTGCCCTGCCAGGAGTACCTTGATTTGCGCTTCGATCAGGACTTGGTATGCCGATGATCGCCCACGCGGGCCTAGTTGTGCCGGACTTTAATGGGGTGCTACCATGGCGCCCTGATCACGGGAGTTTTCTTACATGACCGTATCCATTTCGGATGAGTTTCAATCCTTCGACCAGCGCGCCGTTATCAAGGTGTGCGGTATCGGCGGCGGCGGCGGCAACGCCGTCACCCGCATGATCGAGGCCGGACTGTCGGACGTCGATTTCATCACGATCAACACCGATGCGCAGGCGCTGAAAAATTCGCCCGCGGGCACCCGCCTGCAAGTGGGCGTTGAGCTCACCGGCGGCCTCGGCTCCGGCGCACAGCCCGGTGTGGGCGCCCGCGCCGCGGAGGAAGACCGCGAGCGCATCAAAGAGGTCCTCGGCGGAGCCGACATGGTCTTCCTCACCGCCGGCCTCGGCGGCGGCACCGGTACCGGCGCTTCGCCGATCGTGGCTCAGGAAGCCACTTCCAACGGTGCTCTGACGGTCGCCATCGTGACCCTGCCCTTCAGCTTCGAAGGCAAGGAGCGCATGAACCTCGCGCTCCGCGGTCTGGCCGAACTCGAGAAGCACGTGGATACGCTCATCGTGGTTCCCAACGACCGCGTCGCCACCCTCTGCCAGAACAACATGTCTCTCTTGAACGCCTTCAAGAACGCCGACGAAGTACTCCACAACGGCGTGCGTGCCATCTCCGAACTGATCACCATCCCCGGCCTGATCAACCTCGACTTCGCCGACGTGCGTACCATCATGCAGGCCCGAGGCCGCGCCCTCATGGGCATCGGCACCGCCGAAGGCGAAGACCGCGCCATTCGCGCGGCCCAGGAAGCCATCGTCTGCCCCCTGCTGGAACAATCCAATATCAACGGCGCCATGGGCGTCATCGTGAATATCAAGGGCGGCTGCGACATCGGCATGCGCGAAGTCCAGGACGCCGTCACTGCCGTCAAGGATTCCGCTCACCCCGACGCCAACATTATCTTCGGCGCGGTGGTCGACGAAGTGGAACGCCCCGAACTGCAGGTGACGGTGATTGCCGCGGGCTTCCCCAAGGGCGTCTCCGAAGAGTTCCTCTCCACCGACGGCAAGAAAACCTATCTCGCCTCCGTACCGCCGCCCCTCCCCGACCGGGAGCGCCGAAAGACCGTTCGGAAAGAAGAGAAGCCCGCCGCCGCCCTCGCCGCCGGGGAAAAAGTCGCCCCCATGCCCGCACCTCCGGAGGAGCAATTCCTGTTTCCCGAGGAAACCACCCGAAGCAAGCCGGTCGCGACCGATCCCGATGAGGATCTCGGCATACCCGCGTTTCTTCGGAACCGCATGAAGAAGAAAAACAAATGATGGATCGTGCCACCTTCGTGAAGTTGCTGCAGCGCGCCGTGCAGAAGGATGCGTCGGATATCCACCTCAAATCCGGCAGCCCCGTCTATTTCCGCGTCGACGGCCTCATGGGCGCCCAGGAGGGCGACACCCTGCAGAACGAGGACATCGACAGCATCCTCAATGTTCTTCTCAGCCCCGAGCAGAAGGACTACTTCATGAAGCGCGGCGATCTCGACATGGCCTTCACCGAGAAGGGTGTGGGCCGTTTCCGCGTCAATATCTTCCGCCAGCGCGGCACCATTTCCCTCGTCATGCGCCGCATCAAGAACCGCATCCTCACCTTCGAGCAGTTGAACCTGCCCCCCTCGGTCATGCGCTTCGCCACCATGCAGCGCGGCCTCGTGCTCATCACCGGCACCACGGGTAGCGGCAAGTCCACCGCACTCGCCGCCATTATCGATCATATCAACTCCAACCGCCGCTGCCACGTCGTCACCATCGAAGACCCCATCGAATACGTGCACAGCGATCGCGTCGCCGTGATCAACCAGCGCGAAGTCACCATCGACACCAAGGATTTCTCCTCCGCCCTGAAGGCCGTCATGCGCCAGGACCCCGACGTGATTCTCGTCGGCGAAATGCGCGACCTGGAAACCTTCCAGGCCGCCATTAGCGCTTCGGAAACCGGCCACCTCGTCTTCAGCACGCTCCACACCACCAACGTGATGCAGACCATCGACCGCATCATCGATCTATTCCCCTCCAACCAGCACGACCAGGTCCGGGCCCAGCTCGCCATGAACCTGCGCGCCATCATGTGCCTCCGCCTACTCCCCAGGGCCAGCGGCGGCGGGCGCGTGCCCAATTGCGAGATCATGTTCACCAACCCCGGCATCAAAGCCCTCATCAAGGAAAACCGCATCACGCAGATGGACACCGCCATCAGCAACGGCCGCGATTCCGGCATGATCAGCTTCAATGAGAGCCTCCACGAACTGATCAAAAAAGACCTCATCACCATCGACACCGCCGTCGAGATTTCCGACAACCCCGAAGAACTCAAGATGATCGTCCAGGGCATCCGACTCAGCTCCGGTCGCGGCGGCCTGCTGAAGTAGAATTTTGACCACGAAAATACGAAGCGTACGAAGAAGAACGCTTGCGGTTGAATGTGTCTGATGTATGTTCTTCCGGCCCGAAGGGCCCCACAGCTTAGCCCAGGGCAAGTCCCTGGGAAAACGATGAAACTTCGTCGGGGCGCAAAACGGTAGCAAAAAAACTCGCGGGAACCGATAGAAATCTCTCAACGTCGCACGTCGCAAGTCACGCACGTCGCAAGTCATTGCAAAAAGTTCGGATTGGCCTGCAAGGGCTCGAATAAACTTGCTGAAACAACAAAATGGCGACGGATGGTAGTACGAATCCACACGAACAAGAAGCCTGGATTCAACTCATGAAATGGACCTCTTCTCAGGCTCGCAATTAGGGTGTCAGTGAAATCTTGGCCGCGCGCTTTGCACCATGGGGTACGCTCGCTCAAGACACCCGTACGGATGCGCCGTGGGGATTGGCAGGAACGCTTCACAAGGGGCACACGAATCGGGGTGACGAATCGTGTGGCACGTCCGTGATGTACTCGAAGGTTTCTGTAAGCTCCGAGAGAGGCTATTTCCCCTCCTCAAACAGCTCCCCATACTTCAGCGGCTCGCCTGTTTCCCAAGGCCGATATGTATTGAAGAATTCAATGCGCTGCGCAATGCTGGGGTGGCTGCCGCGCCAGAGGGTGAAGAACCAGCCGGGGTTGGGGTTGGCGAGGTTTTCCTGTTGGAGGGTGACGAAGCCGGTGGCGGCGGCGTGGTTGAGGTGGGTGAGTTCGAGGCCGAAGCGGTCGGCTTCGTGTTCGTGCTGACGGGTGATGCCGAAGATGGCCGGTGTGATGACGAGGCTCATGGCGCTCATCATGAAGAGGATGAGCGGGAGGGAGGCGAAGTCGGAAAGCTCGGTGAAGCCCCAGCAGGCGCTGTAGCGGCGGATCAGGGCACCGGAGAGGCGGTGGACGAGATAGAAGGAGATGAAGGTCAGCACGAAGCCGAGGACGATGAAGCGGGCGACGTGGTTCATGACGAAGTGGCCCATTTCGTGGCCCATGACGAAGAGGAGCTCGTCTTCCTTCAGCTTCTCGATGGCCGTGTCCCAGAGGACGATCCGTTTGGTGTCCATGAAGCCGTTGACGTAGGCGTTAACGGCCTTGGTGTCTTCGCTTTTCTCCACTTCAAAAACGCGGGCGCCCTCGATGCCGGATCGGGAGGCGAGGTCGAGAATTTTGGCTTCCAGGGCCTTGTCCTTCATGGGGCCGAACTTGTTGAAAAGGGGTTCGATCCAGATGGGGGTGATGAAGACCTGGAGGATGAGCAGGGGCAGCACCAGCAGGCCCGTGTAGACCCACCAGCGGCGGGGACTCTTCTTCAGCAGTAAATAGGGCACCCAGATAATCGCCACGCCAACGACGATGCCAAGGACGGTCGCGATGGCGGTATCCTTCATCCACTTGCCAAGGGTCTGGTTGGAGAGACCATAGGCGTGTTCGCGGACGTACTCCACGTAGAAGGACCAGGGCAGTTGGAGGAGGCCCATGGCGAGGCTGAGGAGGGTGAAGTAAATGGCCAGGGTAAAGTACCAGCGCTTGCCCCACTGGGCGGATTTGTCCCGCAGGCGCGCGGACCAGCCCGTGGCGAGAAAGAGCAGGGGGATGCCGAGGCCGAGGAGCTGGTTCACGGCCCAGACGACATTGCCGGAGCGGTAGCGCTGCATGGTGAGTTCGTCGGCCTGCGGCACGGGAACGGGCTCGTGGGAGGGGGCTGCGACTGGGGCCACGACGTCCGGGGACGGAGGCGGTGTAACTTCCTGTGCAATGGCGAGACCGCATAGGCACAGCAACGCGAAGAGTGTTCCCATGGCGACTAACTTCAATGGCATTCCGGCTCTCCCGAGTATTGGCAGTTGAAAGGTATCCGATCCTGAGATCTAGAACCACGAATGAATACAAATTTACACGAACAAAAAGAAAATGAAAAGGATCGTAACCACAGAGAGCGCAAAGATCACACAGAAAAGTCATTTCTTGTTTTCTTAGGTGCTCATCTAAAGAATGGCTGACCACGGAGACACAGAGGCGCGGAGAAGAAATATGAGAGAGAGGGAATTGAGTAGACCTACTCAAATGGGATATCGTGCCTCGGCACCGTTGTCTCTGTACTCCTTTTCTTCTCCGTGCCTCCGTGGTTCAACAATATCGGTTGCGTCCAACGACTGCTCTATGATCTACACCGTTAATATCTTCTTCTATGGTCAGCATTGCGTTTGCGGCCATCGACACAGCGCCGCAATGCGGGCGTCGTGTTTGGGCCGAGTGCGCTCCGGCCACGACGGGACATCCACGGACCTCGGTGTCCCAACCGCTCGCACACGGGCCTCTTCAATTGTGATGTGCTCTTGCTACCGAAGTGCACTCGTCCGCGTCAGTCCCTATGTGCTACGCGAATCCAGCGGAAGTGATCTGCGCCCCGGTGTTCAAAGCCATCGGTAAGGCGTCGGGGATTAGATCCATCGGGGTCCATTAGCCACAACTCGCGGACACCTCCGTTCTTCATGCGTGCAAAGGCGATCACACTGCCGTCCGGCGCCCAAATGGCGCGGTAGTCCCACGTGCCCTCTTCGGCGGCGGTGAGCTCCGTGATCGCGCCCGTGTCTGGATTCAACAAACAGACTTGGCTTCCGCCCGCACTCATGTCTTTCGTTGCATTCTCCGACAGGCGCGTGTAGGTCACGGTCCTTCCGTCGGGCGACCACTCGGACATGTTGGAGCCGTAGGGCGTGCCGAACCAATGGGTCTGGCCGGGAATAATTGCGCTATACTCCGAGCCATCGGCCTTTCCCACCGCGAGTGCGGCGCGGAAGTGGGCCGGGTCCTGCACCGCGAGACAATCCAGATAAACGAGGCGCGTGTCGTCGGGCGACCAATGGGGTCCAAACATCAGGTGCTCCTGCTGGCCCGCGACGAAGGTGCGCTTGCCGGTCTCCACATCGAACACGTTGATGGAGTACATGCCCGGATTGTAAAAATCCGGCTTCCCGCCTGTGACATGGCAGGCGATGCGGGTCTTGTCGTGGCTCAGTTCTAGCGCGTAGTGAAAACCGCCGTTCTCATGGGTAAGTTCGACCGCGTTGGCCCCGTCCAGGTCTTTGATGAAGATGCGCTCTTCGTTTCCAATGTAGGCGGTCGCGATGACGCGCGTATCATCGGCGATTAAGGCATAAGGTCGAATCTGATCCGCCTGACGGTCTTTTTCGCATGCGGGTTCCAGCGCGCCCGTGTGGAGATCGTAAATCCAATCGCGCGTGAGGGACTGTCCCGCACGGACCTTGGCGACATCCAATTCTTCGTAGCTGCTGAGGAGGATCCGGTGTCCGTCGGAGAATTGGGGTCCAAAGACCCAACTGTATTGGCCGGGTTTATCGAAGGCCGGGTACTGTTCGTCCGTGCCGTCGGGCCGAATCAACCCAATGACGTGCGCCACCTGGCTGCCCGAATCCCCCACGCCGTAGTAGCCGATGAGAAAGTCGTTCGGCGCGGCAACGGCACGAAGGTGGAGTGGGAGCAGCATAGACGCGATCGTCAACGCGCATCTTAGGAGAAGGCGAAAGCATTGAAAGGTGTCACCCATTAAGATCGATCTCCACGTTGACGATTTCAGGCCGCTGCGTGGCCCGGCTACCCGCAAAATTCGAAGTGAGCAAAACATTGACTGCCCAGAGTTTAAACGAATCCAACCACGAATGGATACGAATTTACACGAATAGGAGGGAGACCTGGCGCAACGTGAGGCCATACAACATGTACTCGGCTCGTGCTTTACAATTCTCAAATCCCAATGAAATTTCCGTGAATTTCCGTGTTCAATAGAAAAAGATTGACCACGCGAGGACACGGAAATTCACGGAAACGACGCGTTCATGCGCGGTGCAAATCTCTCGTATTCTCTTCGCAATCAATTTGCGAGAATCTACGTAAATTTTCGGTTCAACACTTTGGTTCCAGCCAACGGCGAAGCCTTGCATTACTCCTGATTACGCGGCGCGTGGCCTTTCTCCCCGGAGTGGCCGTACTCGTCCGTCTCCAGGAATTCCGGATCGTCCATGGCCACGAAATCATTGATCGCTTTCCAGTTGAACTCGCGATCGAAAGGATCAAAGGCTTTGACCGGATCGAAGACTTCCGCGTTTACCGGCAGGGCATTGTAGGGCGCTTCATTTTCCGGTTCGACCGTGAAGGCATCGCCAAGGTCGGAGGTGAAGGCGTCGTACTGGTTGAGCGGCGGCAGGCCGAGGATCGAGAAGAAAGTCTTGATCATGCTCGCCTGGCTCGTGTGGGTGTGGGAGACGTAATCCCGCTTCGCGTAGGGACTGATGACCATGGCGATGGAGCGGTGGGCGTCCACGGAGTCCACAAAGCCCTGGGCGTCGTCTTCGGTGACGAGGATGACGGTTTCCTTCCACCATTCGCTGTGGCTGATGAGTTCCACGAGACGGCCAAGGGCGAGGTCGTTGTCGCTCATGTAGGATCCCCAGAAGGGGTAACCATCGTCGGGCCGCTCGCCGGAGCCGTGGTCGTTGGGCAGCATGACGCTGATGAAGCGGGGGAGGGGCTCCTTGCCCGAGGCCCATTTCTCATTGAATTCTTCGATGAACATGTCCATGCGGAACTGGTCGGGGATGTTCGTGTTGTAGGTCGCGAACTTGCGCGAAGTGCGCTCGAACAACGATTGCGGCATGGGGTAGTTGATGGGGAGCTTGATACCGGTGTACTTGTACTCCTGCTCCTCGTCGCCCGGCTTGAACTCGAAGCCGAGGCCGAAATTGTAGAAGCTCATCCCGTTACGTTCGAGGTGTTCCCAAATCGCCCCGCCCTCGTTGTAGTCCTCGGGATAAATCGCCCCGGAGGACCCGATGAAGGCGAAATCGCCGGGGCCTTCGCCTTTCGAAGACTCGCCGATCTTGGACTCCATGAACTCGTTCGGGTAGGTGCCCACAAGCCAGCGGTGGCCGTCGGTGCTGTGATCGGAGTCGCAATAGAAGTTGTCGTTGATGGCGAAGCGCCGCGCCAGCGCGATGTGATTCGGCATCAGCACCACGTCCTTCACGGTGTGCGTACCATCCTTGTTGGTCACGTCGCCTGCTTTGCCCAGTCGGGCCAGTTCGGCATCACCCCGCCCGCCGGGCAGTGCGCCGAAGACCTCGTCATACGTACGATTTTCCTTGGCCACATAAATCACATGCTTGATGGGGCTGGGCCACGCGCCCGCCGGCTCGGGCACGGGGTGGTTCACCGGACGTCCCGCAACGGGCGGAGCGAAGCGCACATTGTTATCGAGAACTTGCTTTGTCGAGGCGACGAGGGCTTCATTACCCTCGGGGATGGGCATCACGTTGATATAGCCCCGCATCAGCGCGCCAATGCCGGTGGGGTCGTTGGGATTGTGGTTCTTGCCGCCGCTGGGCCCGGATCCGATGCCCTTGGCGCAGGCGACATAGAGGGTTTTGCCATCGGGCGACACGGCGAGTTTGCTGGGGAACCAGGCGGTGGGCAGGTGGCCCAGCACCTTGCGATCGGCGAGACGGATGACGCCAATCGCGTTGATGCCGGCTTCCGCCACATAAAGCGTTTTCTGGTCCGGTGAGAGGGCCACACCGAAGGGGATCATGCCGCGATACTTGGAGACGCGTTTGTCCAGGACGAGGTCGATATCGAGTTCGCGTTCGCCGGTGTTCAGGTTGATGACGCTGATGTTGTCATTGCTGCCGTTGGAGATGTAAACGTGGTCGTTCGTGGCCGCCATGCTGTTTGGACTGCTGCCGCCCACGGCGGGGAAGTCCTCCAGTTGCTCGCCCACGAGGTGGCCCGTCTTGTGGCGATTCACGATGGTTGAGGCGGCGGGATTCGAAATTTCCGCAGTCCACACGGACATGGCGCGGATGTCGTTTGGATCGCCCAGGGGTGGTGCGATAACGCCGTCGATGGTGACGCCCTTCTCGGCGGCCTCGGAAGGCACGCCATAGGGCGGGAAATCGAGCTTGGCAAGGTTCCCCGCCTCATCCTTCATGTAGGAGAACTCGAACATGCCCACGTTGGCCACGAAGGCTTTGGTGCCGTCCGGGGAAAGGGCGATGCCGAAAGGATAGCGACCCACCTGCACGGAGTGGACGACGGCGCGCTTCTCCACGTCGATAACGAGCATGCGGAAGAACAACTGATCAACGCAGTAGAGGAACTTTCCATCGGCGCTGAGGCGCATATCGCCCAGGTAGCCGAGGGGGAACTCCGTGCCCTCGGACGTGTGGGCACAGTTGATCTCGAAAAGCTTCTCGCGGCTCTCCAGTGCGAAGGCATAGACCTTCCACTCACGCCCGCCGGAAACATAGACCGTTTTGCTGTCGGGCGAGATGGCGACGCCCATGAAAGCGGCATCGAGCACACCGCCGTCTTTCTTGATCTCCTCGGGGATGAAGGCGATCTCAGGCGAAGCGGGATCGGCCAGATCGAGGATGGAGAGCTGGGGCCCGTCGCTGCTGACCGAGACGACCCACCGCCCGTCGGGGCTCATGGCGAGGCCGTAGGGGTGGGGGCGGACCTGATGCATCTGCCCCGCCGGGGTGATGAGGCGCCCGTTGGGCAGGATGCTTTCGCCGTTGACGTTTCTCTCCACGTAGCGCTCGCCTGCGGGGGTGGACATGATCGATAGCTTGTCGGAGGTGGCGCAGCCAGCGAGAGTGGCGGCGAGGGCCAGGGTGAGCAGCGTGCGGGGAATCTGAGTCATGCTTGTATCCATCACTTTCATGGCCACGGTGTTTTCAAGAGCGGCAGGCACTTGAGGTTCTTGTTGTTCGTTACGATGCGCAGCCGATTAGATGCCAATTTCTGCCAACTTTGCATCGAGCTTCGCCCGCATCTCACCGAGTGCGGCGGCATAGGCGGGCTCCGCGGCCAGGTTGAAAAACTGCCGGGGATCTTTATCCCGATCATACAACTCTTCACTGCCGTCGCGATAGCGTGCATAGGACCAACGGTTTGTGGTGAGCAGGTGGTCTTCCTTTACGCACGTGTATACGGAATCATGCACTTCCAAAGCGGGGTTGTCCAGCATGCGGGCCAGACTCTTGCCCTGCACATGGTCCGGGATGGACAGCCCGGCGAGTTCTGAGAGCGTCGGGTATAGGTCGATCATCTGGGCGAGACTCTGGGAGGTGGCGGGGGCTTTTCCCGGCACTGAAATGATTAAGGGTATGCGGGCCGATTCCTCGTGGAGGCTCATCTTCTGCCACTGCTCGTGCTCACCGAGGTGGTAGCCATGATCACTCACGAACACCACAATAGTTTTCTCGCGAAGACCGAGCTTGTCCAGCGCGTCGAGCATGCGACCCACCTGGGCATCCATGAAGGCGACGGAGGCGTAGTAGGCACTCAGTACCTTCTGTTTCTTCTCCACGGAGTCGAGGCCGCTGCTGGCGCTGGTCTTGAAGCGGGCAAACTTCGACATGTCCGCCTCGTCATCGGCGAGCTGCGGCGGCAGGGTCATGGCGGTGGCCGGGTAGCGGTCATAGTAGGCGACGGGGGCCACCAGGGGAACGTGGGGACGCACGAGGCCAACGGCGAGGAAGAAGGGCGTATCCTTGTGCCCCTCCATCAATTCGATGGCCTTAACGGCGGCCTGCACGTCGGGCTGCTCCGATCCGTCGGTGTCGGTCTTTACCACGTAAAACGCGCCGCCGAAACCACCGGCGTAGTGCTGCGCGGGGTCGAAGTCGAGTCGTTCATTGCTCAGGTGTTCTTTTGCGCCGCTGCTGTGCCACTCGGGGGCGGGGCAATTGAAACGCTCCGTCCAAGACGCGAGGTGGTCCGGGCCGTCGACGCCCGCGGTAATATCGCCGGGAATTCTCATGTGGTAGATCTTGCTGGCGCGGGCGGTAAAATAGCCGTTGTCTTTGAAATGCTGCGCCATGGAGGGGCGCGTGCCGAGGTTGGCGGTGAAGTTGTCCGCGCCCTGATTGTCCATCACGCCGATGGCGCTCGGATACATGCCGGACATCATGGCTGCGCGGGAGGGGCCGCAGAGGGGATATTGCGTGTAGGCGCGGGTGAAGCGGAGGCCCTGGCTGGCGAGGCGATCAATGTTGGGGGTTTGGGACTGGACGTTGCCATAGCACGATAGGGCCTCGGCCGTGAGGTCGTCGGAGATAATAAAGAGGATGTTGGGCGCGGCGTGTGCGCTGGAGATCGCCAGGGCGGCAAGGACCAGTAACACGATAATGAAGCGGTTCATGAACGAAGGTCTTCCAGTGTGAGGCGACGGAATCACGCGACAGAGGTGCGCTGCTGCGAATGAATCTTGTGCTGCATAGCTTAGGCGGGCGGCCGACGGGAGTCAAGATTCCGCAGCGATACCGGCACGGTTGAATTCAAGGTCGCTAATCTCGACCTGAAACCATTCGAAGTCTCCCTCGGCCAGTTCCCAGGTCACGGTGGATTTCATCGGAATGCGCAGCCCGTCGATGATTTGAAAGCCGTCTGGATCGATTCCAATCCGCCACTTCTCCAGGGTGGCTCCCTGCTCCCGGGTATAGTAACGGTCGGCGCGGATGGTGCGGGGATCGCCTTCCGCGCTGAACTCGAAGATGGCGGAGACGGATGTGTTTCCCTGCACCAGCGTGGCGGTTGCGCGATTATCATCAAAGGGCGACCAGCGTATCGTGTCGGCCAGCGCCGCGGAGGGAGCCCAGACGATTTCGGCCAGAAAGCGAACGAGGGCGCCCTGGTTGATTTCCGGGCCTTCCACGTCGGCGATGGTGTAACTGGAGAGAACCTTGATCAGCATGCGTCCCCGGCCTTCGCGGAGGGTGTCGCGACCGGCGATATGGAGGCCGGGCGCGGGGTACATCCGGGCGGACCAGACAAAGGCGGGCGACGTAAGGGCGATCCACTGCTCGGCCCGCACGGGCATCCAGGCACCGTCGGGGGCGGTGCGCATACGACCCTTCTGGCGCAGATGGGCGCTTGCCACGATGGCCTTTCCTGGAACCGACGCGCGGCGGAGCCAACGCTGAACGGGCAAAGGCAGGTGCGCCAGACTGGACTCATCGACGATAGTTCCGGGGGAAGTGGCGCTGGTCTGTATCGACGCTACAGCAAGCTGGACTTCCCGATCAAAGGCCCATCGCGCGTATCCCAGGGCGATGGCCAGGAGTAGTAGTGCATTGAGTGCCGTGCCGAAGCGCGCGTCGCTCCAGTGGCGAAAGAGCAACCCTTGCGAGAGGAGGATGCCCGAGAGGCCGACCAGCCACCACATTTCGAAGCGGCCCAGGAATAGGGCCGTGCCCAGCAGGAGCAGCCCACAGAGCAACCACAGGCCCCCCTCGAAGTGGGAAATGGGACGGCTTATGGCGGGCAGGGCTGCGGGATTGAGGGCCTTGGCGAATCCCAGGAGATGAATGAGGCCATGAACCACCAGCAGGAACAGGAGCGTTGCTTTGACTACCATTTTTCGCGATCTCTTGTGTTCAGACCCCGAAGAGGAAGTATGCGCCGGGACAACCCGCCTGCGCAAATGAAATTGGGCGGGCCGAACGAATCCTCTGATTTTCCCTTGAAATCTCGAATGGTCCGGCATACCATGATGGGCATATATAACCCACCCTTCGGAAGTACACCATGACCACCAGCTCACTCTCCCGATTCTTCGCGTGCGCATTTCTCTGCGGCGTCGCCCATGCCCAGACAACCTTACCGGTGCCTTCCGTGGTCGCGGAAGAAGAGGTTTACACCCTCGTATCTCCAGGCAATGGATCCGGCCCCTTGTGGAGTTTCGGCTGCACGTCCATAGTTCGCGATGGCGCACGCGTCATTGTCAGCCAGATGGAGACGGGCGAAGGCGTTCCGCTCCTGTGCAATACGCGCTGGAAACTGCTTGCGCGCGACAACGGCGCGTGGAAGGTGTTTGCCGAGGCGCAGGGCTATCGCCAGCGCGAACCCTGTCCCATCGGGATTACGTCGGACCGTGGACTTTTTCTTTCGGTGAATGATTCACTGCACCCAGCGGGAGCCCAGTATCTCGATTGCGAGCCGCACCTGCTTCAATTCTCACTGGACGATCTGGCCGCGGCGCCGGTGAAGGTGTCGCCGAAGTGGGACATCGAGAAGCCCTACTTCACCGATCACTCTTATCGCGGCTATGGCGTCGACGGACCGGGGAACCGACTGCTCCTGCTGAACATCGACGCGGAGACAAGCATCGAACACTGGGCGCTGATGGATACGGCGGGCAACACCCTCGCCAACGGGGGCATCACCTTTCCCATCCGATCCTGTTATCCCCAGGTGGCGGTCAAAGGCAACTCGGGGCATGTCATGGCCATCGGGGACATCGTGGAGCCGGTGGAGGAATGGCGGAAGTTCAAGTTTGAGCAGACAAAGCAGAAATGGGACTATGTTTTCCGGATCCTGTACTACACGGCATCGCCGGACCTGACGAGCACGCCGTTCTCAGCACCCCTTGAGATTGCCAATGTGGACGCGACTGCGGGACACATCAGCAACCACGATCTCTGGATCGCGCCCGATGGCAGCGCTTATATCTTGTACAGCGAGCGCGAGGTGGCCAGCGCGATGATGCGGGACAAGTTTTTCCCCGGTAAGACGCTTCACAACTCGCTGAAGTTGGCGATTGTGAAGGATGGCGCGATTGTGGCGCGCCATACACTGGTCCAGGGTTCGGACACGCTGGACGGCGGCCATGCGCGCTTTCACGAGGCGGCCGATGGCCAATTGTATGCCGTGGCCTATATTGCGGGCGCGGACACGGGCAACTACTTGATGCCCATCTATCCGAAACCCGAGCCGGAGTCGAGGGTCAAGATCCCGCTCAACGCGCCTTTCGGGTCATTCTTCCTCGCGGGCGTTCGCGGCGGGACGGCGCCGTCGAATACCATCGATATTCTCGGGCACGTGAAGTCGGGCGAATTAATTTCTTATGCGCAGGTGGAGTTGGAGTAGGCGGGGACGTACGGTACGGGAAAGCGCTGTATTACACCGCTACTGGGAGAAATCGCCGCCCGCCATGTTCAGGATTTCGATGGACTCCTCCTCGGTTGGCGAGTGTACTGTGAGAATCCCGCTTCGTCCTTCTGCATTCAACCACTCAATGAACTCGGCCTTTTCGAGGCGCTCCAGACACCTTCCCACGACGGTCGCCGAATGGTCAACGAAGAACTGCCCGTACACCGCCTCCGATTGCGCCGCGTCGTAGGTTGCTTGCCGCTCCAGGGAGTTCAAAACTGATTCGATGACCACGGGCAACTGGCCCGCCGCCTCGAATTGCTCCAGCGCCGCGTCGGCGGCCAGCATCACCTCGAGTGCCGCGAATTCGAGTCCATTGTGACGGTCTTCAGCGACGGTGCCCAGATCTTCCAATTCCGCGGCAAAGCTCAGGTAGGTCTGGAGCAATGAGGCTGCCGCGTCCGGGCGCGCAAGGAGTACGTCCACTCCCCGGTGGTTCATTGCGAGTGCCGCGAAAAGTTTGTCCGCTCCGGTTCTGGCGGAGTGGGCCAAGGAAACTACCGCCGTCGATTCGGCGATCTCCAATACAAGGTCCGCGCTGCTCATTTCCATCAACTCGGCCTCCGTGGGTTGGAGTTCCGCTATGCGCGCGGCGAGCCGTTCTCGGGCAGACTGTCTGCCCGCGAGATCGGGCCGTCCCTTGAGTTCGCGCGCCACCCGTTCGGCGAGGTCGGAGTTGGCTACGGGCTGGCTGAGCGCAACCGGGCTATCACGCTTAAGAAACTTCGACACTAGAAAAATCGACGCGATGGCGCAAGCAACCGAAACGGCAATCATTAGCCTGTTGTTGCGAATCATGTGAACTTCTCCCGGTGCGAAGCATTTTTGGACAGATATGCTGTCATACGTTGTTTATAGGTCTATCGCCCCGGAATGTCAAGCAACAAGTATGTAACATCAGTCCGCCGGGATCTTGCCGCGATTGGTCTAAACACGGATTGCGCCCTCTGTTTCAAGTAAAGACACTCGTTCATTGATAGCGCCCCCCGATTCCCGCTACCATGTCGGTTCAGTCGGCATGATGCCATTGACATGAAGGAGAGAGCACCATGAAGTACTATTTGAGTTTCGCGCTGATTTTGTCGGCGTTTTTTGTGGCCGGGTGTGGTGGCAGCGGTGAAGGCACGCAGGACGCGGCGGCGCCGGGTGCGAATGCCGCGCCGGACAAACCAGTCATCGCGTTGGTAATGAAATCGCTGGCCAACGAGTTCTTCAAGACCATGGAAGACGGAGCCAAGGCCCATCAATCGGAGAACGCGGCGAAGTACGAACTGATCACCGAGGGTATCAAAGACGAGCTCGACGTGAACCGCCAGGTGCAACTGGTGGAGCAGATGGTGGCGCGGGGTGTGGATGCCATCGTGTTGGCGCCCGTCGATTACAAGGCGCTGGTGGCGGCGTGCAAGCGCGCCCAGGACGCGGGCATCGTGGTGGTGAATATCGACAACAAACTCGATGCGGATGTGCTCAAGGACAAGGGCATGACGGTGCCGTTCGTGGGGCCGGACAACCGCGCAGGCGCGAAGAAGGTGGGCGAATATCTCGCGGGCAAATTGCAGGCCGGCGACAAAGTCGCCATTGTCGAGGGGCTTCCCTCGGCCTTCAACGCCATTCAGCGGAAGCTCGGCTTTGAAGACGCCATGAACGCGGCGGGCATGGTCATCGCCACGAGCCAGACGGCGAACTGGGAAATGGCCCAGGCGAATCAGGTGGTCTCGGCGATGGTGACGGAGCACCCGGACCTGAAGGCCATCCTCTGCGCGAACGACAGCATGGCGCTCGGCGCGGTGTCGGCGCTGAGGTCTGCGAACAAGTTGGAGACCATCAAGGTGGTGGGCTTCGACAATATCTCGGCGGCGCAGGACCTCATCAAATAGGGCGCGCTGCTGGCCACGGCGGACCAGCATGGCGACAAGCTCGCCGTCTTCGGCATCGATTACGCATTGGAAATGATCGCCACGAAAGCTGCTCCGGCCGATCGCGAGACACCGGTGGATTTGGTCACGGCGGTGCCTTAAACGAGCTGGAAATTTTCGTAAATGCGGGAGCACGGACTTTCCAGTCCGTGATTTTCGTGCGACGCTGTCGCACGATACGCGGGTAAGAAAACCCGCGCTCCCGATTGGCGATTGCATTCTGAAAGAATCGACAGATTCTGAGAGCACGAACTTCCTTGCGACATTTTCTAAACTATCTGGGCCTGGCCGCCGTGCTGGGCGTGCTGATCGCCATCTTTGGGTGGAGGTCCGAACACTTTCTGTCATCGGGCAACTTTATCGTGCTCGCCAATCAGATTCCCGAAGCCCTGCTCATCGCCATCGGTATGACCTTCGTATTGATCATCGGCGGTATCGATTTGTCGGTCGGGGCGGTGCTGGCACTTTCGGGTGCGGTGCTGGGCGTGGCGCTGGTGAACTGGGGAATGCCACTCTTCGTTGCCGTGCCGCTGACGCTGGCCGCTGGCACTACCTGCGGCCTGATCAACGGCCTGGTGACGGTGCGCTGGCGTCTGCCTTCCTTTATCGTGACGCTGGGTATGATGGAAGTGGCGCGGGGCGCGGCCTATCAGCTCACCGACCAGCAGACCCTCTACATTGGCCAGCAGGTAGATGGCCTGCTTGAGTTCAACATGTTCGGACTCTCGTTCATGCTCTTTATGGCGCTGGGCGTGCTTGTCGCCGCGCAGATTTTCCTCTCCCACACGATCTGGGGGCGTGGGCTCTTCGCACTGGGCGCGAATGAAGAAGTAGCCCGCCTGTCGGGCCTGAACACGAACAAGATGAAGGTCCTCGTCTTTGGGGCGAGCGGCTTCCTGGCGGCGCTGGCCTCGGTGATCCTGTGCGCGCGCCTTTCCAGTGCGGATCCCAACATGGGCACGGGCTATGAGCTCCAGGCGATCGCGGCGGCGGTGATAGGCGGCACGAGTCTGCTCGGCGGTCGGGGCTCGGCCGTGTGCAGTTTCTTTGGTGTGGCGATCATTGCGGTGCTTGAGAGCGGGTTGACGCAGATTGCGGTGGAGGATCCCGTCAAGCGCATGGTGACGGGTGTGGTGATTGTGCTTGCTGTGATTCTGGACTATTATCGGAGCCGGATGAAAAGCAAAGAATGAAAGGTGAAGGATGAAGGAAAACCTGGTCCTCAATCCTTAATCCACTATCCTTCACACTTCATCCTTTTCCTGGTTGTGCATCGGTGTTAAATGGAGTATACTTTTTTGAGAGCACGGATCGCGTAAGGGAAGTTTCGGGCGGCAGTTGGGCCTGGCGGGCGTATCCGGGGAGACGCATGCAACCATAAGGGAGGCATCATCATGCGTGGTCGAAACAAAGTGGTCATTCAACGGGCAATTGAAGAATACCTCATTGGGCAGGGGGAAGAGGTATTTCAGGAGCTGTACGCGCCGAATTGCCTTGCCGCCGGCCCCGATGCGGGGGAAAATGTATATGGCCTGGCAAAGCGCCTGGATTGCGCGGCGCTTCGAGACCAGAGTCTCCTTTACAAGTCCACCTTCCCCGATATGGTCTTCCAGGTCGATGAGATTATTGAAGAAGATGATCGGGTGGCGGCGCGCTGGACCGTGCGCGGTGGGGATTGCGGCAACAGCGAAGCCCGGCGACTACGTGAGCTATTCGATCTGCCATCGGCGGAGTTTTCCGTGAGCGGGGTGGCGTTCTGCCGGGTCAAGGACGGGAAGATCGTCGAAATCTGGCAACTTTCGGATATGTTGACGCTGGCGCGCTGTCTGAAGCTGGATCAGCTTTCCCGAACGGGTACCGGCTGACGGGTAAATATTGCTTTTAGTAATTAAGACCGCAGAACGGGACGTTTTTCCCTCGTTTCGCGGTCTTTTTCATGTTTGGACTTGCAATCGACCTCGCTTCGTGGTATACATATGAGTACATACATAGGATATCCTATGTATGCTGGTCAATGTATGTGGAGCCACGCATGAGTTCAGTTGCCCTAACCGACAAGGACGCGTTGACCGGTCTGCCGGGTCGGGTCGCCTTTGAGGCGGACTTTGCGGCGCGGATCGCCCGAAAGTCGAAGCAGCCCGCGGTTATTTCTCTGGCGGTGGTGGATATCGATCTGTTTGGCGCGATCAACGAAGCCTATGGCCGGGAAACCGGCGATGGCGTACTCTGTGATTTGGCGGCGTCGCTCGCGGCCCACCTTTCGGGCGAGGATGCCCTGTATCGCTTTGGAGGCGATGCGCTGGCGGTGATGATGCCGGGGGTGGAGAAAGAGCAGGCTTTCCTGCGGATGGAAGCCTTCCGCAGCGGCTACGCCGGTGAGCGAAAGCTCTCCTCGGGTCAGGCGGTGGCGGTGACCATCAGCATGGGCCTGGCGGCCTATTCGGATGATGGCGCGAAGGCGCAGGATGTGATGCACAAGGCAAACGAGGCGCTCTACCGCGCGAAGGTGGGCGGTCGCGACCGGATTTGCCTGGCGCGGGAAGAGAAGATGGTGACGAAGACGAGCCATTACATGCAGGGCCAGTTGCTGGGCCTGCGCCGGCTGGCGGAGCGGGAGAAGATCGGCGAGGCGCTGTTGCTGCGCGAGGCGCTGAATGATTTGCTGCGGAAATACAACGCATAGTCAAGGAAGAAACGATGGCCGAGAAAATACGCTGCGGATGGGCCAAGGGCGAGCTGGACGTTCTCTACCACGATACGGAGTGGGGCGTTCCGGTGCATGATGACCGGGTACTGTTTGAGTTTCTGACGCTGGAAGGCGCGCAGGCCGGATTGAGCTGGAGCACGATCCTGAAGAAGCGCGAGGGCTATCGCCTGGCCTTTGCAGACTGGGACGTGGCGAAGATTGCAAAGTTCACGGAGAAAGAGGAGCAGGTGCTGCGCGGAAACGCGGAGATCGTGCGGAACAAATTGAAGATCTCGTCGACGGTGACCAATGCTCGGGCCTTTCTCAAGGTTCAGAAAGAGTTCGGCAGCTTTGACAAATATATATGGCACTTTGTCCATGGCAAGCCGATTGTGAATCAGTGGAATTCGATGAAAGACCTGCCCGCGAGTACGCCGGTATCCGATGCCATGAGCAAGGACCTGAAGCGCCGCGGTTTCCGTTTCATCGGCACCACGATCTGCTATGCCTTCATGCAGGCGGTGGGGATGGTGAACGACCACACGAAAGAATGTTTTCGGTATCGGGAGCTGACCGGACCGAAGCGCTAGCGCTCGAAGCATGCGTGGTTCAGCGAAGATGGGTCTTATGGGACCAATGAAACGACCCACAAGACCCATAAGACCCATCAATCACGAAGACGCCCAGGCGCGATTACATAAACACGAAAGAAACGAGGTAGAAAGCAATGGCCAGGAATATCTACGAAAAAATTTGGGATGCCCACGTGGTGGCGGAGCCGGAAGGCCAGGACACCATTTTGTACATCGATCGGCACTACGTGCACGAAGTCACTTCCCCCCAGGCCTTCGAGGGCCTGCGTTTGAACGGACGCAAGGTGCGTCGGCCCGGATTGACCTTCGCCACGATGGACCACAATATCCCCACGACGGATCGCTCAATCCCGATTGCGGATCCCCTCTCCAAGCAGCAAGTGGAAACCTTGAAGGCGAACTGCGCGGAAGTGGGTATCGTGTGCTTCGACATGCATGATCGCCGCAACGGCATCGTCCACGTGATCGGACCGGAGCAGGGCCTCACCGAGCCGGGCATGACCATCATGTGCGGTGACTCCCACACCTCGACTCACGGTGCCTTTGGCGCGTTGGCCCACGGCATCGGCACGTCGGAAGTGGAGCATGTGCTCGCCACCCAGACCCTCTTGCAGAAGAAGTCGAAGACCATGGAAGTGCGCGTCAGCGGCAAGCTCCCCGTGGGCGTGACGGCGAAAGACATCACCCTCGCGGTCATCGGCAAAATCGGCACGGCGGGCGGCACGGGCTATGTCATCGAATACACCGGCGACGCCATCCGCGCCCTGAGCATGGAAGGCCGCATGACGGTGTGCAACATGAGCATTGAAGCGGGCGCGCGCGCGGGCCTTATCTCGCCCGACCGGAAGACGGTGGACTACCTCAAGGGACGCCCCTACATCCCGAATGATTGCGACTGGGAAGACATGGCGGCGGAGTGGATGTCCTGGGCTTCGGACAAAGGCTGCATCTACGACGTGCTCGTAGCGTTGAACGCGGCGGATATCGAGCCGCAGGTCACCTGGGGCACGTCGCCCGGTATGGTGAGTGGCGTGAGCGCGAAGACGCCCGTGCTTTCCGAACTGGAAGGCAACGAACGCCTTGCCGCCGCGAGCGCGCTGAAATATATGGACCTCGGCGAGGGCGTGCCCCTTACGCAGATCAAGATCAACAAGATGTTCCTTGGTTCCTGCACCAACGGGCGTCTCGAAGATCTTCGCGCGGCCGCGACCGTGGTAAAAGGCTACAAGGTCAACCCCAGCATCGACCAGGCGCTGGTGGTGCCGGGCTCTTATGAAGTGAAGAAGGCCGCCGAAGCCGAAGGTCTGGACAAGATCTTCAAAGACGCCGGTTTTGAATGGCGCGAGCCGGGCTGCTCCATGTGCCTCGCGATGAACGATGACATCCTCCAGCCGGGCGACCGCTGCGCCTCTACGTCCAACCGGAACTTCGAAGGTCGGCAGGGCAAAGGCGGACGTACGCACCTGGTGAGCCCTGCGATGGCGGTGGCGGCGGCGATTGAAGGACATTTTGTCGACATTCGCAAGTGGAAGTTTAACTGAGATCGTGGAGGGGGGCATTCCTGCCCCCCAACGGGGACTGGAAAGTCCCCGCTCCATAACGAGGAGATACATCATGAAAAAGTTCGTTACCCTGAAGGGTGTCGTCGCGCCATTGGAAGCGCTCAACGTGGACACCGACCAGATCATTCCCAAGCAGTTCCTCAAGCGCATCGAACGCAGCGGCTATGAGAGCATGCTCTTCTACGACTGGCGTTACCTCGCGGACGGCACCACGCCGAATCCCGAGTTTGAGATGAACGCGTCGCGCTACGTCGGGGCGAGCATCCTCTTGACAAAGGACAACTTCGGCTGTGGCTCTTCCCGCGAGCACGCCCCCTGGGCGCTGGACAACTACGGCATCCGTTGCATCATCGCGCCGTCCTTCGCTGATATTTTCTACAACAACTGCTTCAACAACGGCATGTTGCCCATCGTGTTGCCGACGGACGTGGTGGACGGCCTCTTCCCCGAAGTGCGCGCGCTGGAGGGCTACAGCCTCGAAGTCGATTTGCCGAGCCAGACGATCACGAAGCCCAACGGCGAGACGCTGAGCTTCGAATTGAACGCCTTCCTCAAAGAGCGCCTCCTCAATGGCTGGGATCAGATCGGCCTCACGCTGTTGCACGACGAGGCGATAAGTGCCTTTGAGAAGAAGCGCGGAATCGCCTGATATCCGATCGTTGATAGCTGATAGTTCTGCCGCCCGGTTGCCGGGCGGCATTTTTTTATCCGACTGATCGGTCAGATCGGTCAGATCGGGTGGATCAGGACGCAGTTGCGCTTGCTCGGGCTAGTGGCTATCATCAGGCCAACAAGGACCCCCGCCATGGAGCAGTCTGCACAGACCTTCACCTACAAGCGCGTCGGCGATCTCGAAATTCAGCTTGACGTTCACCCTGTCGGGAGCACCATGCCCACGCCCGTGATCGTGTGGATCCATGGCGGCGCGTTGATGGTGGGAACGCGCAAATGGGGGAATGGCGTGCAGCGTCAGTTGTTGCGCGAAGCGGGCTACACGCAGATTTCGATTGACTATCGTCTGGCACCGGAGACGAAACTTCCGGAGATCGTGGGGGACGTGCGCGATGCCTTTCACTGGATCGCGCAAGAGGCGAATGCGTTGAAGATCGACGCAGCACGTCTCGGCGTGATTGGTCATTCGGCGGGCGGTTACCTTGCGCTGATGACGGGATGCTGCCTGGGGATGAAGCCGAAGGCTATCGTGTCGTTCTATGGCTATGGTGATCTCATCGGAGACTGGTACGCGAAGCCGGATCCCTTCTATCTCCAGCAGCCTCCGGTTTCAGAGGCCGAAGCGCGGGCGACGGTGGGGGAGACGCCCCTGGCCGATGCGGGCAAGTCGGATCGCGGCAAGTTTTATCTCTATTGCCGACAGCGGGGACTGTGGCCCGAAATGGTGCTCGGGGTGGATCCCCATGCGAACCCGGAGGCCTTCACGCCCTATTGTCCCGCGCAAAATGTGACGGCTGAGTTTCCACCGACGCTGCTGCTCCACGGCACCGACGACACGGATGTGCCCTACGCGCAATCGGTCATCATGGCCGAGGCTTTCAAGAAAGCGGGCGTTGCCCACGAACTGGTTACCATCGAAGGCGGCGGACACAGCTTTGACGGCAAGGTAAAAGCGGAACACCTCACGAGCGGCGAGACGACGCCGGAGCTTGCCGCGCTGTATAAGACCTTGCAGTGGTTCGGAAAGTACGTGTAGCCCCGGCAACGTCTATTCGGGATCCCGATAAAAATGATCCGGCTGCTCTTCCTTAGGCAGCAGGCGTTCCCGGGCGAATTGGGCGTGGCGGGTCTTCGGGGCGCGCTTGAGGATCTGGCGAAGCAGGTTGTGGCCCGCTTTCTGCTCGCCCAGGTTTGCTTCGAGCAGTTCGGCCAGGTGAAAGGAGGCGCGGGACCAGATGGCGTCGTCTTTGCCGAATTTTCCGCTGATCTCGCGGTA
>JBHEKR010000356.1:0-4568 GCA_041859365.1 Candidatus Hydrogenedentales bacterium
TTCCGGTGAGCAATCACCGCTGGGAGCTCTCCGCCGCCCTTTCTGAGGATGAAGGCAAGACCTGGACCACGCCGGTGGTGCTGGCCCATCAGGAGGGCGCTTCGCTGGCCTACCCCTATCTCTTCGAGCAGGCCCCGGGCCGGCTCTGGCTCACGACTATGCAAGGCGGCATCCGCATTGCCCTGAATGAATCGGATCTGGTTCAATAGTCGCTCAACGGGCAAGCGAGGTGAACCGACGATGGATCAGGACAAGCGTGAACAGTTGGATGTGGACGGTTTCTGCATTATCCCCAATTTGCTGCCACCGGCGCTGCTGGCGCGGATCCAGGCGGAGTCGAACCGGATTCTGGAGGCCCTGCCCAAAGAGCACGAGCAGGACAATCGCTCCACCGGAAGCATGGTGAGTGTGTATGAGAGTCCAGTCTTCGCTGAATTGATTGCGTTGCCCGAGGCACAGGCGGCCCTGCGCAGTCTGGGTTTCAGCGAGGCTCGCTTTTCCAGCGGCTATATCATCAGCAAGCCCGCGAAAAGCCCGCGCCTCTTCTGGCACTATGACTGGGCCGGCTGGGACGCACCCGAATCCTTCACCGTGTGCCCCACGCCCCAACTGTTCTTCATGTACTATCTGGTCAACACCACGCCCCACAATGGCTGCCTGCGCGTCGTGCCCGGCTCGCACATCGGGGACAATGACCTGATTCCCCTGCTGGACGAGGCCCACGCGCCCGAATTGCGCGCGGCGGCGAATATGGACCGGCCCGCCTTCAGCGATCGGCCCGACGAGGTGAATGTGTACATCACGGCGGGCGACTTGCTCATCGGCGATTCGCGCCTGCTCCACGCCAGCCATGCCAACGAGAGCGACGAGCGGCGCACGGTGATCACGCTGTGGTTTCACCCCGACCCCCAGACCTTCGGCGGGCGGCTCCAGGCATTCTGCGCCAACATGGCGGCCCAGCCGCCCAAGGAATGGCCCGAAGAAGCGCGGGAGAAGGTGAGCGAGGTGCTCTGCCGCTACGATGGCGACGAAGAGGCCTGGCCTTGGAACCGTCACCGGCCGTTTCCCGCGCCATGAACCCCACGACCGATCTGCGTGGCATCATCACGGTGCTCAACACGCCCTTCAACCCCGATGACACCCTCGACCTTTCCGGTGTCGCGCGCAATGTGGAAAATGCAATCCAGGCGGGCGTCGCGGGCTTCCTGGTGCCCGCCATGGCCAGCGAAGTGGGTGCACTGACGGAAGCCGAGCGGGCGGCGGTGGTCCAGTGCACGGTCGAGAATTCCGCGGGGCGCGTGCCCATTATCGGTGGGGCCTCCGCGCCTGATCAGCCCGCCCGGATGAACGCCGCCGCGCGTTTGATTGAACTGGGCTGCTCGGGCGTGCTGGTAAGCATGAACTACACCGACGACGCCACCTACATCCGCGACGTGGAGGCGCTGGCGAGTCTGGAGCCCGGCTTCCTCATGCTGCAGGACTGGGACGCGAGTGGCTATGGCCTGCCCGTGCCCTTGATTCAGCGCCTCTTCGAGACCGTGCCCGCCTTCAAGTGCCTCAAGGTTGAGGTCGTGCCTGCGGGCCCGAAATACACGGAGGTCCTCGAGGTAACCAATAGCGGCTTGCATGTTTCCGGCGGCTGGGCCGTAGGTCAAATTATCGAGGGACTCGATCGCGGCGTTCACGCTTTCATGCCCACGGGAATGCACCCCATCTACACCGCGATTTACCGGCGTTATGCGCGGGGGGAAAGAGAATCCGCCCGCGCGCTCTTCGAGGAGCTGCTGCCGGTGCTGGCCTTCTCCAATCAGCACCTCGACATTTCGATTTACTTCTTCAAGCGCCTGCTCCACGCCCAGGGCATCTACGCCACGGACAAAGTCCGCTCGCCGAAGGTGGCCTTCGACACGGTGCACCAGAAGATCGCCGATGGCCTGATCGAGCGCGTGATGGCGATGGAGGCACGGCTCGCGAGCGAGGCTTAGGTCGGATCGCCCTGAGGCTGTGTTTTGTTTCATCAATCCAGTCGCCAAGCGGGAGCGCGGTTTTTCTTACCCGCGCTTCGTGCGACGGAGTCGCACCAAAATCACGGACTGGAAAGTCCGTGCTCCCGCTGTTCGCAAACACAACCGGAGAGGGCCGATGGACCACGAAAAAGCACTGGCCGTCTTTGAAAACTTCAAAATCCGCCGGGTTTACGACGAGAAGGCCGAGACGTGGTATTCCTGATCCGTGAATAGTATCGCGGCGCTGATCCAGCAGCCGGATTATCAGGCGGCACGCAAGTTCGCCGAAGGTGGGTTAAGCTTCCAGCTTGACAAACAGCAAACGTTGAATGCCCGCGGGCCCTGCATCTTCGTAGTCTGATTCAGGTCGTACGAGGGTGGTCAGGGGCCCCTTAACGAGTGGGCGAGGGCCTTGTGTCAAGCTGGAAGCTTTACCCACCATCGGCGAACTGGGAAGACCACGTGTGTCCGGCCTATTGATAGTGGGTGCACGGAAAAGCAGAAGTGACGCCCTCCCAGATTCGAGCCGTCCCGGCATATTTTCTCTTGCCTTGTTTTCGCTCTTATGCTTTACTATAACTCGTTCCCAAGCTCCGCTTGGGAATGCAGTCCCCGGAGCTCTGCTCCGCAGACACCGCCGCGTGTCGCTGGGGCGTGGAAAGCGACAGAAACGCCCCCTTGACAATTAATGGTATCTCCGTTATATCTGTAGTCACCGCAAGAGATATCATCATCGCTGAAGCAAAACACCAAGGGAGGCCAATCAAATGGGGCGCAGCCGCTACGGCTTCGGCGATCCAGAAGCACCCCATTTCATGACCTGCACCATCCTCGATTGGACCCCGGTCTTTACTCGCCCCGATACCGTTGAGATTCTTCTGGACAGTATCCGGTTCCTCCAACGCGACAGTGGACTGAAAGTCTATGGCTATGTCATCCTCGAGAATCACATGCACTGGATTGCCCAATCTGAAGATTTGCCCAGCGATGTGAAACGCTTCAAGTCGTATACTGCGCGGAAAATCGTAGACTACTTCGAGGAGTTTCACGTTCGCGGGGTGTTGGACAAACTCGCCTACGGAAGAAAGCGCCACAAGTCAGACTGCGAATATCAGGTGTGGGAGGAGGGCTCTCACCCCCAAGAGATCATGAGCGCGGATATGCTGCGACAGAAATTGGACTACATCCATATGAACCCAGTCGTGCGCGGGTATGTGGACGAACCCACTTGCTGGCGTTATTCGAGTGCGAGGAACTATGCTGATCGGGAGGGGCAGATCGAGGTATTTGTGGACTGGCTGGGGTAGGCGGACTGCGGAGCGGAGCTCCGGGAACTGCATTCCCAAGCGGAGCTCTTGTCATTACCCACATGTTTTCTGTTCTAGTGCGATTAGATACCCATCAAGTAGGAGCATGAGTTGAAGCCAGCCTCGCCAGATACTGAGCCAACCGGGCGGCCCGTCGTTTTTTCTGCCGACGTAGCCACCCATCCGGGCGATGGCGCGCATGGCCGAAGCGTTAGTCCATCCACACTCGGGACGGCCGATTGTTCTTTCCAGGATGTCCAGCGCTTCGGGCCGCAGCAGGTCGAGGGTTACCGTCTCGTCGGGCCGGTTGTTAGCAAGGAGTTTGAGTTGGAGCAGATCAACGGCGATGGGCGCGTGGATGGCGAGCAGGGCTTCAATTCGCCTTGCGCTGGACAACTGGCTGTCTTCGATATGGGTGCCGGTCTTAAGTGCTTTGTGATACTCCTCGATCAGCCAACGACATGCATAGGCGCCAATCACGCGCCGGGTCTGGGTGAAGTGCTCGCAAGACAAACTGGTCAGCAAAACCCAGTGGATAGGCTCCTTCACATCCGCAGGTGGATCGAGCTCGCGTACTTCCACCACGGCTGTCGACTGGGGGGCATGGTGACCGGGCAAGTCGCGCGGCGGCACGATTTCGGTTTTCACTGCCCGTACTTCTACTTGCGCTTTTCGCGCGGCAACGCCGGGACGAGCGCGCAAATTCAGTGTGTACCGCCCCTGCACGGGAGCCTGGGCCACCGTCTTAAATACATTGCCGGCTTCCGAGGTGGTGCGCCGACCCTGCGCTGCGCGGATCACCCAATCCTGGCCCGCCGCAGCGCTACGTTCAAGCACCTCGAAGATATCGCTTTCCCGATCCGACACCAGCGTCCAACGGACGCCCTCGGGCGGCGATCCCGCCTCGGCCATGGCCCGGCCCCAGCGCCAGGACTCGCCCGCTTTGCCTTTCGTGCGTTTTTCGATCCGTTTGGTGCGCTTGCGCTCGGCACGGGTGCCCTCGGGTTCCTCACGAGCCCACGCCTGCTGCCCGAATACGCCGGCCAGCACCACCTGCGGCTCGTGCTCCGGGCTCCACTGCGTGATACGCGCCGCCAAATTGGTGTGAACCAGGAGCCCTTGGCTGGTATCGCTTGTGAGCGGCCCCATTCCCTCAATCGCCGCTCGCTGCGTAAAGGACAGCGCCGTCGTGTCCTCTATCAACAAATAGTCGCCCGGCTCGCGGCACTTTTCCCGTGTCGCGTTGATATGCGGC
>JBHEKR010000207.1:0-3141 GCA_041859365.1 Candidatus Hydrogenedentales bacterium
TCGAGATTGATGTTGCCCAACACCATGACGGTGAACACGGTAAGGATCGGAATGACATTGGGAAGCACGGACACACCGGTGATGAGCATCGAGCGAAGCCCGATCAGGATGCTGAGAAACACCATGACAAACGACAACGAGAAGCTCTTCATCTGCGTATTGATCAGGCGGATCTGCACGCCCTGCATACGCGGCGCAAGACCGGTAACCACCCCGCTCATAGGCGCCGGTAGTTCGGTCATCGCCGCTTGGGTCTCGCTCACCAGCGCCAGCACATCATTCGAGGCGGTGGTGTTGATCAGCGCGCTCAGCCGAATCCGGTTGCCATCCTCGCGAACCAACCGGCGGATGCCCGTGCGGTCCTCGTCTTCCAACAGCCCCACCAGTTCCTCGGCCGATTCGCGGCTCTCTGGCAGCCGGTAGTACGCTGGGTCGATGTCGTTGTCCCACTGATTGAGCTTCTTGAGAAAGTCCAATGGGCTGACCACCCGCGCCACCGCGCCGGAGTCCATCAACTTCTGGCGCAGCCCTTCAACCACGTCCCAATAGGTCGGATTGAGCCAGCCACCGGGCGTGTCTAAAGCAATCTCAAGGGCATAGAGTCCCGTAAGTTCCTTCGCGATGAAGTCATAGGAGGCGACCGTCTCGGAGTCCTGGGGCAACAGCGAAAGCGGATTGGGTTCAATCTTCAGTTGCGTGGCACTCCAGGCCCCTGCGACGAGCAAGATGGCAAAGAGGAAGATAACGGGATAGGGCCGGCGGATGACGCCATCGGCCAGCCGGCCGAAGTACTTGCCATCCCCAAAGTCGGCCCAGCGAAGGGTCCTGGTGTGCATCAGCACCAGCAGGTGCGGGGCCAGCGTGAGATTGACCACCAGCGAGGCCGTCATACCGAAGGCGCAGTAGAGGCCAAACTCGCGCACGGGCCGCAACTCGGCCACGAGGAGCGACAGGAAACCCAGCGCCGTGGTGACGGCGGACAGGGTGCAGGGATACCAGACCTCCGCTACCGACAGGCGCGCGGCCTCGTGGGGGGTGTCCGAATGGGCGCGGTAGTATTGGTAGCGACAGACCACGTGAATGGCATTGGCCAGAACGAGCACCCAGAGAATGGGGGGCAAAGAGGAGGTGACGATATTGAGCTCACCATGGATTGCGCCAATGAACCCGTAGGTCAGCAGCAGCGAGACGGCACCACAGGCGACGACGGTAATGAGTGCGCGAAACGAACGAAGCAACAGCAGCAGGACAAAGACGGATGCGACGGCGGCGGTGGCAAAGGTGCGCACGCCTTCCTTTTGCGCCAAGTCGCTGATGGCGATATTCAGCACCGGCCCGCCCACAAGGTGGACCTGGAACCCATAGTCCTCCAGCGGTTTAACGGCCGTGCGAATACCTTCGATGAGGGTCAGGTGCGCATTGGGGTCATCGGATGGTGCAATCTGAACCATCATGCCGCCAATGCTGTGATCTTCAGAGACGAACAGCCCGGTGTAGAAGGGCGTGGACGTCATCTCCTCTTCGAGTGCCTCGGGGTCCTCGGCGCCAAAGCGGTCACGGTAGAGGGTGGGAATGCCATCGACGTGCGCCACATGGGGCGCTTGCTCCAGCGCGTCGAGCGCCTCCAGCATGACGTCCAGAGCCTCTTCACTAAAGAGCGGCTTGCCGCTGAGGCCGACAATGACAAACTCGTCATTGCCAAACTGTTCGACGAAATCGTGATAGACCTGCGCCTCGGCGCTGCTCTGTTCGAGCATGGCGTCGAAATTGTTCTCGGAGCGGATGCCGAGGGCTAAATAGACGGAGACCCCGCAAAGCGCGAGCAGGACCGCGGAGAGCCACGGCGGCGGCACAAAGGAACGCGGTCGGGGTTTCATGCGGCTCCCAAGATCGAGTGAAGGCTCGGTGCGGACCCTCGGAAAGCGTGATTGTAGTGGGGCGTGGGGGCGTATGCAAACCGGGATGGCGTGCTACGCCGCAGGGCCGCTACGATTTCTCCGGCGTGCTCGCCAGACAATGATCGGTCGCGCCACACACTGGACATTCCTCCGTGGAAAGATCGTCACACTGCGTGTCGTAATTGGCCATGCGCCGCTTGATCTTGTGGGATACGTCGGAACTGATGAGAAGGTAGCGGGTGAGCCAGAGCAGCCGCTGGGCCGTCTCGTGGTTCATCAGGTGCTCCATCTTGCAGGCATCGCCCAAGGCGATTTCGCTGGGCACGCCCAGTACCCGCTGGAAGAACTTGGACAGGATGAGAAAGTTGTTCTCGACCTGGCTGGCAATCTGCTTGCCTTCTTCGGTCAGGAGCAGAAAACGGTTGGGGTCTTCGGCAACCCAGCCGCGCTTCTTGAGCTGATTGAGCGCCATGGACGCGGCGCCGCGGGAGACCTCCAGCATCTCGGCCACATCCGTGGACCGGGCATAGCCCAATTCTTCGCGGAGGCTGTCGATCGCCATGAGGTAATGCGCCATCGAGTGTGACAGGGGGTTCTGCTCGAACTCCCGCCAATGGCTCGCGTCGTTCATCATTGTTTTGTCCATGGCACCAACTCCGGTTAGGGAGAGTCTACAAATACGCTGTAGCGAGTATATCAGATCAGGTCAGTGCATCCAACCGCCTCCCCCAGAAAGCAGTGGTCTGCTTTACGACCCTTTCGCCACCGTGGTAGAGTACGGGCCTCTGCGCAGTCCCGTCAACCCTAGAATGAGGAAAATGACATGTTGAAGATGTTGTCCCCCAAGACCTTCCAACGCACCCTGCTGGCCTCGGCCCTCATTGCGGGCACCGTGGCGCAGGCGGATCCTGCCGCAGTGAAGCAGGCGCTTAGCCTTTTCCCGGCGGACGCCGAGATCGCCATCGTGGTCCCCTCCGCTGCCGCGGTGGACACGGAACTCGAAGGCCTGCTGGCCAATAAGGATGCCATGGGCGGCTTCGACCTGGAAAGCGCCATCGGCGATCTCGGGGCGGAACTCAATATCAGCGGCGCCAAGCGCATTAAGGACATCGTCGCTGGCGTCGGCGGCGACACGGCCAAGCCCGTCGCCATCTTCCTGGACGTAAACGCCGACGGAGTCGAGTTCGCCACGGCGGTGCCCGTCACCGACGCGGAGAAGGCCAAGGAAGCCATCAGCGAAGCC
>JBHEKR010000266.1:0-24429 GCA_041859365.1 Candidatus Hydrogenedentales bacterium
TACACGCGGTAGCCAGTACCTGGTGCTCGCGGCCAAAGCACGAGCCCTGCTGGAGGAACGATTTCACGTTTCCGGCGATGATATCCGCGCCGTGGCCCACGAAGTGCTACGCCACCGCATCCTGACCAATTTCCGCGCCGAGGCCGATCAAGTGCAGGTGGACGATGTGATCGACAAGTTGATCGCCCACGTCCCCAAGCCCTCAGGCGGCTGAGCAGATCGATTGACTAAAGAGAACACAGAGTAGTTATGGGCGCCATCGCCGAGGATAATAGGTTCACCACCGAGTATATTTGGTTTGTGAGTACTCGCATTCCGGCCCGAAGGGCCATACCATAGTATCCCAGGGCAACGCCCTGAGATAGCAAGTCGAAAAAGAGAAGCCCTGAAAGGGCGAAATAAAGGACTTTGCGACAATCGCCCACGCTCGGGTACGCGATGGAATGCATTCCGGCCCGAAGGGCCATAACATATTAGCCCAGGGCAACGCCCTGGGAACACATGGCGGAAAAATAGAAAAGCCCTGAAAGGGCGCAACAATAGGGCGTGTGAACAATGCAGCAGTCGCTAGCCATTAATCTGGTTCACTTGATCTACAGCACTAAGAATCGTGAACCACTACTAACGGCGGAAGCGCGATCAAAACTCTTCGCTTACCAGGCCGGTATATTCAAGCAGTGGAATAGCCCTGCGGTTGTTATTGGCGGCGTTGAAGATCACGTGCATGCGCTTTTTCTGCTCTCGAAGAATCACACACTGGTAAAGGTGATCGAAGAAGTTAAGAAGTCGTCTTCCAAGTGGATAAAGTCTGAAAGCCGGGCGTTTGAGGGCTTTCACTGGCAAAGTGGCTATGGCGCATTTTCGTTGAGTCCACCCCACGTGCCGCAGATTAGGGCTTACATCGAGGGACAAACCGAACACCATAAGACGGAGACTTTCCAAGAGGAATTCAGGACATTCCTGGAACGATACAAGATCGAGTATGACGAGAAATACGTATGGGATTAAAACTTTGTTACGCCCTTTCAGGGCTTTGGGTGCTTTGTCCTGACAAACCCAGGGCGTTGCCCTGGGCTAATATGTCAGGCCCCTTTGGGGCGAACGAACTACTGCGCGTGTCGAAGAAGTTCGTGCGTCGGCATACCAGAGCGGATGTCCAGTCGCCCCCTTTTCCGTGTTTTTCCGTGTATTCCGTGGTCAATTCATTTGGCTTGGCCCGCGGGATGGAGCACTGTCGATGCCGCCTTTAGTGCAGCGCGACATCGCGCCCGAAGATCTCGCCCAAGTCTCGGACCTGTGGCTGCTGGCCCAGACCCTGGTGGCCGGGCAGCAGCTTGGACTGCACCGCAGCCCCCACTCCGGGGTCTCGGTAGAGTTTGCCCAGTATCGCCCTTACACCCAGGGCGATGATCCGCGCTTTGTGGACTGGCGGCGCTATGGCCGCACGGACCGGCTGCACATCAAGGAATTTCACGAAGAAACCAACATGCGCTGCACGATTCTGCTGGATTGCAGCGCATCCATGGGATACGGCACCACCGCCCTGACCAAATTTCGCTATGCCCAGATTCTTGCAGCCTCCCTGGCGTGGCTGCTCACCCTTCAGCATGACGAGGTCGCGCTCGCGGCCTACCACGAATCCATCTGCGCCCATATCCCCTTTCAGCGACGGAGCCACCAGGTGCGGCGGCTCATCGCGGCGCTGGAGGGCCTCACGCCCGGCGGTCACACGGCCACGGGCGACGCCCTCGCCTGGGTGGGCGATTTTATGACATCGCGCGGCATGGTGGTGCTGATCAGCGATCTCCTCCAGCCCCTCGCCCTGGTGGAAACCCAGCTTCGCGCCCTGCGCGCACGTCGCCACGATGTGCTTGTGTTTCAGATTGCCGATGTAGCCGAGGAAACCTTTCCCTTTTCTTCTGGCATTACGCTGCGTGATGCCGAGGGCCACGAAGAACGACCCGCCGATCAGGAACGGGTACGCGATCAGTACCTCGCGAATCGTGCCGCCCACTTCGACCGCATTCGCGAAGTCTGCCTGGGCTACGAAATCGACTATGAGCCCCTACGCACGGACCGTCCGCTGGACCACGCCCTTCAACAATTCCTGCACCGGCGCTCCCACGCGCTGATGACGTCGAGCAAGCGGGCCATGGGCGGAGGAAAAAGCTGATGGGCCTCCTCATGCCCATAGTGCTTGGCGGCCTGGCCCTCGCGGGGCTTCCATGGATCATCCACCGCATTCGGAAGCCGACGAACAACCCCACGCCCTTCAGCAGCCTCATGTTCCTGCCGGAATCCGTGCCCCCAATCCGGCACAGGAAGCAGATCGAGCATCCGTGGCTTATGCTGCTGCGCATGATCATACTCTGCCTCCTCGCCCTGGCTTTCGCCCGACCCTACGTGCTCACCCCGACCGTGGCCACGTCCGACAACGACGCCGCGCGGCGGCATGTGCTCCTCGTGGATACTTCCCTGAGCACCACCGGCAGCGGCCAATTCGAGAAGACTCTCGCGGCAGCCCGAGCCCGCCTCGCGGAATTGGGCGATGAACCCGTTGGCCTGGTGACTTTTCAGGATACTGCTCAGGTGCTCGCACCGCTCGATTTCGCCGCGGGCGCTTCTTCGCGCAAGGCTGCGGAAGCGCTTGATTCGATCACGCCTACCTACGGCGCAACAAATTACCTTGCCGGCCTGAAGGCGGCTGAGCGCATGCTCCTGCCTGCCGACGAGCCCCCCGTTGCCGAAGGCGATGTCGAACTGGAGCGGATCATTCACCTCGTCAGCGATTTGCAGCGGACCGGACTGCCCGATGAACTGGGCCGCGAGAGTCTGGCCCGAGGGATAGCACTGCAACTTGTGCCTGTGCCACCCGTAGCGGCGGGCAACGCTGCCGTGGACGCCGTGGTACTGGCGACCCGTGCTCCCAATACACTGATCGCGCGGGTGCGCCTGCGCAACTACGGAAAGGTGCGTATCGAGGGCCAATTGGAATGCTGGCTGAATGGCGCCCAGGCCGCAAGCCAGCCGGTATCCCTCCGAGGCGAGAGTGGTGTAAACGTGTCGCTCTCCGCCGAATCGGACCTGGCACAGCCCGCACAGGTCGAGGTGCGACTGCTCGTCGCAGACGGGCTGAGTGAGGACAATACCGGTTTTGTCGTCTACACCCCCGATCCCGTACGCGATATTGGCGTGGTGCTCGAAACGACGGCAGACCGTTCCCAGCTGATCCCCTTTCTCGAAGCGGCCCTCGCGGAATCGCAGCCGGTGCCGTGGCGTTGGACCCCCGTGAGGCCCGCGGGCTTCGGGGAAATGACCGCACCGGTTCTGGTCCTGCCCGGCGTTTCGGCGCCATCCACCGAAGACATCGCCCGTCTCGCGGCCTACGTCGAGGGTGGCGGGCGTCTGTTGATGGTCCCCTCGAATCAGGGCTTCCCACCCGCGCTCACCGACACGCTTCTCAGGCCAGCCGGAATCGAAGTGGCGGCACCCCGCTACGAATCTATAGTTCCGTCCCGCTACGCGCTCTTGAGTTGGATCGACTTCTCGAATCCGGCCTTTCAGCCCTTCAGCAGCGCCGCCTACAGCGACTTTTCCATGCTGCGCTTCCACAATTACTTTCCCATGCGCGTGGCCCGGGAGTCGGCCGTCCAGATCGCCGCGCGCCTGCAGAGCGAAGGCGATACCGTGCCGGATCCCGCCATGGTCGCCTTTGATCGGGGCGCGGGCCGTGTCGTGGTCTGGGCCTTTCCGCTCGACGCGGATTGGACCAATATCACGCGAACACGACGCTTTGTTCCCTTGCTGCACGAGACCATCGCGCTGTTACTGCCGCCCCTCCCGCCCTTGCGCAGCCACCTGGCCTCAACCGCCTTGAGTGCGCCGCCCGCATGGACGGCGGCGGGGCTCTATCTTCGGGCGCCGGGCGCCGGCGAAGCCCAACCTTTTGATGGCTATCCTGATCCCGAGCGCGGCGTTGCGCCGGGGTTCCTGCAGTGGCAGACCGAGGCGGCGGGTGCACCCGCGTTGATCGAGGCCGTGAACATCCATGCTGGGGAAAGCGCTCTCCAAGTAATGAGTTCCGAGGAGTTCCTGCTGCGGCTTGGCGCGACGGCGACCTCGGTCGCCGCGGAGAGTCCCGCCGGTCCCGCGCCCGAACCAAATATTGTACACTGGGAATACGGATATCCTGTTCTTATCCTGCTGGCAGTGGCCTGCCTGCTTGAATCGATTGTGGCGGCTTTTCTCAGTCGCCCCGTCACCGTGGAGCAGCGAACGTCATGAAAGCGTTCAATCGTATGCTACCGCCCCTGCTTGAAAAAGAGTTGCTTCGCACCCTTTCGCGCTATCGGCGCTTGCGGCTGATGCGCGCATCCATGAAGTTCTTCATCGTGCTGCTGCCGTCTTTGTGCGCGGCAGGCGGGCTCGCGTTCCTCTGGCTACCCCTTGAGCCGCTGGTCCTTGTTATAGCGCTCACGTGCCTGGCCGTACTTGTCGGGCTCTGGGCTTTCTGGCCGGTGCTTGCACGCCCGGTATCCCTGCGCGAAATAGCCGCCTTCATCGACCGCCAGCACCCGGACTTGCAGGATCGCGTCCTGAGCGCCGTGGTCCTCTCGGAACAGGGTGGCACTCCGCCTTCCGAATGGATGCTGGAACATTTCCTCGCCGAAGCCCAGCAACAGGTCAAGGGCGTACCGCTGGACGATTTCGTGCGCCCGTGGGAGCTTCGCTGCCTCGTCGGGGGCGTGGCGCTCTGCGTTGCCCTGTGTCTGGCCGGGGCTCTCGGCGCGGCCTGGAAAATGGGATTTATCCGCGGTGCCGATAGCCCGGAGCAGTACGCCAGCGCCCGCTTCGAGGTCAAGCCGGGCAATGCCGTCGTTCAGCCGGGGGACAACCAAATCGTCTGGGTCACGACCTCCGACACGGCGTCGGCTAAGTACATTTACTGGGAGCAGGGTGGCGCGGAACAGCGGGCCGTGCTTCAACCCAGCACCACGCCGGAAGTGTCCTACCACACCTTTTCGGCCATGGAGGAAAGTCTCCGCTATCAGGTCCGCGTGGGCGGCGTGGCGTCGGAGCGCTTTGAAATTCGAGTGCACCGACCGCCCGCCGTGGAGTCCATCCATGCGCGCTATGATTATCCGGCCTATCTCGGGATTGAGCCCGCCAGCGTGCCCTACAGCGGCGAACTGGATGGCGTGGAGGGCACGCGCGTGACCCTGCGCGTAGAGGCCAACAAGCCGGTCGAATCCGTCCGTCTCCTGCGGGAAGCCGGGGAAGAACTCGCTTTGAATCCCGCCGGTGAAAACAACTGGGAGACGAGCTTCGAACTCACCGTGTCGGATACCTATCACCTGGTACTGCGCGATGCCGAGGGCAATGAGAATGCCGATCCGGAGCGCTATGCGATCCGGGTCACCCCCGATAATCCCCCCGAACTTCGGGTGAAGTATCCCCGGGGCGATGCGAAAGTTCTTGCACTGGAAGAGGTTCCTTTCGCCTTTGAGGTGGAGGATGACTACGGCATCGACGGCTACGGCATCGAATACACCCTGGCGGGTAAGGAGCCGGTGCGTCTCGCCCTGAACACGCCCGGCCAAACGCTTCAGGAGGCGGTGGGGGAGCACCTGCTGGCCCTGGAAGAGCTGGGGCTTGCCGAGGGCGACCTCATCACGTGGTCGGTATGGGCCACCGACAAGAAGCCGGGCCGGGCGATCTTTGAGACGTCCGGTGACCCTTACTTTCTTGAGGTGAGGCCCTATACGCTCCGCTACCGCGAGCAGCTATCCCAGGGCGGCAGCCAGGCTCCCGCCGGCGAAGGCGACGCGGCCATGGACCAGAAAAAGATCATCATCGCGATGACGAACTTGCGCAAGAACGCAAAGTTGCTGAGCGAGGAACCCTACACCGAAAGCCGGAACCGCATCGCCGAATCCCAGGCCAAACTGCGGGATGAGTTGGCGGCGGGCTTGGCGGAAGCGGACCAACGGGAGCAACAGATCGGTGCGGAGGCAATCGGCGCCATGGACGAGGTGCTCAAATCGCTCGGCAGCGCCGCGTGGCCCGAGCCGGAAGCCGCGGTGGGCGAGGGTCTCAAGTCGGCGCAGAAGGCGTGGCAGGCCATGCTCAAGCTGGAGCCCGAGCTCCGCGAAGTCTCCCGCCAGCAGGGTGGCGGGGCGGGGGCCGGCCAGCAGGAACTGGACGCACTCGAAATGGGTCAGCGCAAAGACTATGTGGAAGAGGCCAGCACGGGGGCGGCGGAGAGTGAGGCGGTCCGCAACGCCCTGGACGATCTGGCCCGCCGTCAGGAACTCCTGAACCAGGATTTGGGCAAGCTCATCTCTGAGGACGAACAGGCGAAGGCGGAAGAAGAGAAAAAACGCCAACTGGAGCGGCTTAAGGAAGAGCAGCAGCGCCAGATGGAGCGATTGGACGAAATCCGCAATCAGGTGGCGTCGAGCGAAATGAAGGCGGACCAGCGGGACGCCACGAAGGCCACGCTTGATCAGGCGCGCGAAGCCATGGAGCGCAGCCTGGAGTCGGTGCGGGAAGAGGCCCTGCAGGAGGCCCGCGCATCGGGCAGCCGAGCCGCTCAGAATCTGGCCGACGCCGAGAGCGACTTGGAGCAATTAACCCGCGACGGCGCGCGGGAGCGCTTCGCCGGATTGGAAGAGAAGGTGAAATCGCTGCAGGAACGCCAGGCCGCGATACAGGAGGAGACGAAGACCCTGAAGGAGGCACAGGCCGCGCCGGGTGTTGAGGGCCACGATGACTGGTCGAAGCGCACGGAAAGCCTGAAGGACGAGAAGGAATCCATGGCCGGCGCGACAAAGGAAATGCTGGAAGGCGCGGGGGGATTGTCCGATCAGCTCAGGGAGAATCAGGAACTGCTCTCGCGGAAGCTGGGCGACTGGGTGCGTCGCACGAGCCGCACGGGCGTCGTGGAGGATATGGAAGAGGGACTCCCGCTCGTGGAGTATGGCGTGTGGGATGCGGCGGAGCGCCAGGAGGGTCAGGTGAAAGCCAAGATTGATGAGGCGGCGCGCACGTTGGCGGAATTAAAGCGATTTCTGCCCGGCGCGTCGGATGACGCGATGGCGCGGGCGCTCGATATGCTGTCCGGTCTTGAAGGCGAGAAGGGCGAGCAACAATCTTCCGGTGAGTCCGGTGAAAACGACCGTAATCCCGAAGAGCAGGCCGCCGGGCAGCCGAGCCCCGGCGCGAGTCCGCCTACCGAGTCGCAACAGGGGGGAACAGCCGAGGGCACGCCGACAGCGGGCCAGCCGGGTGAGGCCGCTGGCCAGCAGCCGGGAGCGGAGCAGCCGGAAGGAGCTGGGCCGGGTTCCGGTACCGAATCCGGCGGCGAGCCCCAACGGGCTCAGGGCAATGGAACAGAAAGCCAGCCAGGCTCAGCCACGGGTGGCGGCGTCGGCGGCGGTGATGAAGGCACCGTTGCGGGGGGCACGCCCATGAATGACTTTTTCGACGGCGAAGCGCGAACGTGGCGACCCGTTCTTCGGGATGCAGCCTCACTGCTGCCCCGCGAATCCGACATGCGCCAGTCGCTGGAACAGGTGGAAATGGATCTCGGCCGCCTGCAGCGCGAATATGATCAGAGCAAGAAGCTTCCCGAACTGAGCGAGTTCGAGCAGGTCGTTCGGCGCCCGCTCCTGGACACCATCGCGACGCTGGAGGAGGCCGTGCGGGCGAAGGCGGCGGGCGAAACCTCATGGCTGGAAGATGAAGGGGCCATCCCCGATCAGTATGTCGACCGGGTGGCGGAGTATTTCCGCCTGCTGGCCGAAGAACCGGCGAAGCCATAGACGGGGGGCGAGGACTTGGATTTTTCTCTCGGTGGAAGCTGGATCGAATGGGGTGTGCGCTGGGGCGTCACGTCGGCGCTACTCGTGCTACTCTTCACCACCGTGGTGGGCGCATGGTGGTGGTGGCGATTCCTTTCCCCCCTCTCCCCCGCCCGACGCCGCGGGTTGCTGTTGCTGCGCGTGGCGCTCATCGCCTTGCTCGTCTTCCTCCTCTTCCAGCCTGTGCTGGTGCGGCCCGTCTCCGTCAAGTCGGAGCAGGTGGTGGCGATCCTGCATGACGACTCCCGCAGCATGAGTGTGCGCGATGGCGCGGGCCAATCACGTGCGCAGCGACTGGCCGATGCGCTGGCCGCGGGCGCGAACGAATTCGACCTGGCGCTTCGGAGCCGCTTCCATGTGATGGAGTACGCCTTCGGCGCGGGCCTGCGCCCCATCCAGTCGCGGGATGAACTCAAGCGGGAGCAACCCGAAACACGCATCGCCGCCGCCGTGATTGATACAGCGGATGAATTGAAATATTTGGACTTGAGCGCCGTCGTGGTCCTCTCCGACGGTGCCCAGCAGGAACCCCTGGACGTCGTCACGCGCGCGGCGCTCGCGGAGTCGGGGATACCGGTCTATACCGTGGGCGTGGGCGAAGAGGATTGGCGCGACCTGGCCCTGGGCGAAGTGGCCCTGAGCCGAAGTTTCTTCGACGATGCGCCGGCCCGGATTACGGCCCAATACGCCGCCTCGGGCCTCGCGGGCGAAACCCTGGTGGCCGAGGTTCTGCAAAACGGGGCAGTGCAGGCCAGTATGGAGCGCGCCATCGAAGGGGACGAGGTGGAGCAGCAGGTGCAGCTCGACGTAACACCGCGCGCCCGGGAATGGCTGGCGTTCACCGTACGCCTTCGCCTGAAGAGCCTTCTGGAGAGCTCGGTTTCCCGCGAATTCGTGGCGGAAAACAACGAAGCGTCGGTCCTCCTCGATCATCGGGAAAAGGCCTATCGAATCCTCTATTTCACGGGCCGCCCCAACTGGCAGTACAAGTTCGTGCGCCAGGCCCTGGCGGGCGATCCTGAACTGCGCCTGTCCAGCCTTATACGCGTCTCCGGCGCGGAGAAGAACTTCGTCTTTCAGGGGCGCGACAGCACCCTGGGCAATCCCCTCTTTGAAGGCTTCAAGGAGGAGGAAGATCTGCCGCGCTACGACGAGGCGGTCTTCCTCCGCATGGGCCTGGAGGAGGGCGAACTGGCCGATGGCTACCCCGTAACCCCGGCGGCGCTCTACCCGTTTCACCTCATCATCTGGGCGGACATCGAAGCCGACTTCTTCGCGCCGGCCCAACTTCGGCTCACGCGGGATGCCGTGGCCGAACGGGGCGCGTCTTTTCTCATGCTGGGCGGCCCCCACACCCTGGGAAGTAATGACTATGCCGGATCGATCATTGAGTCCATGCTTCCCGTGATGCCGGGCGCTGCGGCGAGCCCCCCGTCCTCCGTCGCGAATGTCCTCACAAGCCCCGAGGGATTCCTCACGGGGATCTGGGCGTTGAAAGCGGAGAATAACGAGAATGACGCCGCGTGGGCGGCCCTGCCCCCGCTTCCGGGCTACGACGTGCTGTCCTCTCCGCGCATCGGCGCGTCTGTGCTGGCTACTGCGGAAACCGACAGTAGCGCGGCTGCGCTTCCCTTCCTCGTGCAGCATCGCTACGGTCAGGGGAAGAGCGCGGTCATCGCCACGGGCGAAACGTGGCCCTGGCACATGAAGACCGAGGACGACAACGCCGCTCACGAGCGGCTCTGGCGCCAGCTCGTGCGCGCCATGGCGAGCACCGCGCCCGAACCCGTCAGCCTCACCACGAGCACGGACGATGTCGTCGTCGAAAACGAAACCATGCTGACCTGGGTCGTGAAAGATGCCCTCTTCCAGCCGGTGGAGGGCGCCAGCCTGACCGCGCGGGTCGTCGGTCCCGAAGGCGAGGCCACGGTCCCGCTGGCGGAGCGCCTCGACGCGCCCGGCACCTACGAAGGCGCATTCACCCCCGCCGCCTCGGGAAAACACGGTGTCGTGCTGGAAGGCACGGATGCGTCGGGCCAGGCGCGCAGCCCGGTGGAGTCGGCGCTGCTGGTCGAAGCCGACACACGCGAATCCCGTAACACGCGCTTCGACCCCACCCTGCTCCAGGCCATCGCGCAAGAAAGCGGCGGGCGTTATTTCCCCTTGTCGGACCTCAATACTGTAGCCAAGGCGATCACGGCGGCGGAACATGAGCACCTGAGCGTGGAGCGAATTCCCTTGTGGCACCATCCGATCTTCTACGTGCTCCTCGTCTTCCTGCTCTGCCTTGAATGGACGCTGCGACGTCGCTGGGGGCAGGCATGAAGAACCGCATAGCAAAAATTATCCTGGTCGGACTGGTCCTATTCTTCACCATGCCCGCGACCGCCTACATGCGGGTATGTGTCCTTCGGGGGGCGGGTGGAGAGCCCCGCTACGACGAGCGTTTCCAGCAATGGAGTGACCGCCTCACCCGGGTTCTCGTGGAGCAATGCGGCATGGCTGGCGATCACATTCGGACCTGCCCGCCCGACAGCGCCGCGCCACCGCTGACCCGCGAGTCCGCCGCAGCCGCGATGGCCAGTCTGGCTGCGGAGGTGCAGCCCGACGACTTGCTCCTGGTCGTGCTCATTGGCCACGGCAGCCTGCAATTGGAACCCAAGTTTCTGGTTTCCGGCCCCGACATCAGCGCGGCGGACTTCCAGGGCTGGCTGGATGCCGTTCCCGCCGCCCGCCAGGTGGTCATCAATACGGCGTCGGCCAGCGCGGCCTTTATCAATGCGCTGAGCCGTCCCGATCGTGCGATTGTGACCAGCACGCGCGGCGGTGATCAGCCGAACGCCACGGAATTCATGGAGCACTTCCTGCAAGTGCTGGAAGCGGGCGGGGGCGACCGGAATCGCGATGGACAATTGACTCTTTCCGAGCTGAGCAACGCCGCGTCTGAGGCCACGGCCCAGTGGTATGAGAGCGAAGACTTCGTCGCCACCGAGAATGCCCTGCTCGACGACAACGGCGACGCGCTCGGCTCCCGTCTGCCGTTGGCCAGCGACGATGGTGACACGAAGGATGGCGCGATGGCGGACGCCATCGTGCTCCGAAGCGATGCCACGATAGTCGGGGCCGATCCGGCCAGGCGCGCCGCCTACCGCGAGGCGATCGTCGCCGTCGAGACATGGAAGGCGCTGAAAGGCACCGTGGATGATGTCAACTACTGGAGCAAACTGGAGGAACTCCTGCTTCAGGCCGCGCGGTTGAATCGGGAGCCGGATCGGAATCCACCCGTTGCTCCCGCTCCGGGCGGCTGAACAGCCCCGCCATACTCAGCGCTGAAAAGCCCCCGCTCCATGCGCCCAGAAACTTCCGAACGATGCGGAAAGCGCCATCGTGACAAGGCGTCCAGAGAGGCACTATACTCTTCAACCATGAAGCATCTGGTGTGGATAGTTTGGGCCGTGGTCCTGTTCGCCGGTTGGGGATTCTCCGCCGTTGGGGATCCCCTTGTGTCCCCGCTCCAGGCCTTCTCCTGGAAGCTCCAGGACAACAACCCATTCGGAAGCCAGGACATCGAGCGGGGCAACCATGTAACCGTTATCGACAACGGCCGGGACGCCCTTCTCCTGCGGGTGCACCTCATCCGCAGCGCCGAGTACAGTATCGATATCCAGACCTTCATCCTGGAGAACGACGAATCGGGACGCTACCTTTCCTACGAGTTGATCGAAGCCGCAAAGCGGGGCGTGAAGGTCCGCTTGCTCGCCGATCACTTTATGTCCGCCCGCGACCCCGAGTGGGCCGCTTTCCTCGCGACGGTCCATCCCAACTTTGAACTGCGCTACTATCGCCCGCCCGTGGGCCAGATCAATCCGTCCAAGGCGGAGCTGGCGCTACACGGACTCCTCTTTTTTCAGGCGGCCAACCAGCGCATGCACAACAAGATTCTCGCCGTGGACGGCGCAATTGCCGTGACCGGCGGCCGCAATATAGACAACCACTATTACAACCAGAGTCTAAGCTACAACTTTTACGATCTCGACGCCATGATCATCGGCCCAGTGGTTCCGGCGATGGAGCGCTCCTTTCAGGAATTCTGGGACTACCGGCGCTCGATACCCGCAGAGGAGCTGGGCGACGTCCAAGGCCGTATCCGCCGCAACGAAGTAACCCCGCGCCCCACCCGTGCGGATTTCGGCATTGAAGATTACTTCGACGATATCGAGACGCAGGCCGCGGACATGGCGCTAATCAAGCGGCGCTTCGTGGACACCCTGGTGCCGGCAAACCGCGTGCAGTTCCTGGCGGACAACCCCGGGAAGAACAGCCTCGTCGGCCTTTGGGGCGGCGGCACCGCCACGCGCAATCTACGCAAGATTATTCGCGGATCGAAGAATGAGTTGCTATTGCAGAGTCCTTACCTGATTCTGAATCGAACCGCACGGCGCCACTTCGGCAAGATGCGCCGGAAGAACCCGGACATGGACATTATCGTGTCCACCAACAGTCTGGCGGCCACGGACAACACCCTCGCGTACTCCGGCAACTACAAACTTCGCACGGCGTACATTGAAAAGATCGGGATGGAGATCTACGAGTACAAACCCCACCCCGCCGAGCTTCTCACTCATCTGCCCAACTACGAGATCCTGCGCACCCGAGCCGAACTTGAAGGACTCGATCGCGAACCCTTCCTCTGCATTCACGGCAAGGCCTTTGTCGTAGACAAGACGGTGGCGTACATCGGGTCCTACAACGTCGACCCGCGCTCCGAGAACCTCAACACCGAGATGGGCCTGCTCATCGAAGACCCGGAAATTGTGGATCGCCTCCGTCGCTGCATTCTGGGTCGCGCCCACCCCGAGAATGCCTGGGTCATCGCCCGCCGCGAGTTTCCCCTGTCGGAAGTGAACTTCTTCTTCGAAGGGCTGTCGTGGTGGAGCCCGGTCGACATCTGGCCCATCCGCAACACCACCAGCTTCGAGTTGATCCCCGGCAAGGAACCCGTTCCCCCGGATCACCCCGACTTCTACCAGAATTATACCGACGTGGGCAGCTTTCCCGGCGCCGCGACAGGCTCGGTGAAGCAACTCACCACGTCGTTGTATAAAATGTTCAACACGCTGGTGATTCCGGTAATGTGAAGTGAGACACGTGACGTTCAGCGTTAGAGATTTGCATTCTGGTGTTTTCTTCTACGATTGGGGCTTTGACATCCGGATGTTCGGCGTCATGGTCGCATTCATTTGATTTGCACTGGGCTATCGGTGGTGGAAGAAACGACAGGAAAGTTAATATTTGGAATGAGCTTTAAGTTTGAACCTGAGTTTACACCGGTTGTTCAGCAGGTGGACGATTGTTGGATCGGCTGGATCGAGGAAGTACCTGGCATCAATTGCCAGGAGTACACCCTCGATGCGTTGCTGGAGACGCTGACGATCACATTGAAGGAAGCGCTGGAGTTCAATGAGCAGTGCGGCATGGGAGCATTCGATTGAGATCTAAGTGGAAAAGGACGTGCGTAGCCGTCGCCCTTATAGTCGTCCTGCTATTAGCTGCTCGTGAGATTGGGTGGCTCGACTTCAACCTGCACACGTCCAACATTACAGCCACCCATACCGCTGGCTTGAACCGCTCCCAACTGCGAGACGAAGACAGCTTCAGCTATAACTTTTCGCTCCTCCAAGGCGGTGAGGTCCTGTACACGTATAATTACACCGTTCATGGCAGCGCCCCCATGATCATAGACGCGGTGCTGGAAACGCCTGTATACACTGGAAACACGGGCATGCCTTTCATAAAAGATTTCAAAATGGAGTACGTTTGCGATTTCTCCACGGTAAATTCACCGAATGAAAGCAGTCTGAGCGGCTCCTTCTCGGGCACGGTGAACGCCAGAATTCTCGGGCTTTGTTCCCGCCGCACGGCGCGCCAACTGGCGCTTGATTCGGCAACCAAGTATATTCAGTCCGAGGTGGAGAAATGGGGCAAGCCGTAACTCCCCCAAGTGAAACAACAAGGTCGCAAGGGATTCCATGCCATGAAACGTCGAACATTCCTACAAACCGGCCTCGCCGGTGGCTTGGCGCTACTGAGCGGAACCCGGCCATCAGCGGCGGCCGCACAGCGCCCCAATATCCTATGGATCATGCTGGATGATTGTCGGCCCGACGCCCTGGGCTGCTACGGGCAGCCCTGGGCCAGCACACCGAACATGGACGCCGTCGCCGCAGCCGGGGCGCGCTTCCAGAGCGCCGTGACCCAGTGCCCCATCTGCGTGCCCTCCCGCTCGTCCATGAAGACCGCGCGCTACGCCCACGAAACCGGGGTCATGTCCATGGGCAAGCCCCCCGAAACGGTCACGCCCTATATTTACCACGACAAGCCGCAGCTCCCCGATCTGCTGCGACACTGGATCGACGCGGGGACCCAGCCCACCTGCGTCGGCAAGGTCCACGCCTACCACGACGACTGGGTCTTCAGTGATCGCCCTCGATTTCGCGATGCGGAACGCCGCTCCACCGGGAAGACCTACCCGCCCGTGAAACTAACGACCCACGGCTGGCAGATCGGTGGCACGACAGAGGTTCACCCGGACGATACCCAGACCGCGCTGGTGGCCGAAGGGGCCTTGGCCCAGCTCGACACGCTGGCGGCAACGGGCTCGCCCTTCTTTCTGCGTGTATCGTTTCATGCGCCCCACGTGCCAATCGAAGTTCCTTCCGAATTCATGGTTGACCCGGATTCGGTGAAGCTTCCTTTGCCAACACAGGCGGAGCTTGACAGCAAACCGCGCTTCGAGCGGGAACAACTTCGGGTCTACGCGGGGACCCTCGACCTGACGCCGGAGGCCATCCAAGTGGCGCGGGGTTCTTACTACGGCATGGTGCGCCACGTGGACTATGAAGTCGGGCGCATCCTGGCAAAACTGGATGCGCTAGGCCTGCGCGAGAACACCATCATCGTCATCAACTCCGATCATGGCCTGCAACTCGGCGAGCACGGCCTGCACAAGAAGCGCAATTTTTACGAGCAAACGATCTGCGCGCCGCTGGTGATTGCCGCACCGGGTCGGATAGCCTCCGGAACCGTGGTCGAAGAGCCGGTCGAAATGCTCGACTTCCTGCCCACGCTGCTCGACTTGAGCGGCATGCCCGTGCCCGAAGGCATTCGCGGCCAGAGCCTCGTGCCGCTGATGAAGGGCGAAGGAACCGCGCGTGACGCGACCTTTTCGGAGATTGACTTCAGCGGCGAGATGTACGACGAACTGCGGGTGAATTCGGGACGTCAGGTGATGATACGCACCCGTGACTGGAAGTTGATCGAGTTTCGCGATCCCCGTGTGAAAGATCCCGAGGGCGCGCTCTATGATTTGAAAACGGACCCCGGCGAGACGGTAAACCTGTTCGCGAGTCCGGCGCACCAGGAAGTTATTGCGACACTGGAAGCGCGCCTGGCAGCGTGGGAAAGTGAGACGGGGTACAGCGTGTCCAATCTATGAGAGCGAGCTCTACTTTCTTGACCTTGAATGAAAAAGGCCGCTGGTAGACTTACCAGCGGCCAGAAAAAGTCTCATGCGCCGTGGCGCGCCTGTGCGTCAGACAACGTCTTCCACACCCACCTGATCGTTGTAGTAGGCGACGATCCCCTTCTCGCGCATCGGGCTGTCCTCCTGCATATAGGCCAGGGACGCTTTGGGATGTTTGTTGAGAATGCCACTGATCATGTAAGGCATCTCATAGCCCCACTTCAGTTCTTTCATCAACTTTTCGAAGTACTTTTCGATCAGCACGAGGACCGGGCGCACATCGTACTTCGGATTCTTCAGAAAACCGAGCAGGAGTTCGGTGGTGCAATTGCCCGCGGCGCGACCCATGCCGTAGATGCTGCCGTCCACCATGTTGATGCCCTTGATGATGCCCTCAATCGTGTTCGCAAAGGCCAACTGCTGATTGTTGTGACAATGAATGCCCACCGTCTTGCCGTTCAGGCCGCTGATGTACTTGTCGGCGAGGTAGTGAATCTGTTCGGAGTAGAAATAGCCGAAACTGTCCACCAGGTAGACCGCCTCGAAATCCGTCTTCGCCAATTCGGCCAGCGCTTCGTCCAAATCCGGCTCGAGGATGTGGCTCGCCGCCATGATATTGATACAGACCTCGTAGCCCTGATCCTTGATAAACTTGCCGAGATGGATCGCCTTGTCCACTTCCTTGGCGTAGGTCGCCACGCGAAACATGGAAACAATGGACTGGTCCTTCGGGAGGATGGAGTTGTAGTCCGTGCGGCCTACGTCCACCATCACGGAAATCTTGGTGTCGCACGCATAGGCCACGTCGCGGAGGTCTTCTTCGTCGCAGAAGCGCCAGGGGCCGTGATCCTTGGGGGAAAATTCCTTCTTGTCGGCGCGGTAGCCCAGCTCGACATAATCCACGCCGGCTTCCACCAGGCCCTGGAAGACATCCTTTACCATGGCTTTGTCGAATTCCCAGTTATTCATCAATCCGCCATCGCGGATAGTGCAATCTAAAATCTTGATTTCAGGACGGTACATGTGGAGGACTCCCATCGCTTGGTGTACATGCAAATAGCGGGTATAATACTATTTTGGGATAAATCAGTGCAAACGAAGTCTGCTCCCCTTCGAAGCGAGAGGACTTCGCGCCGGGGAGGTTGCGTTTATCATGCTCTTATCCAGTCGCGGCAACATGGGGCTTCGCATTATTGTGTTCATGGGCGCGGCCACCTTTCTATTCCTCATGCTCATGGCCTTCGGGCTGAAAAAATCCCTTCAGCCCCAGTCCGGGGCGCGGGTCCCGGCAGGCGCCGCCACGTCACCCTTCGACGAGGATCGTGCCTGGTCCGACGTAGAGACCTTGCGCACACGGGGTTCCGATGCGGAATTCAGGCGGGACTTTGTCTTGGAGGCCCTGCGAAATGCGGGATTAAAGACGAGGCGTATCCCTCTGGGAAATCAGGGGACGGCGGATGCGCCCCCGAAATCGGCCCTGGTGGGGATCGTGGAGGGCAACCGCCCCGGCGTGCTCCTGTTGTGCGCGGTGTTGAACGCGCCGTCCACCGCAGACATCGACGACGCGGATGGCGCTTGGTTGCTGGAAATGGCCCGGATTCTGGGAAGCCAGCGGGACGGGCGAAGCATCTGGACCGTTTTCGTCGAAACCTCCGGTGTAACCGAGGGTCGGGATCCCGCAGTGAACTCCCGTGCCGGGGCGCCAATGGTGGAAGCCCTGAAGGCGTCGGGAGAGCTGGCCGGGATAGACGCCGTCCTGGCGATCCAGGGCATCGGCGACTGCGCGCTGGCCGTGCAGAAGGAATCCGGGGCCCCGGCGGCGTTGACCGAAATACTCTGGAATACCGCGGTTCGACAGGGCTACGAAAAATTCTTCGGGAAACTACCCGCCCGGATGCGGGGCCCCCATTTGTCCTTCCGGGAGGCGGGCATTCCCGCCGTGGCGCTCTTCGACACCCGGTCAGGTCCAAAGGGCGGACGCGAAGGCGCGGAAACCGCGTCAGGCCCGGCGGATACTTGCCGGGAAAGCTTGCGGGCTATCGGAGACGTGATCTATCATGCCTTGGCGCCGATTGAAGGCCACTTGGATGGAACAGGCATGCGTAGCGATGGACACTGAGTTCCGCGAAGAATTACCCTGGTTGGCGTGCGCCTCTCGCGAAGAGATGATGCGTACCGTCGAAGCCATGTACCGCGTACACAAAATCATCGGCGCCATCACCGATCTGGATTCTCTTCTGGAGTACATCACCGAAGAAAGTCGGCTTGTGGCCGGGGCGGAAGCATCCTCTATTATCCTCTATGACCGCGAGACGGACGATCTTTATTTCCACGTCGCGCTGGGCGACAGCAGCGACCATGAAACCCTGAAGCGGGAGATACGGCTTAAGCTGGGCCAGGGAATCGCCAGGGCGGCCGCCGCTTCCCGCAAGTCCATCAATGTGGAAAATGCCCAGGATGACCAACGCTTCTGCCGTAGCGCAGACGATGCAACGAACTTCCGGACGCGTAGCCTGCTCGCCGTGCCCATGTTGGACAAGGACCAGCTCATCGGCGTCCTCGAAGTGCTGAACAAGATTGACAGCCCCGCCTTCTCCGCCCTGGACATGCGGGTGATGGAAATGTTTTCGACCGTTGCCGCCACGGCCATCTCCAATGCCCGGCTGGTCAAAGAAAAAATCGAGACGGAGCGCCTCGCCGCCATCGGCCAGGCCGTTACCGGCCTCTCCCACTACACGAAGAACATTGTGACCGGCCTGAACAGCAGCGCGGACTTGATTGAAATGGGCCTCGCCCAGAATAATCTGGACGTTCTCAACCGCACCTGGCCCGTATTTAAGCGGAGCACGCGGCGCATCACCCACTTCGTTCAGGATATGCTGAGCTATTCCAAGCCGCGCAAACCCTACCGGGAGTGGTTTCCCCTCGCGGCTCTGCTGGACGAAGTGGTGGAGTCCTATGCCGACCTCTTTACGCAGAAGCGCATTTCCCTCACTACCCGGATCGAAGGACTCCAGCACCCGGTCTACGCCGAATCCCAGTCCCTTCACCGCTGCCTGCTGAATTTGGTGACCAACGCGGCCGACGCGGTTCCCGAGACGGGCGGACAAATCTGCATTGCGGTGGAAGAGGAGGGCGACGAGAGTGTGATCATCTCAGTCGAAGACAACGGCCCCGGCGTGGCTGAAGAACATATGCGAAAGATTTTTGATCCTTTTTTCAGCACCAAGGGCTCCAAAGGGACCGGGCTGGGGCTGGCGATCACCCGCAAAATAATTGAAGAGCACGGCGGTGAGCTTTCCGTCGGCCGGAGCGCCCTTGGCGGCGCTTGCTTCCGAATCACCCTGCCGATGGAGCACGCACCACGGGAGGCATCGTCCCTGTTATGAGCGCGAGACGCCGTATTGATTCGGTGGGATGGGGCTTTTTCGGCCTCGTACTGGTGCCGGCCATTCCCGCGTGTATATATTTCGTTTTCCAGATAACCCATGACAGCCTGACGCTGGGAACGCGCGCGGGCACGGGTATTACGCTGGCTTTTTTCGTCACGGCTTTCATTACCTGGGTTGTCAACAGCCTGCTTCAACTTCGCGCCGGTCACGGCGACGAAGGGGCCACGGGTCATGATTCGCGTGACTAGCCGCAAGAGGCATCGCGGCGGCATTTCGCCGCGCAAACCTGCCGGAGGGTAACATGGCGGACATTTGGGACATAGCGAGGTACGTGGAATCCAATCCAGACGACCACGAACAGCGCTGGCGCCTGGCCAAGAAGCTCTACACCGCCTGGGAGTACCGGCTCGCCCTGGAGCACCTCCAGATCCTGAAAAACGAGGGTCCGGAGCGGATCAATATCCTGCGTTATCTGGGCGCGACCTATTACCGGCTCGGCCGATACGACGAGGCCATCAAGGAACTGCGCAGCGCCATCGAAACCTGGCCGGATGAGATCGGTATCTACGAGCAGCTCGCCCGCGTGCTGGAAATCGCCGGTGATCATATAGGCGCGGCAACCATGTGGGAAATGGCCCTCCAACTCGACCCGCACCACCCCATGGCCGCGCATGCGGCGGAGCGACTCCGGAGTAACCTGCCGGGGGCCGAGAAAAAAAAAACAGTCTAGCGCCTCCAGTGTCGGATGCGGAGGACCTGCGCCTCGCGGCAACAGACAGCGGGATCGATCTGAGCGCCGGTGTTATCTGCCACGCCTGCGGCGCCCGAAACAACGGCGGGCAAACCGCCTGCTGGCAATGCCGGGCCCCCCTGGAAAAAGCGCTGCATGACAACCTTCATACCGCGCCCTCGTCCAGTCACTCCCGAACGGTCCACCGCCCCAACGCTCGAATGGAAGAACGGCTCCTGCTGGTCGCCACACTCGCCGTCACCTTGGGGCACTTGGACTCTCCGCCTGGCTTCTCCAACAGTCGTTGAACCCGGCCCGGCTGCCCGCGCGCAGTCTTGGGCAGTTGTTCGTCGGCGAACTTGTCACGACGCGAATTGCCCTGGGAATGCTACTCATCGCGGGCTGGCCGCTGATACTCCAGATGACCGTCGCCGCGCTCGGATTGCGATTCAGAAGGCCCGGCCACTTCCTGAGCGTCATCGGTGTGCTCCTGGGAGGCGTCACCTACGCGCTGAGCTTTATCCCCGAGGGCGGACTCGTCGCCGCGCTGGTCCTCCCTGCCATCCTGTCCGTCGTCCTGTTTCGACGAATTCTCAGGTTGCGATTGGGGGCGTCCCTGGGACTGTGCGCGGTCGTGTACATCGCCATGCCGCTGCTCCTTGCCTTCGCAATGTGGGCCCTCGAATCCGTCGCCACCCGGCGTCCGCTCAATCCAGCACAGGAGCTCCCGGCTATTCTCGCGTTCGCCCAACAGCCGCCCAACGCGGCGAAACAGGTATTGCCCGTTCCGGAGAGCAGCGCCTTTGCACCCTTCCGGTGGCGCACCAGCGGTTCGGACTGGCTCGATCACCGTGCCAATCAAATGCTCGTGGAAGTGAGCAATTCGGAGCGCACCGGCACGTGGAATATCTCGCTGTACATGGAAGGTGCGGAAGCCCCTGTGGATTCCCTGCGGGGAGGCGGCAGCCCCTGGCGCTCCATTTGCCGCACCCCATCGCTGGGCGTCAATTATCAACTCTCCATCGACTCGGGTATCGTTCCGGGCGACGTGGTACAAATCTTCAGTCTACTTCCGATCGATTCACCTTGACCCGACCTGCCCCGAGTTCGCCGTCACCGCGCCCGCTTCGCACTGCTCCCGGTAGCGGGCTCGAATGGCGGCTTCCCAGGGCCAGCGCGCGAGGCACTGCTCGTACCATCGGCAGGCTTCCGCGCGTTTTCCCCGGGCCGTGGCGACCAGGGCAAGCAACTGGTACACCCGTCCTGTCTCCAGGCCCGGTCGCGCCCGGAGCAGGTGCTCCAATGCCACGGCATGATCGCCGCGCCCGAGGGCGTACATGCCGTAGCTCTCGTGAGCGTCGGGGTGGTAGCCCCAGGCCCGTGTCGCCCGCGCATAGTCTGCCCCGGCATCTCCGCCAGCCAGATGCACGTCCTCCGCGCGGCGCAAGAGCACGCTGGGGTAAAAGTCCGTCATGAAGAAGGCCCCCGCGCCGACCACAACGAGCAGGACGAACCCCACGGATATTCGCCGCGCGCGAACAGACCCGTCGGCGGCGCCCCATCGGCCTTGAAGGCTCATAGTGTAGAGTAAGAGCCCAAGCATCGCGTGCGGGGCGCTGTACAAAGCGGGATGGGTCAGCGAAAACACGAAAAGAGCCACCAGTCCGCACAAGGCCGGGGGATATCGCGTTCGAAGCGTTGACAAGACCCAGACTACGCCGAGCACGCCGACCAGCCCGGTCTCGCAGATCCATTCCAGGAGATCCAGGTGCGCGTGATCGGTCGTGAGCGTATTGGCGCCTCGGGAGCTGATCATGGCCTGATGACCCAGCCAAACGGGAATCTCCCGGGCGAAATTGCCCAGACCGCAGCCGAGGAGGGGATGCGCCCCGAACAGGGAGAGGCTTGCGCCGATGATCCAGCGCCGGACATTGCCGCCCACGTCCGTGTCGCTGAACAGACCCCGCCATTTTCCCCAAAGATCGACATCGACACCGTAATGCAGTATCAGCACTGTGAACAGAAGTCCAAGAAGGCCCGCCAAGCCGATGCGAGGAGGAATGACGCGAGTAATGAGCAGGGCAACCATGCCCGCCAGTGCGGCGGCGAGAGCACCACGGGACTCCGTAAGGAGTATCGTGACCGCGAACAGGCCCGCCGCGACGACGAATCCCGCGATGCGCCACCGCGGGAAGGGGCGCTCGGGCGTGGAGGCGATGGCTCCGGGCAGACCAACCAGAGCAACCGCCAGGAATCCAGCGAGAAGGCCTTCGTTACCGAAGACGGAGTACATATCCTGATCATAGTGGGGAAAACTTGGAAAAACGACCGCAAACGCACCCGCGCCCTGAAACAGGGCCAACGACGCCGCGCAAAGAGCCGAACAAGAGACCGCCCGCAGAATGGCAACCCGATGGACCGGGTGCTGGAGCAGATCGAAGGCGAGGGTGCCCAGCAGTAGAAGGGGCGTCAGGCGCAAACCTTCATACAGCGCAAATGCGGGGATGGGGGCCGCTGCGACGCCAAGCGCCACAACACCCGAAAGCACGATCCAACAGGGGGCCATGGCCCGGAGTCCCGGGGTAATGTCACGGCCGGTCAATGCACCGCAGAGGGCCAGCGCCAGCACGCCCAGCCACAGCGCGGCCTCTTTCACATCCAGGAAGGATACTACGTTGAGCGACCACGCAAGTGTAACGACCAGAATCGTGGCCTGGAGTACCCGCATACGAAGCACATCGTCCCCGCCCGCTTCACGAACGCGGTCTACCTCACTCACGATTCCGAGAGGGGTCCCTGGAGTTCGGGATACAGTTGCTGGATACATTCCGGACAGATCCCATGGCTGAACTCGGCGTCGGAATTCTCTCGAATAAACACCTCGATCTGGTTCCAGTAGCCCTTGTCATCCCGGATTTTCTTACAGGAAGCGCAAATCGGCAGCAGGCCGCTTAAGGTCTTGATTTCCCCGATAGCGGTCTGCAATTCCAGGATTAGCTCCTTGCGACGGGTGATTTCATCGTGTAATCGAAAGTTGGACTCTTCCAGCGCCGCCGTGCGCTCCTTCACCCGGCGCTCCAACTCGTCTTTTGACTGGTGCAGCACCCGCTGCGCCGCAACCCGCTCGGTCACGTCCCGCAACATCACGGTGTAGAATTTCTCGCCTCCCAACCGGGCCTCGTTCACGGCAATATCCATGAAAAACTGGTGGCCGTCCTGACGCAATCCGTGGACCACATGGGAGACGCCCAGGCCGCCCATTTTTTCCCGCTCCAGATAATCAAGAAGCGACTCCCCTTCGCCCCGTTCGCCATACGCCGACGAAAGCAGCATGGACAGGTGCTCGCCGATGAGCTTTCCGGGGCGGTAGCCGAAAAGAGTCGTCACGCGAGCATTGACCGATTCGATTATGCCCAATTCATTCGTGGTGACAATTCCGTCGTGGGCACTCTCCACGATGACCCGGAGCCGCTCCTCACTCTTTTCCAGTTCCCGAACGACCCAGAATAGAAAACCGGTCAAAACGAACAGGGCAATCGCCCCTATGGCAAAAATGACGGCCCCGGAAGCCATGGATGACTCAAACTTGAATACCGCCGCGAGTCCCCCTACGAAAAGCATGGCCCCGAGGAGAAGAACGACGGCAGACAAGGGTATGTTCCGTTTTTCTTTCATGGCGAACAGTCTAGCAGGTTGTTTCGGTCCATGCCACTGCCTACCGAACGTTCAGTGAAAGCGCTCCGAGGCCGATATACCGTGGGCAAGTACCGGAATTTCGGCGCTTGCGGGAATTGCTCCGGCGTGCATCCCGTGCTAGAATGCAAAAGGGGGTGGTTTGCTTGTCACCGCCCTCGGCGGACATCGTGCTAAGCCCGCCCACCAAAACAACTTAAATAGATGGTCTGCGGCATGTGCCCGCACCACGGACCACGCGCCCGCGCGACCTTGCCGTCGTCGCGCCGGTGCCAGGTTTACTCCGTGTGCGGCATGCGTTGACCAGGGATTCATCGTTGCATCATGGCTGATTCATCCAACCCAAAACCGTCTTCGCTCGATCCGGAGTTGCTCCGTATCCTCGAAGCCGCGCAGTCGGGGATGCCCTCCCCGCTTTTGGATGATGATCCGCTCGTGGATTCAAGTCTCTTCGATGAAAACGCCTCCCTGGCGCCCTTGGCCGCGTCCGCTGCAATGCGGCCCGAGCCCCCGGCAGCCCCCGCACCCGACCTGCCCGAGGTGGCGGAAGAGACCGCGCTTGATACCCCGAGCACGATGGCCGCGTTGGAGGATGTTGCCGATTCTCTGGAGTACCCGGCGCTATCAGCGCCTGTACCGACCGACGCGCCAGACGAAAAGGTTGCGAACAACGAATCCTGGTTCGACGAAGAGCCACCGCTAACCCAGGCTGTCCTGGACGAGATGTATGAAGTCGCGGAACAGAAACGCGAACTCGCCCCGCCGGAGGACTCTCCTGTAAATCCGGACATGTTCAACCCGTTGAACTTGACGTCTTTCAGCGCGTCCCCAGAACCGGATGGCGTCGGCACGGCCATGTCCCAGGAAGATCTGGATACGCTCTTTGCAGAGCAACGCGCCTCTGTGGACACGGGTGAGCCCGCCGAGGCGGATGCGCCCATGTCCCAGGCCGATCTGGATGCGCTCCTGATGGGTCAGTCGACCACCACCGAAGGCCAGGCAAGTTTCGAAGACGAAGCACCGCTGACGCAAGCCATCCTCGATGAAATGTTTGAAGCGGCGGAACGACGGCGGGAAATCGCCAGAGTGGCGGACACGACCGACACCCCGGCACCTCCGGTCACCACCTTGGACACGGTCCACGACGACGCCCCCATGTCGCAGGCGGAGCTTGATGCGCTCCTTGCTGGACAGTCTACTCCCGTTGAAACCAGCCCGCCCGAGGAAGAC
>JBHEKR010000366.1:0-10793 GCA_041859365.1 Candidatus Hydrogenedentales bacterium
GGATTCGTTGGAATAGCAGCCCCCATGGCTGCTCCATATGGGTATACTGACACAGCGCTTCTATGGTGTCAATTGCAAATTTGAATTGCTCTCCCCGCTTCGGGATCTGCTGTCCCTGCAACCCCGAGCGAAGTTATCAAACTTCTCTGTGACGCTAAACTCCCAACTGGCGCTCCGTGTCGCCGCTGGTGATTTCCTCGATCTTGTTCGGGTCCCAGATCGTCGCGCCGATATACCGCTCGGGGCCGGTCTCCGCTTCGTCGATGTAGTAGGTCGTTACCACCTTGCCGTCGGGACGCACGATGCTGCGCACGTAGCCGATATCCCGGTCGGTACCGTCGCTGCGCAAGATGATCGTAGGGCCCCAGGTCTTGCCCTTGTCGTCGCTCAGCTTTGCGCGGATGCTGAAGGGATAGGCCCGAAATCCATAGGTCAGGCAGAGGCGGCCGGCGGGCAGTTGGTTGAGCATGGGCGGGTTGCCCTCGCCGAGGTACTCCACCGGGTTCGCTTCCTGCACCCACGTCTTCGCGCCGTCGGTGCTGCGCCACTGCTGCATCCAGCGGAAGGTCCCTTCGCGGCAACGGAGCGTCGTCAGGAATTCATTTTCTGACAGGCGCAACGTGGACGGCATGATCGCAAAGCCCTTTGGCTCCGGACCGATCCACGACACGAAGTCCCACGTCACCCCGCCGTCCTGCGTCCGCGCCACCATGGGGCGCCCTTCCTTCTTGTTCGCCTTCGCCACGGTGATAAAGATGAACATGTCGTGCTTGCCGTTGATGATGTAGTCCGTCCGCGCGGCCGTTCCCGGCGTGCCGAAATCCGGCAACGCAAAAGGGCCCGTCCACGTGCGCCCGCGATCATAGGAATACTCATAGCGCGACACCCCGCCGTGGTAATCCTCCATGCGAAAGGTCAGGGCGAAATCCGGATGAGAAAAATCCATCGGCTCCGTCTGGTCGATGATCTCCGGCAGCGCCAGGCCCGGCGTCTCCGTGCCATGAAGTGCCTCGCCACGGGGGATCAACTGGCCCTGCTCCGCCGGATGCTCATGGGTCCACGTCTTCCCGCCATCCACACTCCGCGCCAGCCAGAACTCCTCCGGCTTCTCCCGATCGATGTGGTGGGAAGTCGGCCCAAGGTCCTTATAGGTCCCGCGACTGTAGCCCACGAGGAGCTCGTCGTCCCAGTTCCACATGCCATAATTCGCCGGCCACCCGCCGAACATCCCCTTCTCGTAGTACACCTTCACATGCTCCGCGCCGACGGCGACAAACATCGGCTCTCCGGGCAGGGCGGCCAGGGTGGACAGGGTGATTAACATGGACAGCATGGGGTTCACTCCAAAAAATACCGATCAGCGAGTTCGCAGCAAGGAATTGAATGCCAAGCTTCACTATTCAACATATTCGATACAACTTTCAAGGGTGACATTTAGATGTGGCTTGGGCCTCGTAGGATTGACCTGTTGATTCCTGCTCTATCGGAGCTTCGCGGCAATTTTTATGTGGCTTGATCTAGCGTAGCCATCGGAGTAATCTCCATTTAAGCTTTGGGTGAGGGCACGCCAAAGTCGATCACTTCTGGGCGGAAAGGTGGAATTCGATTGAATCCTTATGTCGACAGTATTGTCAAAAGTTTCGACGAACGAAGTACGCCATTCAGCGAACTCGATGTGCTATCTGCCATAAACGCGACGTCTGCCATAGTGAGTGCAACGGAGGAGTCGGCCCCCTTTTGTTTAGTCGCGGAGGGGCTTGCATTTCATCTTGTTGAAAATTGCGCTGATCGAGAAGGTCTCTGGGGAAAATACTATGGGCCTGCGGCGATCGGTGAGGACAAAAACGGAGATCGTATTGACATACCCCCGATTAGCGCAATTACGGATGATGTAATTTCCTATTGGGAAGAGCGAGCGGGGTCTGCGTCACATCCCATCCTTCGGGCACGTTATGCCGACCTCGTGTGGGAATTCAGTAGTTCTGTTCGCAATTCCGCTTCTAGATTTCGGATGGCACAAATTGTTGTTGATGCCAACTTAGAAATTGCCCTTAGGCAGTTACATAGAGTTCCTCCAATCATTCCAATTAGGCTGAGACGTGCCCTTGACTTAGCAATTAGCACCAATGACCGCATCCGGGTCGAAAGGGTTCGACTCGCCGTATTGTCGCAGCTGAATGAACCTTTCAGCCGCGAGTGGGGCAATCTGTACAACGAATTGCTCAGGAATCCTCGTTCCCAATTGGCCAACACTGAAAGAGATGCAATCATCGTAGGTCTTAGAGCCCAACTCGACGACATTTGTAGAGACCCAGCATCAAGTATCACGCAAGTATCCATGCTAACCCTTTGGCTGGCGGAAGTCTATAGACGAACTAATCAGCCATTAAATACGAAGATTGTCCTCGATATCCTTCTGAACTCGATCTTGGACCGACAATCTGCATTTCCCGCTCTTACTCTTCTCGCGCACTTGGAAAATTTATTCGAAGTGTTACGCAGATTTGGATTCACGAACGAGGCGCGGAACCTGATTGAGAAAATAGAAGAGGTGAGCATGAAATCAAGAGATGAAATGGTGGGTTTTAGATTGGAATTCCCACTACCAGACGTGGCGATTCATGAGTTGATACAGGAGATAGTTGGAGATTCGCTCGAACTGGCGCTAAGGAAGCTCGCTTGCTTTTTTGCAGAGGATTTTACGGAGGCCCAGAAACAGCTACGAGAGCTTACTCAGGTGGCACCATTGAGCTATCAAATACGAAACTCACATGTCAATGAGCGAGGAATGGCAACTGCTAGTGTATTACCTATCGAGCAGGACAATGAGGGACACATCGTGCAACATATGGGCACGTGTATGAAACTCTGCGTTCCAATACTTCGTTCCACGATAGTTTCGATGAGAGCCAAATTCTCGCCCTCAGTGGAACAGTTGCTGGAGGTCCTTTACCAGTCGCCCTTATATCAAGAGAATCGAAAGCCAATCATACGACGTGGCTTGGAAGCCTATTGGGATGACGAGGATTTTGTCGTGTCTATTCACCTATTCATTCCGCAACTTGAGCATGCGATACGGGAGCTCGCGAAGCAGATGAATATCACGACGTATAAAGAAGGAAGGCGAGGCGGATTTCAACTCAGAAACTTAGACGAACTTCTTCGACTAGTTGAGTTGGAGGAGGCACTTGGCAAACGGACCACAGTTTACTTACGGACTTTGCTCTCGGATCAAAGGGGTTGGAATTTGCGAAATGAGATATCCCACGGAATTCCAGCATGCAATGGCTTCACAGTTGACGTAGCTGATAGACTGTTTCATGCGCTTCTACTACTCTCGTTGGTACGATTTGACATTGAGCAAACTGACAACCCGTAGCAATAGAAGGAATTTTTTTGTAAAGACAAGGATCATTATGGCATCTCGTCCAAAAATCCCGCAATCCGTTGAGGCAGGTGTACTGCTTCGCTGTAGACGGCGATGTGCAATTTGTTTTGGAATGGACCGATGTGCTTCGGTAAGGAGGGGCCAAATTGCGCATCTCGATCATGATCGTTCAAACAACAAGCCCGAGAATCTCGTATTTCTCTGCCTAGAGCACCACGACCTCTATGATAGTCGCACAAGTCAGAGCAAGGGTCTGACAGTCACCGAAGTAAAAGTGTTTCGGGCGGAACTGGAAGAAGCTCTCCTTGCGGCGTTGGCCGCACCGTTAATGCTCGACTCACAACAGAATCAAGCAGAGCAATGGGAAGGTGTCTTCAGATGGGAAGCCGACAACGCATCAGCAGAAATTAGAATTGAGCATGTCGATTCAAATCACTTCTCCCTATTTGGCATCGCCTTCTGGGGGACTCGACACCACATGGGGCCCAATATCGGAGAACTTGATGCCAAGGCTGAAGTTGAAGATGGCTGTCTAGTTTACGAGGAAAACTGCTATATACTTAGACTACGTCTTACGGAGCATGGTATTAGCGCTGAAGAATCGCCTCGCATTGGGATCTTCGGCATGAATGTCACTTTCGCTGGAGAGTTTCGTCGTCTGCCAAAGGGCGGAGAGGCACTTCCCCAACCTGCCATGGACTATTTCGAGACGGAGTTTTGGCCCGACGAAGGGGTTCCAGTGTTCCATGCGATTTGTGAAAATTTGGTACTTCATAGTCGTCCGACTTCGGATTCTCCTATAATCGGCACCTTTGCCATATCATTGAATTCCAAAATACAATTCAAGAACTTCAGGTACAGGACAATCAGGCCGGGCCGGGTATTAGCCCACGATGAAGCCACGCTAACTGGCCGTAATCTAGGTCAGACATCTTATGTTTCTTCAGCGAACTACTACGAGGACGGCGGTGAAACACTTACCCTTTCGTTCGTGCCGGGTAACAAACTTGAGTATTTACAGTATAGGGCGGAAGGCAGTGGATTCGTGCGTTGGCAAGGGATTGTCTTGGATGTGGATTATCTGCCTTGGCTGGGCTCCGAGAGTCCATTTGAACTCGTCGTCGAACCTGTCGCCGAAAGCTGGATTCGTGTAGACAGAGGCGAATCCAGTGGCTGGTTATTGATAGATGAAAACATCGTAGAAGTCGACCGCGAATTTTAAATGTAGCGAGGCGCGGTCCTTGCGAACAGGGCAATGCCCTCCGCCTGGAAACCACGGTGGGTCATTCTTGAGTTTGGGGTACAAAAGTCGTCAAGAGTACCACCTCGCCTCTTGCGTGCGCAATGCCAGATCGGAGGCTATCGGCAATCTGCTCAAATACGCTTGGGAGATGGCTATCGGTCAGCTCACCGCTAGCCCGTTCAGTCATCGCTCCTCCTTTTCCTTGTGAAATCGTTGCTATCGCTCCTGCGCTGCCTGCCGTTTTTGCGCGACGTACGCGAGTGGGGTGTAGTCTAGCACGACATGCACACAACTCCCCACGCAAAATGCATGTGTCGTAGAAAGCTTCATTCGTGACTAAAAATCTCATTAACATCGGAAATCATAACGGTCTGCGAAGTGTTCGATTCAAATTGATTTCACCGATCATGCATCTCCGAGCCTAAATGCCACTTGGGCGGAGACTGTCTCGGTATCGAGAAAACGTAACGCCGGTAAAAGCGTCGGTAAAAGCGTCGGTAGAAATGTCGGTAGAAATGTCGGTAGAAACGCGGGTAGAAACGCGGGTAGAAACTTCCAAGCTAATCTTGACGCTACTCGAAGCCAAGTCTCAACGTGAGCCCCGCCGACGCGCCAAATTTGCGCCCATTCGCGAAATTTGCCGTTATTACCCTCCCAGCCCTCAAATTCGCCATCGCCACAAGTCTTTCTGTATAATACCCTTACATACCCAACCACCCCATACTTGACTTAGTTGATAAAGTATGTAACAATTAAACCATGCCATCTCGCTACGGGTGTACTCCATCCAAGCGGTCGGGCGCTTCACGACGTACGTGCGCATGCCCCGGAATCATTAGATTGGCAACAGCACCGGGCCCGGACCCGCCCACAAGGATTTACGAGCACCATGGCAAATTGGATTGAGAGCAACGGCGACCTGGAACAGCTTTCGGGCGTGGAAACCTTCAAGAATCGCTCGGGCGGGCTGTATGGCCCCGTGGGCGATGAACTGGCCCAGCCGACCGATCACTTCTCCGATGAGAGTGTGCAGATCCTCAAATTCCACGGCTCGTACCAGCAGGACAACCGGGACACGCGCAAGTCGCGCTCGAAGGCGGGTCTGGACAAGGAGTATTCCATGATGCTCCGGACCAAGTTCCCCGGCGGTGACCTGACGGCGGAACAGTTCCTCCTCTGCCTGGACATGGCTTCGAAATACGGGCAGGACGATTTCCGCGTGACCTCGCGCCAGGACTTTCAGTTCCACGGCGTGATCAAGAAGAATTTCCGCCCCCTTATCTCCGATCTGAACAAGCTGGCGAAGATCACCTCCATCGGCGGTTGCGGCGACATCGTGCGCAACACGATGGCGAATCCCGTGGCCGATATCGACTTGCGCTACAAGGATTGCGGCGCGGACCTGGTGAAGATGGCCCACGACATAGCCACGGCGACGCTCCCGACTACCAAGGCTTACTATGACCTGTGGCTGAACGACGAAAAGGCAACGGTCCACGAAGACGGCACCGTGTCTTTCGGCGAAGACCTGCGCGAAGAGACGGAAGATCCGCTCTATGGCAAGCAGTACCTGCCGCGCAAGTTCAAGATTGGCGTCGGCACGGATTTCGACAACAGCACGGACGTGTACACCCAGGACGTGGGTATTGTCGGCGTGACGGAGAATGGCAAGATCATCGGCTATGAAATTCTCGCCGGCGGCGGCCTGGGCTTTTCCCACGGGCGTAAGGACACCTACGCCCGCGCGGCCTCGCACCTGGCCTTCGTGCAGCAGGAAGACGTGCTGCCGATCACCCTCGCGATTGTGAAGGTGCAGCGTGACTACGGCGACCGTACGGATCGCAAGCTGGCGCGCCTGAAGTACACCATCGACCGTCTGGGCCTGGAAGCCTTCAAGGCGAAGGTGGACGAATACGGCGGCAAGGTCTACGGCGCGCCGCGCCATGTGAAGCCCACGGATCAGCCCGACTATCTCGGCTGGCACAAGCAGATCCAGTCCGGCCTCAATTATGTGGGCGTGTGGGTGGAAAATGGCCGCGTGAAAGATTTCGAAGGCAGCCACCAGTTCAAGACGGGCCTCCGCGCCGTGGTGGATCGCTTCAAGATGAGCGTCCGCGTGACGGCCCACCACAACCTCGTCCTCGCCAACATCAAGGACGAAGACGTGGACGCGGTCCAGGCGATGCTCGACCAATACAAGCTGCCCACGGACAAGGGCATCTCCACCATCCGTCGCCTGGAAATGGCGTGCCCCGCGCTACCCCTTTGCGGACTGGCCCAGTCGGAAGCGGAGCGCTACCTTCCCTCGCTGATGGACGCCATCGAAGCCGGCGGCCATGGCGATTCCGATGTGATCATCCGCATGACAGGCTGCCCCAATGGCTGTGCGCGCTCCTCCAGCTCCGAGATCGGGCTGGTGGGCAAGGGCGTGGGCCGCTACACCCTCATGACCGGCGGCTGCTACAACGGCACGCGCCTGAACGAGCAGTTCATCGCCACGGTGAAGGAAGAAGATCTCGCGGGTATTCTCTGCGGCATCTTGAACTTGTGGAAGACGCACCGCGCGGAAGGCGAGCGCTTTGGCGACTGGTCGAAGAAGCTCGGTGTGGCGAAATTGCAGGAATTGCTCGACGCCGAACTGGCCGCGCAGGTCTGAAGAACGTAGAAGCTGGAGGTCATTCCATGGCCGTTGCGGAAACAGAAGAATTGCTGCTGGATCGCCTGAACGCGATGGAGGCGGAGCAGATCCTCGCGTGGGCACTCGAAGCCCATGGGGATCGGGCCGCCATCATCACCAGCTTTCAGGATACGGGCTGCGTGATGATCGACCTCATGTCGAAGGTCGCGCCCGGCATGCGCGTGCTCACCGTGGACACGCTGCGGCTGCACCCGGAGACCTATGCGCACATGGACGCCATGGAAGCGCGCTACGGAAAAATCGAGCGCTTCACGCCGGACCCCGCGCGTTTGAAGAAGATGGTCGTCCAGCATGGCGAGTACCTCTTTTTCGACAGCAAGGCGAAGCAGGAGTACTGCTGCAACATTCGCAAGACCGAGCCTAACCAGCGCGCGCTGGACAGCGTGGACGTGTGGTTTACGGGCCTCCGCCGAGACCATTCCGAGTTTCGCGGCAAGACGCCCAAGGCCCAGTATGTGGATCGGGCGGGGCGTCCCCTGCTGAAAATCGCGCCCCTGGTCGACTGGGATCAGGCGCGCATCGACGCGTATCTGGAAGAGAACCAGGTGCCGAAGAACGTTCTTTACGATCAGGGCTACACCAGCATCGGCTGCATGATCTGCTCCACGCCTACGCTGCCCCACGAGGACAAACGCGCGGGCCGCTGGCGCTGGTTCAATGCCCTGCCCGACGGTGAGAACAACAAAGAATGCGGTATCCATATCGGCGGCAGCGGTATTTAGGCGGTACGTAGGGACGGACTCCGCGCCCGCGACGTTTTCGAGCGCATCGCAACCCGTGCAGCTTCAAGGGCTCCGCACGGTGCAACACAACCGCCAACGCGCGTGCCCGTCCCAGGGGATGTGTGTGGCGATACCGACTTCTTCACGGCCACGAAATAAATACAATGCCGGGTAACCCAATCGGGATACCCGGCATTTTCTGATGTGGTCATTATGTCAATGGTGTTACTGGATTACCGTACGCTGGATGCCGGCCGGCACGCTGCCCTGGCCAGCGCCAAGCTTGTCCCGGCGCGCCTTGATTTCTTCGGGCGCCGCGCCGCGCTTCTCCGCTTCGTCCAGTTGGCCCCGGGCCCGGGCGAAGTCTTCCGCCGCAATGTTGATATCCGCCATCTGCAGCCACGGCAGGGGACTTGCCGGGTAGGCCTTCTGCGCCGCATCCAGGTAGGTCACCGCGCGCTGGGGCTGCTTCACCTGCATCGCAATCTCCGCAAGCTTCAACTCAGGCATCGCGCCCGGCGTCCCCGAAATTCCATGACGAAGGTAACGCTCGGCCGCATCCCAAGCTCCGGTTACCGCGCAACGCCCCGTCAACTGATCCCAGGCCGCGAGATTGCCGGCGCGGCTTGCCCCCCAATCTGCCAGAAAATGCTCGATTCCGTTGATACGCGCGCTGACCATGCCCAGGGTCGCCCAGGCGGCATCACTGGACGGAGCCTGCTCCATCACCACCTGCAGGAGGTAAAAGGCCGACATCAAACGTCCCTCGACGAGCAGCAGATCGACCCGGGCCATGAGCCCTTCGATGCCCGCCGGATTCTGATTCATGGCGGCGTCCACCCGCTGCCTCATGGTCTGCACCTGCTCCGCCATCGCAGTAAACTGATCAAGAGGCGCCTTCAGCGGAGACTCCTTGTCGTCGCCAACCGCCGCCCTCACCAGGGGTAGCCCGGTGTCGAGCTCGCCAAAGCTGGCGGCCAGCAGACCATAGCGCGCTTGCGCTTCCACGGGCATCACGCCCAGGCGCGCGGCCCGGCGAAAAGCCCGCAACGCGCCAATCAGGGGCTCCCGATCGCCCGTGCTCCGGCCCGTCTGCTCCAGGGTATACCCCAGATAGAGCGCCAGTTCCTGATCTTCCGGCAGGCGCGCGCTGGCCGTTTCCAGCAGTGGTCGCGCCTCGTCGAATTTGTTGAGGTTCACCGCCATGATTCCCAAGTTCTTTTCCGCCTCGGGGTCACTGGGCACCCGCTCAAGAACGGCCTTCCACGCATCCGAAGCGGTCGTAAAGAGCTTTTCCCGAACCTGTACATTGTCCATGGGGGCCAGTTCGGCCGCGGCGGCGTGGAATCGCCCCAGCGCCAGGAGCGGCTCCACGGATTCCGGATGGCGCTCCCTCTCCGCGGCCCAGAGTGTCTCGGGGTCCTTCCAGGCTTCGGTGCGCTGGAAAGAAAGGAATCCCAGCATCAGAATCAATAGCGCCGCCACGCCGCTCGCCATGCGAAACGTGGATGGCGCCTGGAAGCGGCCCAGCGCCCACGGCAGCAGGATGGCCAGCCCCGCAAAGGGCAGATAGAGATAACGGGTCGTCTCAATAGAGTCCGTCGGCGCGTAGCAGGCCACACCGAAGAGTCCGAGGATGACCAGTGCAATGGCATGGACCAGCGTCATCTGTCGGCGCAACAGGCCGAAACCCAGTGCGGCGATTAACAGCAACAACGCAGAAAGACCGGCAACCAGCCCGGGAGCGAGTGGCAAAATCGAGGCGCGCAGCGGCCACAGCGTGGAAAGCAGCAGATTCCCACTCAAATCCAGGAGCGCACCAAGGCGCGGCGCGATCCCGTGGCCGATTGTGGCGGGATCGAAGATTCCGGAGGCCTGTCCCGCGACCCACAACGACGCCATCGTCAATACCAGCGCAGGCATCGCGATCCGACGATAAGAACCATTTTCAGCGCCATCGGGACCCAACTGCAACAGCGCCACACCGACGACCGGCAGGAGCAGCATGGCCGAGTCGCTTCCAAAGGAGAGCACGAACGCGATCATCGAACCGGCGAGACTCGCCACGCATAAATTGGGCTGGGCCGCGCCGCGGAGCAAAAGATTCAGCGCAAGGAGCCCGAAAAACGTCGACTGAAGCACCGGAAAAGCAATCAGATAGTTCACCGTTCCCGTGACCAGGGGGTGGGCGACAAAAAACATGCCCGCCACCATGGCGACGGCCTCCGGGGTCCCCGTGGGCAGCAGGCGGCGCGCCAGAAGAAACACCAGGATGGCGCAACACAGGTGCAGAAGAATGCTGAGACCGTGGAGGCCATCCACATTGCCCCCGGTCACGTAATAGCCCACGGCGAGCCCCACCACCGACAGCGGCGAGGTGGGCAGATGCTCCAGCGCGCCCGTCGAAGTTACGATCCGGTGCAGGGCCCTGGAATCGTGAATCAGCGTCAAGTCATCGCCCTGCAAGGGGATGCTGAAACTACCCAGGTATACAATAAAGCCCAGAGCGGCAATGAGAAAGGCGCTTATCCAAACCTGAGCCGTTTCCGTACCCGCATCGCCCTTCAGCACACCCGCCGCCAAGCGCTTGTCCAGCGCGGCGTTGCCGGAGCTTTCTTCTTCCGTGGGGGATGGCCGGGTAATCGCGCTGTTATTTTCGTCCTGCAAAACGTACCGCTCCAATGGTGGTTGTATTTAGAAGTCGCCTCGATTATAGGACATTCCAAGTCCATTCCAAAAATC
>JBHEKR010000346.1:0-3407 GCA_041859365.1 Candidatus Hydrogenedentales bacterium
GGGCATCATCAATCCCATCGAGGCCATCGGCGCGCTCGTAAAGCGCGCGGGCGCGCGTTATATTGTGGATGCGATGAGCAGCTTCGGGGCCGTGCCGATCGATATTGCCGACGCGGGTATTGACTATCTTGTCTCTTCCGCAAACAAATGTATCGAGGGGGTGCCCGGCTTTGGCTTTGTCATTGCCCGGCGCGACGCGCTGGTGGAGACGGAGGGGCGCGCGCGCAGCCTGAGCCTGGACCTGCTCGCTCAGTGGAAGGGCCTTGAGTCCAGCGGCCAATTCCGCTTCACCCCGCCAACCCATGCGCTTCTGGCATTTCACCAGGCCCTGCTCGAACTGGAGGCAGAGGGCGGCATAGCCGGACGGGCGGCGCGCTACAGGGAGAACTACCGGACGCTGGTGGAGGGCATGCGGGTACTCGGCTTCCAGGCGTATCTCGCGCCGGAGCTTCAGGGCTATATGATTACGTCCTTCCGCTATCCCACGACGCCCGGCTGGGACTTCGAAACCTTCTACGCGCGCCTCAATGAACGGGACTTCGTCATCTATCCCGGCAAGGTCAGCGATGCGGATTGTTTCCGGATCGGAAATATCGGGCGCATCTTCCCCGCCGATGTGAAATCGCTGCTCGCTGCGATACGCGATGTCCTGATGGAGATGAACGTTACGCCAGGGGCCTGAACGGCGGTTGCGCCGGAAAGCACAGCGATGCCCGCACGAGAATCACGAACCACGAATTCGCACAAATAATAAACCGGCATCCGCCTCATGACATGGGCTACTTCGCAGGCTCGCAGCCTGAGTTTCAAGAATTAAAAGGGTGAGGTTTTGATATTACCGCTCACTGAATACTTGTTGGGGCTGCCTCGGTCGGCCGAACGATAGCCCAGGCTTACAGCCCTGTTGAAATCTTTGATACCTGTACTTGGGGCTTCACCCCATGCTGATATGGAACCGGCCTTCGGCCCTAAGAGAGAATCCAGTGATTTCTTGAGCGCCGAAGGCGAGGCCAATAACAGCCTGGGGCAAAGCCCCAGGAAAATGGAACAAGAATTCGGCCAAGGCTGAAAGCCTGTATCATTCTTTGCAACGCGTACATCAATCATTGCAATAAAGCTTAACGAAATGATGTAGACCCAATTAGTAATATCAGAACTTCACCCGTTTCTTATAAGACCGTCGGCGTCACCTTCTCCACCCCACCCGAATCCGCCGCGCGGTGGAGGGCATCCAGCACCGCCGTAACCCGCCAGCCATCGCGGGCGGTGACGTAAGGCTCACGATTGTCCTCAATCGCATCGAAGAAGCTGGCGATGCAATTCGCAAAGGCGCCGCCCCACCGGTCGAAGATCTGAAAATTCAGCAGCGAGCGGGGCCACGTAAAGCCACCCTCGTAGCTCATCTCCACCGCCTCGTCCTTGCGGTCCACCTGAAGATGGCCGTGCTCACCCACGACCGACATGAAGGAGTCGGGCATGGAAGGATGGCCCTCGGGATAGATCCAGGCCGCCTCAAAGGTCGCCACGCCCCCCTGCTGAAAGCGCACCTGGCCCTGGAGCGCGTCCCACGTATCCCAGCCATATTTCGCTTTCAACACGGACTTCACACCCGTACAGGTCACCTCCACTGGCTCGTCGTCGAACCACCAGAGCATGAGGTCGATATCGTGGGACGACTGAAACCACATGGGCGAGCTGTCTTTCGCCCAGCTCGCCAGCATTTTCGTGGGCACGGTGATGGGGTTGTTCTTCCGTGCGTAGCCCATCAGCGGTCGGCCGATGACCCCGTCGCGAATCTTGCGGTAGGTCAGGTGATAAGGCGCAAGCCAGCGGTGGTTATAGGATATCTGGAGCTTCAGGCCCGTCTCCGCGACCTTGCGCGTAATCGCTTCGGCCTCGGCCACGTCGGTCGTCAGAGGCTTCTCCACGAAGACATGGATCCCCCGCTCCAGGCAGGCCATGACGGGATCGAGATGGGCCCAGTCCGGCGTGGCGATGAAAACAACATCGGGCTTCTCCGCGTCGAGCATCTTCCGGTAGTCGTGGTAGATGTTGATGGGATACTGGGCCTTGAGCTTTTCCAGCGATTCCGCGCTGCGGTTGCACGCCGCCGTGAGCGTGGCGCGCGGCTCCCGCGCCAGCACATGGGCCACGGCGCTGCCCATGATTCCGGTTCCGATGATGTTGGCTTTCAGCATGAAAAACTCCTCATAGGGACTGCTCTAACGCATTGACCAGGTAATTCAAGGGGCACTTTGGGGTGCCACCCGCACGCGGGCCGCCTGAGGCGGCCGGTAGCTTGCGGGTGAAGCGGCTATGTTCAATCAACAAGAACTCCGGAGCATTCATAGTTTCCGCGTAACAGTCTCTTCACGTTTCACCGTCACCTTCCGCGATGGCTCACCCGTAAACTTAGTCGCTAACGCTCCCGCGTGTACGGGTGGCACCCGACGTCAACCTAGCGCCATTCCCGGCTATCCCCTGCGTTCACGTAATTTACAAGCCGATACATCCGCGCAATATACCCGCCCACGATATACGCTTCGGTCTTCATCGGCGGTGCGGTAAAGGGCGAGAAGGGATCCAATTGCGTCACGTCATCGCGCCAGCCACCGCGCTCGTCGAGGCCATTCACAATCGCTGCGATGCCCTCGGGCGTCTGGGGGATCTTGTTCAGCGCGACGGCCAGGTGACCGCCCTTGATATCTTCCGGCAACGCTTTCTTCGCTTTCTCCGCCGCGTACTCCGCCCGGGCGGCCTCGGGCGTCAGCGCGGCCAGACGCCCGTGCTCGCGGCGCAGTCCCTCAACATCGACTTGCACCTCGTGGGCATAGGGATAGCAGCCCTCTTTTTCATAAGTCTCCGCATAGCGCACATCGACAATCGTGGTGCCGGTCTGCTTGATGTAGATCGGGCGGTTCGTGCCCATCTCGTAGAACCCGGTGTGGGTGTAGCCCTTCGCATCGGGAAGCCGTGAGGCCTCCAGCCAGTCCAGCGCGGCGGGCACGGGATCGAGGTATTTCGCATCGCCCGTGATCGTAAAGAACTCGAAGAGATGGGCAATGTTCTCGAGTGTTTGCGTGGAGCAGACCGTGCCGATCTCAAAGGGACGCCCCCATACCGGCTTGAGATCCGCGCCATACTGCTGCGCCCAGCCCGCCTGGGGCGCGGGCAACTGGGCGCGGATAAAAAAATCCATGCCCGCCAGCGCCGCCTCGCGATACTTCTGATCGCCGAGGCGTTCGTGCGCCTCCAGCAACACGATGATGCAGTCGTAAATTACTTCGTCGTTGAAGGTGCGCGCCGCGCTGTAGTCGTGGTCCGCTTCCGCATCGGGGAAGCGCTGGGGCCACGCGCCATCGGGATACTGGGCGCGCAGGATGTGGTCCAGTGCCTTCGTGACCACC
>JBHEKR010000399.1:0-13813 GCA_041859365.1 Candidatus Hydrogenedentales bacterium
CTGGAAAAGGAGCTCGGCTGTCGCTGATATTTTCCCGGTCCCTATGGCGAGGTGCTCCCGAGGCGGGAAACAATCGTCATCGGCACACTGGACCGCACCGAACGGCCCAGCTTTCGCATTCGCCGCATCTGGTATTCCGGCTGGTTTCCCGTTTCCGAGCAGGACAATGCGTGGATGAAGCGCTGGTGCGATTTGAACAAGTTGAACGCCCTCGACCTCAGCCTGCCGGGCGACGGCAGCGTGCAGTATCTCGCCCCTGCCGAAAAATACTTCGAATCGAAGCCTGAGATCTACGCCATAGATGGGAAGGGCAACCGTATGAAGGATATGCTCTGCATGTCCGAGCCGGAGGCCGTGCGTATCGCCGTGGAGACGATCAAAGAGGCCTTTCGCGCCGACCCGAATCGCCTGAGCTACGGCTTTGCCCCGCCCGACGGTTTCCCCGTGTGCCATTGCGAGCGGTGTCAGCGGTTCTTTCCCGGCTTTGAGGGCCTGGGGCATGGCGATCCCAGCCTGAGCGAGGTCTGGTTCAAATTCGCCAATAAGATCGCGTCGGAGGTGAACAAAGAGTTCCCGGAGCGCTGGGTGCTCACCAACGGCTACGCCAACCGCGTGCGCCTGCCCGAGGGCATCGCGGAGTTCTCGCCCAACCTGGGCATCCAATCCGCCGTCATCGCCGCCTGCGCCATCCACCGCACGGGCGATCCCCGCTGCTGGCAGCGCACGGTCTACGAAGACATCATGGAACGCTGGTTCGACAAGCTGGATGCCGTCTTCATCTATGATTACGACCCCGCGAAGGCTATCGACAACTTGCCTTTTCCCGCGCTCCACTGCCTGAAGCACGATATCCCCTGGCTGCGCGATCAGGGCGCCTGGGGTTTCTACACCGAAGGCACCAACACGTGGATGACGACCCACCTCAACTATTACATCCGTGCTAAGCTCATGTGGAACGCGGACGCGGATGTGGAAGCGCTCGTTCGAGAATATTGCGAGCGCTTCTATGGCCCGGCGGCGAATGCGGTGGAAAAATACATCTGGACCCTGGAGAGGGCCGTGGAGAAGAGCGACACCCATGAGACCTGGGGCCGCCTGATGCAGTGGCGGCTGATACTCCCGCCTGTTCTGGGCAAGCTCGACCGCCTCATGGCCAAAGCAGAATCGAAGAGCGAAACACCCGAAGAAAAGCGGCGGGTCCAGGTATTGCGCGGCACCCACGAGCACATGAAGGCTTTCCTTGAGATGGAGGAAGCGGCGGCCAAGGCGGACTACACCACGGCGATAAAAAAAGCCGATTCTATGCTCGCGATGCGGGGCCCCATCGAAGCGGTGCAGACGGGGCTCCTCCCACCGGAAATCGATATCGCAAAAGGCCAGAGTTCCAGCCTCACTTCGCGCAAACCCGCCTTCGAGTTCATGGCCAGCCGACAAAACGGCCCGCGTGGGGAGATGGTGATGCTCCTGCCCCGCGAGTGGAGTTTCAAGACCGACCCCAAGCGCCTCGGCACCATCGAGCAGTGGTACCTTCCCGGTAAGGCCAACGGCTGGAAGCCGATCGACACGACCTACTACTGGGAGGCCCAGGGCCATCAGGACCAGTCCGGCTGGGGCTATTGGGGCGACGCTTGGTATCGCACGACCTTCGACGTGCCAGCCGATGCAAAGGGCAAGCCCCTCTGGCTCGCCGTTTCCGGGGTGTACAACTGGGGGGTGTGGGTCTGGGTCAACGGTACGATGCGAGAATTCGAGATGACCCGCCACTGGCGTCTGGGCTACCAGGAAGAGACGGCCCCTTTCGAAATCGATGTAACGGATCTGATTGAGCCCGGCCAGCCAAACGATATCGCCATCCTCGTCCACACCCGCGAGCCTGGAAGAAATCCGCGCGGCGGCCTCCACGGTCGAGTTTTCCTCTGGACCCCCACCGGCTCGCTGGAGGCGGCAACTCCTGTGTTGACGGGGCCCGCCGTGCCGGAGTAGCAACATCGTATCGGTGTCCAGTGACCGCCTGTGGCTCCAGATCCAAAAGCGGCAAGCATTTTTGACATATCGTCATATATCGATATATAATGTGCTTGAGAGCGTTTTGCAGCAACGCTTCAGAGAGGAGTTCGTCCCGATATGGCCGTGAAAAGTGCCCCCACCAAGTTGACTTCGCTCGACGGTCTCGCCCAGGCCGCCGAGTGTCTCCGCACCCTGGCCCATCCCCACCGCCTGCGCATGATCCAGATGCTGCTGCGGGACGAGCATACCGTGGGTGCGCTGGCCGAGGCCTGCGGAATCCCCAGCCATATGGCCTCCGAGCACCTGGGCAAGATGAAAGATCGGGGTCTGCTCACGGCGGAGCGCCGCGGTCGCCAGATCTTTTATCAAATCGCGGAGCCGCACTTGGGAAATATACTATCCTGTGTTGAAGCGCGGTTCAGATAGTCCGTCTATTTTTTTGACCCCTCATATCGATTATTTACGATATTACGATACGTAAAACAAGGAAGCTCCCATGAACACTGTCACCCCAAGGAACCTGAATGAGAAGCATGTCGCGGGCGAGGCTCTCGTCCTTATCGATGTGCGCACCCCGGCGGAGTTTGGCGAGGTGCACGTACCCTTCGCGGTCAACGTGCCCCTGGATCGGATCACGCCCGAAGCGGTGCGCGATGCAGCGAAAGGCGCGCCCGTCTACGTCATATGCCGGAGCGGACAGCGCGCAAAGAATGCGTGCGAGCAACTGGCCCGGGGCGGAGTCGACGACCTCACGCTGGTCGAAGGCGGCACCCAGGGCTGGCTGGACGCGGGCCTGGAGGCGGTGCGCGGGAAGAAGGCCATTTCGCTGGAGCGCCAAGTGCGTATTGCGGCGGGCGCCCTGGTCGTGATCGGCAGTGCCCTGGCCTGGTTCGTGCACCCCGCCTGGCTGGGTCTGCCCGCCTTCGTCGGTGCGGGCCTGGTCTTTGCCGGCGTCACCGACACCTGCGGCATGGCGATGATACTGGCCAAGATGCCCTGGAACCAGAAGGGGAGCTGAGACCTCGAGACACTCAGCGACGGCGGCGCTCCGCAGGGAACACTGGAAAGAAAGTATCGGCCAGTCCCGCAACGAGCAACGCAACACCAACGAGTGCGGGCACGATCCAGCAGAGGGGGTGAACAATCAGGCCGAGGGTGGTGCCTGCCAGGACAAGAGCACCAGCCGCCACACGAAGCCTTTGTTCGGCGGTGAAGGAGCGGCGGCGGCGTATGACTGGCAGTCCCGCGACCTCCCAGGCCTCAATACCTCCTTCGATAACAAAAAGGTCCATCCTGCCGAGCTGGGCAAGTTGAACCGCCACGTTGCGCGCCTGCTTGCCGTTCCGGCACAGAAGATAGACCTCATGAAGACTGTTGCCCCCTGCGTGCTCGCGCGCCAGCGTGGGAGACAGATTCCGTGGCGATACCAGCAGCGAACGCGGCACATGGACCTGTCTAAACTCGACAGGAGGTCGAAGATCGATAAGGACCAGGTTCCGGTCGCGAAGGTAGCGCACCTCCAGCTCTTCGGGCGTTATGTACTTCACACTGGACATGCTGTAGATTCTCTCACGAGGCTCTGCGCGGGTCCGGGGCGCGCTTTGCACCCCGGACCTGAGTGCACGGGCATTACTGAAACTTGGAGAAGAGTGACGCGAAGACCCGCGTTACCGGAAACTCCGTTCCGTACTTCACGAATTGCACGTGACCATCCAGAAAGAGCCAATTGGCGCCACCGGGAATATGACTGAAATTGATGGCGTCCGTACCAAAAAGGTCGCCATAGATAGGCAGCGTACTCTGGGCGAGGGCCGAAGCACCGACATTGTTGATGTCGGTTATGAAAAATCTTTCGACGCCTTCTCGCAGGGCGTACACGGTGCGCGCCTGACCCTCGTTGTTGTTGTACTGAAGGTTGTTCGCGTAGTAGTTGACGCCGCTGGGAGCCGACACTTGCTGCATCACCGTACCGACCAGCGCGTTGACAAAACCGAAATCGAGGAATCCGCCGGTGAAAAGGGTGTCCTGATTCACTGCGCCAGCATTCGGATCGGCCGTAGAAGCGAGGTAGTCCTGGCCGGGGCGACCAGAGAGAGCCCAGGGAAAATATACATAGGATTCCGCGGTGAATGCGCAGGAGTCAATCTGGCCGGGCTTGCTTTGGTCTTCCCAGCGCCGCGCGTCCACTTCGGCGCGGGCCTTGGAGTCAGATGGGCAGATGAACACATTGACGTCTGTCAAATATTCCGGGTATACCGAGGGGCCATCCACCACCCACTCCGTGCCACCCCCCGGTCCAGCGGGGTTAACCGGAGTGCTGGGGTTGTTGTAGCCGCACTTGGAATAGTTTGCGTAGGTTCTATTCGCGCCATCCTTGGAGACTTCCCAGGAAATACGGCTCGCTGTCGCGGGAAGTTTTCCCCCCTTTGATTCGCTGCTGTAGAGCTTAGTCACCAGTCCGAGCTGCTTCAGGTTGTTCTGGCACGAGGCTCGGCGGGCGGCCTCGCGAGCTCGGGCCAAGGCGGGCAACAACATAGCGGCCAGAATGCCTATGATAGCAATCACGACCAGCAGTTCAATCAGGGTAAATCCACGGCTTCGTTTCATGATCTCGGTACCTCTCTCTATTTGAATGCGCTGTGCCGCCGTCCGTGCAGACTACGGTTCGTTGGAAGTGGTGGCCCGCTCCTCAGGGGAATCGGTCCGTACTTTGGACAGCAATATCCGCGCCAAGGCGCGCCGACGCCTCATGGAGCACGAAGATAGCGAGTCAGCAGCCCATCCGCACCGAACACGATCCCCCCTAAATCAATTTAATATAAGCACTTAGAACTCGCACCCCCTTGAAATACCGAACAAACTCTTTCATCGGCCCCACCCAGAAAAACTCAATTTCCATCAAATAACCTCGACTAATTATCACATATAACGGCCGCGATCTATCACATTTGCTTACCACTACTCCGTCAGGCGGTGCAGGTGCTCGCTATGTGAGGTACGTTGGCGCCGCCGCGAGTGTACTGCCACGGAACGCATATCACATCTTGGTGGGTGTTCGTACTTCATAGCCCGATTGTCGCCAATGACGGCGATTCCCCTGGAGTTTGCCCCATATGAATCCAATCCTCCGCACCAGGTTCCTGCTTCCATTTCTCGTTTCCGCCCAGCTTTTGCCGATTCCCGCAGCGGCACAGGAAACCCCGAAGCGCCTGAACAATTTCGTGACGGAGCTTGTACATGTCGAGCCGTTTCCCCTTGCCGCGTCGACGTCAATTGCTTTCACGAATCCTCGCGATGGCTGGGTGCACATTGCGGTAGCGCTTCCCTGTGCGAACGGCACGCTGACCATCGAACTCGCGGGTGCGCCAAACCTCCAGCTCGATCCGGAGTCGACCTCGGGCGAGACCGTGCGCAAGGTGGAGCGTGTTTCATCCACCACCGTGTAATGTTTCGCGCCATCGCCCCGAGGAGCGACACCAACCGTTGCCGACTGGGTATCCGCGGATACGCCAGGCGGTCCCACCGGGCAGGAGCTGTTGATGAACTACCTTCAACTGGAGCCGTGGCTTGAAGGAGAAGCCGCAGCAGAGCAGGGTGGGTCCTCAGGGCTTGTCCAGAACTTCCCGCACTTTTCGATTGAGCTGGATGAAGGAAAAGGGTTTGTTGATGAACTCGATGCCTTCGTCCAGAACGCCCTGGTGGACGATGGTATCGTCGGCGTAGCCCGACATGAACAGCACCTTGACATCAGGCCGCATACCTGCGATTTGGCGTACGAGATCCGGGCCACTCAACCCCGGCATCACCACATCGGTCAGCACCAGTTTCACCTCGTCCGCGTGCTCCTTCATCAGAGCCAGCGCGTGCTGGCCGTCGCGAGCATCCAGTACGGTGTATCCCGCCCGCGTCAGTGTTATGCGCAACACGGCCCGAAGGGCCTCTTCGTCTTCCGCCAGGAGTATCGTTTCGCTCCCGGGGACCATGCCATCGGACGGACCGGCGAGTCGTTCAAGCGCCGGGGCCGCTTCGATGCACGGCAGATAGATCTGGAATGCGGTGCCCTTGCCCAGCTCGCTGTCCACCCAGATATTGCCGCCGCTTTGCTTCACAATGCCGTACACCGTGGCCAGGCCAAGGCCTGTGCCCTTACCGACCTCCTTAGTCGTGAAAAACGGCTCGAAGATTCGGGCCTGGACATGGGGGTCCATTCCGACGCCCGAATCCCGGACCTCGATGCAAACGTAACTTCCGGGGCGTCCGCCGGGGCGTTGCAGGGCCTGCCGCTCGCTCATTACCTCGTTGCGGGTGGTGAGGGTAAGTCGCCCGCCTCTGGGCATCGCGTCGCGCGCGTTGACTGCGAGGTTCATCAGAATCTGGTCGATTTGCCCTGGATCCGCCAGGACGCGGCCAAGTCGGGGCTCCAGATCCACCAGAAGTTCAATGTTTTCGCCGATGAGCCTGCGAAGCATCTTCTCGGCATCGTCGATGATGCCGTTGAGATCCGCCACGGCCGGCCGGAGTATCTGGCGGCGGCTGAAGGCGAGGAGTTGGCGGGTAAGGCCAGTCGCCCGGTCCGCGGCGCGCTTGATTTGACTCACGCTCTCAAGATGCGGGTTGTCCGGCGCCATGGAATCGAGCATCAACTCGGTGTATCCACCAATAACCCCCAGCAGATTGTTGAAATCGTGGGCGACACCCCCGGCAAGCAGGCCAATACTCTCCATCTTCTGGGCCTGCTGAAATTCCGATTCGAGCCGTTTCCGGTCGGTTATGTCGATGTTCGTGCCGATGATGCGCGATGGTATCCCCGACTCGTCCGCCACCGCGGCGGCGCCGAGCAGGATCCACCGGGTCTCTCCGCTTGGGCGACCGATACGAAACTCCTTTTGAAAACGTCGCCAGGGTTCGCTCACGCAGTCTTTGAGGGTCTGCCGCAGGGGGCCGATGTCGTCGGGATGCACCCGCAGAAACCAGTCGTCGATAGTACTGAGCACTTCGGCCGACTCCATGCCGATCTGCTCCATCCACTCGGCGGAGTAGAGTACGTCTCCCGTCGCCAGATTCCACTCCCAAAGCGCAATGTTCCCGGCGGTCACGGCTCGTTGAAGTCGCTCCCGCGCCTCTTGCAGGGTGGCCTGCGCCCGCAATTTCTCCGTGACATCTTCTTTGACGGCAACGAAGTGCGTGACTTTGCCGGCACCATCCCGAATGGGGGATATGCTCTGTGACTCGTTGTAATGCCGACCATCCTTGCGCCGATTGATGATGGTCCCCCGCCATACACGCCCGGCCTGAATAGTCGCCCACAAGTTCTCGAACAGCTTCCGATGGTGTTGTCCGGACTTGACGAGATCCCGGGGGTTCTTGCCCACAACCTCGTCCAGGGTGTAGCCGGAAATTTTGGAGAACGCGGGATTCGCCCAGGTGATGGTGCCCTCCAGATCGGTGATTACGATTCCGTTGCTCGCCGCGTTCAGTGCGGCACTGTGGAGCCGGAGCTGGTCTTCCGCATGCCGACGTTCGCTCTCCTTCAGGGCCAGCGAAACCAGACCCGCCAGCGCGACAGCGAAGGTTTTCTCATCGGAAGACCAACGGCGAATCGGGCCGGTATGCTCATGGCACAGCACCCCGTAGAGCGTGCCGGCGAGATGAATCGGGGCATCCAGCATGGACGTGATCCCATAAGCGGGGAAGTAGTCTCTGGCGAACTCGCGTGTAAGCGGATCGTGCGCGCCGTCGTCCGCCGCGATAATATCCGCTTCCGTAAGGGCGCGGAAGTAGGCGGGATAATCCGATGCGTCGATTTCCGTGCCCTCGGAATGGGAATCCAGATCGGCATCAAAAAGGTCCAGACATCGAATGGCGGTTTGGTCGCCGTTGAAGCGCCAGACGCTGACCCGAGCGACGTCTATGGTTTGGGCGGCGGTCTCCGTTATATGGCGGAGGGCGGGGGAAATATCCGTCTGGCTCAATCGGGCATCACTCGCCAGCGCGATCAGGGCGTTCCGCTGGAGCAGCAGTTGCTCTTCCCTGCTGTGAAGTTCCAGTTCCGCACGTTTGCCCGCCGTGATATTCTCGTGCGCCACCACGAGCTTCGGTGGAACGGCCTCGGGAACCCGGGTAATACGGCAGTTAAACCAGCGCTCCTGGTCCGGCGCGTGGCAGGGATACTCGTGACTGCCTTCTGCCTGGGCGCCCGCAAGTACGGCGCGCAGCAGGGCGGCAACCGCCCGACCGTCGTCGCCGCCGCAGTGGCACGCCTCAAGATAACTCGCCCCCACACCCGTCCGCGATATGGCGGCCCCGTTTTCTTCGGCAAACTGCCGCCACGCACGGTTCACGGCGACGATGACACCGGTACTGTCCAGCACCGCGATGTGAGACGCCAACGCGTCCAGCGTGGCTTGTGCGAACTCTGAACTCATGCGTTCCAGTTCTCCAAAAAAAGGGCGGGCACCCCTCCGCCCGAACATGGCAGAACCGAACGTTCCAGCGCGATGCCGTAAACGGTACGCGGGGAAAGCGGACCGTGTGACGCTCAGATAGCCGATTATAACTATGGCGACTAGTTTACGTAGTCGAATCTTACCTAGTCAGTATACGTGATTCCGTGCAATCCTACAATCCACTGCCGGGGTCGGACCGATCCCCCTTCAGCGCCACGGACATTTCTTGAATACACCCGGTTCAGCCACTATGCTAAACATCCTCAGTGTGGCGTCTTGTGTCGAGGCGCCCAATATCGACCGGAGAAATTACCATGCACAGGCTCATCTACGCCTTCGCGCTCGCCGCAGCCGCGGCCCTTTCAACGACCACCAGCGCCGTGGCCCCCCTCTATCGTGGGCCCTATCTGCAACAAGCGACTCCGGAAACGGTCGTGGTCGTGTGGCGAACCGACAGCGAAACGGTACCGGTGCTCCGCTTTGGCACAGCAGCCGATGCTCTGACCAGCACCGTCAGCGGCGACGCGATCACGTTGCGCGTTTCGGCGGATGTGGATGCACCCGCTGAGGTACCCCGGCTCTATGCGGAAAGTGCGGAGGAGTCCGCCAAGCGCAAGAGCACGGATGAAGACCCCTCCACCCCGGCGAACACGCGGCAGTACGAGGCCCATGTCACGGGTCTTCAACCGGCCACAAAGTATTTCTACGGCGTCTATGACGGCGACGCGCTCCTGGCGGGCGGCGACAGCGAGCACTTTTTCGTTACACACCCGCCGCTGGGCTCCACATCAAATATGCGCCTCTGGGTCGTGGGCGATTCCGGCACGGGTGACCAGAACCAGGCCGACGTGCACACCGCGATGCGGAACTACGTTGCGGAGACAAAGCGCCCGATCGATCACTATGTGCACGTGGGCGACATGGCCTATGGCAAAGGAACGGACGGGCAGTTTCAGAAGAACTTCTTCGCGCCGTATGACGCCACGCTGCGCAACACGGTCTGCTGGCCCTCGATGGGCAACCACGAGGGCGGCACTTCCCGTGGAATCTCGGGCACAGGCCCGTACTACGATGCCTATGTGTGCCCCACGGCGGCCGAAGCCGGCGGTGTTGCTTCCGGCACCGAGGCCTATTACTCCTTCGACATTGCCGACGTGCATTTCATCTGTCTCGATTCCCACGATCTGGATCGCAGCCCCGACGCCGCCATGGCCCAGTGGCTTCGCGCAGATCTGGAGCAGGCCAAGGCCAAGTGGCTCATCGCCTTCTGGCACCACCCGCCCTATACGCTCGGCTCCCACGACAGCAACAAGGAGCAGCAGCTTATCGAGATGCGCGAAAACTTCATGCCCATCCTGGAATCCGCCGGCGTGGATTTGGTGTTGACGGGCCACTCCCACATCTACGAACGGAGCATGCTCATCGACGGCGCGTACCACACGCCGACGGTAGCCGAAAACGTGGTGCTGGACGATGGCGACGGCAATCCGGAGGGCGACGGGGCCTACCGCAAGAGCGAGGGCCTTCACCCCAATGAAGGCCACGTGTCAGTGGTTACGGGCAACGGCGGCGCGGACATGAGCCGCCGGGGCACCATGCCGGTTATGCGCGAGATCATCGTTGAGTATGGTTCGGTCATTGTCGATATCGACGGCGACACCCTTAAGGGCATCATGCTGAACAAGGACGGCGTCACCCGGGACCTCTTCAGCATCGTGAAGGAGGGTTCGGTCACGCCGAAACGCATCGCAAAGCCCTGGCAGCCCAAGAACGATCTCTCCCTGATCACGCGCCACAGCCTCAATTTCTCGGATGACGCCGCAGGCGCCCTGCCGGCGGGCTGGAAGGTGGTGCGGGGCGATGCGGGCGCGGCCGCACTGGTTGCCGCGGAAGATGGCAAACGCAAGCATCTCCAGGTGAAGTCGGCTGAGGAAGCCTCTATCGGCCTCTTTGATCCCCTCAAGTGGAACGCCTTCGACTTTGAAACGCTGATCCGCCTGCCCCAGCAGGGCAACACCGCCGCCGGCCTGGTATTCGGCTATGTGGACGAAAAAAACCACCTGAAGGCGATTTTCGATCAAACCGAAGGCGCCGTCCGCATCAGCCAGGTGGCCGATGGCCAGGAAACCCTGCTGGCGGAGCGGAAGGCGGCGCTGGAGGCCGGAAAGTGGCTTCAGCTTGTTTGCGTGGTGAAAGACAACAAGCTGAAAGTGGAATGCCTGGAAGAACTGGAGATCGAGGTGGATCTGAAGTCCGCCCTGCCCGAAGGGCGCATGGGCTATTTTGTCGCACCGAAGAACGAGGCCGAATTCCTGGCCTTTCAGATCAAGCGCTGATTCCATGCGGCGGTGTGTCCTCGCCCTGCTCTGTGCCCTGGCAGTCACCCCCGCGCCGGCCCATGACAGCCCCGGCGACGTTATCCATGCCGTGAGCCACCGGATAGAACAGGAGGGCCCCACCGCGCGCCTGCTGGCGGCCCGCGCCTTCGAGTATCAGTCTCTGGGCCAGTGGGATGTCGCCATCGCCGATTTCGACGGCGCATTGGCCCTGCAACCCCGCTTCAGTGCGGCGCTGCAGGGCCTGGCCGAGGCACACCTCCATCTGGGCAACTGGGTGGCGGCGGAATCGGCCGCGCAGCGCGCCATAGCGCTGTACGACGATGACGGACGCCGCGCCCCGGGTCAGGCGCTGCTGGCCCAGGTGCTGGACGCGCAGCAGCGATGGCCCGAAGCGCTCGATGCGTGGCGGGAGGCGCTCAAGGCGCCTTATCCCGAAGTGGACTGGTTTCTGGGTGAGGCCCGCTGCCTGGGGCAACTCGGTCGATTCACCGATCAGGCCGATGCCCTGGCCCTGGCCCGGACGCGCAATCCCAGTGTCGTGCTCCAACGCGCCTGGGTCCGCGCGCTGGTGGATGGGGGCCAGCTCGACGCGGCGCGGGCCGAAATCGAAGCGGGCCTGGAAAAGGCACGATGGCAGTCTTCGTGGCTGCTGCTCCGGGCACGGGTCCACGCAAAGCAGGGTGACAGGTTGCGCCAGCACGAGGATGCCCTGACGGCTCTGGCCGAACTCCAGGAGCGCGTCAACCCGGAACGTCCCGACCGATGGCTCCTGACGGAGTGCGCCATCGCCCTGGCCCTGGCGGGCGAGGAAACGAAGGCCCGTGAATTTGAAACGCAGGCCCGCACGCTCGGGGCATCGGGTGCGGACCTGCTGGAAATTGATCAACTGCTGGGAGCGAAAACCGCTACTTCACCGTGATGGCGTAGGTCAGTTCGCGGAATGACTGGGCAGACTCCGCCGAGGGTGACTCCGCGCGAACGGTCACGCTGTGCGCACCGGGGGTCTCGAAGGCGCCCTTCCAGGAAGACTCCTTGCCCACATCCGCACCGTCCAGCTTCCAGACATAGCGCCCGTAGCCTTCGGGGCCCACGAGGGTCTGGACCACGCCCGTCTTCACCGCAACCGGTATCGCGGGTTCGGCCACAACGTTGACGGTTGCCAGCGCAACAGCCACGGTCCGCTCCCCTTCCTTTTCCACATAGGCGACATCATAGACACCCGCCTGCTCGAAGGGATAGTCCAGGGCACCCCCGGGAGCGTCCACCGCCGCGCCATTGACCATCCACATCGCGGTACGGCCGGCGCGCACGTCCATCTTCATTTTGAGCGACTGCCCGACGTAGTAGACCGCCGAAAGGTTCAGGTCGATGCGCTCCTGGCCAAGTGACTGGCTGATGCCGAGTTGAGCTCGGATCTCATCGACCGTAACGCCCTGACGCTTTGCACGGGCTTCAAGCCCCTCGTCGGCAACGGCCTGAAGGGCCGTGACCGGCACGCGGACCTCGCCCTGGCCGGTTTTTATGGCCAGATCATAGTGGCCCAGCTCCAGCGCTTCCGTCGGGCGGATCGTCACCGAGCCGTCCTTTTTCTCCACCGTGATCATGTGGTCGTAGTCGTGGTTGTCCACATAGAGTTTCACCGAAGTGATGCTGGCGGCGGGCACGGGGGTACCTTCGTGGGTTACGCCAATGGTGACGACCTGATCGGCGGTCTTGATTTCGATCTGGCCGGGGTTCGCCTCAACCGCCAAGGCGGCGGGCGCCAGGATCATCGCCAGGGCGGAAACGATGCCCATCCGGTATTTTCCCTTCCAGCCGGCGTTTCGCTGTATGTTCATGGTATCTCCTCCTCGTTCAGGTTTGCCGTTGCCATGCAACGCCATAATCACTTTCGGGCCCAGAAGGTTCCCGTCACAACGGTCCCGGCGTGCCTCGCCGCACCAGTCCCGTAATGAGAGACACGAGGAAGAGCACCAGGAAAATGAAAAACAGGATCTGCGCGATCCCCGCCGTGGTGGCCGCAATGCCGCCAAAGCCCAGCACCGCCGCGACAATCGACACAATAAAGAATACAAGCGCCCAGTACAACATGGAGTTATCCTCCTTTCGGCTGTAGGCGGACGCCATGTCCGCCTGCTCGTATGGTGCATAGAGCGTGCCAATGAATACAGGGCCGATGTCGCACTATTCACACGGCAAGTGTGTAGATTTGATACGCGGGGCGTATTAAAAGGTTCCGCACTCGAGGAACAGCGTCGCCCGGTGTCGATGAAATTCGAAAGGCCCCATGCGTCCGATGATCCACCCAGCCGGGCAAAATGCATCGCACCCGGCGAGCCTGTCCTGCCCTGAGGTGGGCCACTTGCACACTCAGCAACAACTTGCCGCGCGAACGCGACCAGCAATCGACCAGGATTGCATGCGGACACGACGTCAAACAGCGCGGGATTGACACCCCCGGCATCGCCCGCTAGACTAACCCTTCATCGTTTTTCTGATCGCCACTTACCGAAAAGGATCCCGCAGCCATGTCGAAGACCGGCTCCACCCCGAAGCGCAATCCAGGCACCTTGTCCCGGCGCAATTTTCTGCGCACCTCCGCGGCTGCGGGCGCCGCCGTCATCGGCGCACCAGCCATTGTGCGCGGCCAGAATCTGAACGACAAGCTCAACATCGCCATCATCGGCGCGGGCGGCCGGGGCGGCGCGAACCTGGACGGGGTCAGCTCCCAGAATATCGTGGCCCTGTGTGACGTGAACGCGGACAACCTCGCGGCGGCGGCGGCCAAGCACCCCCAGGCCCGCCAGTGCGGTGACTTCCGCCAGATTTATGACCATGCAAAAGAATTCGATGCCGTGGTGGTGAGCACCTGCGAGCACGCCCACGCCTTCGCCACGCTCCCGGCGCTTCAACTGGGCAAGCACGTTTACTGTGAGAAGCCGCTCACCCACAACATCTACGAAGCGCGGGTCATCCGCGAGGCGGCGAACAAGGCGAAGGTCGCGACCCAGATGGGCACTC
>JBHEKR010000007.1:0-11040 GCA_041859365.1 Candidatus Hydrogenedentales bacterium
GGAATAGTCCGAGTTTTACCCCCCCTAAACCCCAGCAAGCGGGGGGGACCTTACTCGCAAGAGCGAACCTCTTGGTCCCCCCCGCTTGCGGGGAGGTAGGGGGGGGACGTTCCAGAGTTGACGGTAGTCAGCGCATGTCTCTTCTCGTCCTGCCTGTTTATTTCCAGAGCAGCCTCGCCGGTTACTATCCTATTTGCTCGTGAAAAACTTCGAAGTCGCATTTAGGCTTCTTTGCGCGCCGGGCCACGGGGCGACGCTGTCCCTACGGTGCGGAATCCGCCACCGGCAGTTCGTCCGTGCGGAAGGGCACCGCTGGCAATCCAGAGCCGTTGTAGAGCGTGCAGGGCGGATCGGGGAAAGCCTGCCAGCCATAGCGCACGTGAAGGGGATTCGCCACGGTCTCAGAACGCACGATCACCGTCTGGCCGGCAATCGCGGCGTTCGCCGGGACGAACACACCGTCCTCGCCCGCGACTTCAAAGCCCGTGAGCGGTTTCGCGCTGCTTTTCAACCCTTCGGAAACGTTTCGGAAGTAGACGATGGCGAGGCCCTCGCGCTTCTCCAGTTCGAGGAAGAGGGGACCCGTGGATTCGATGTTCTCGCCGTAGGCCGCGTTGCGCGCCGCCGTCACCAGACGACTTCCCACGGTGGCCTTGTCGGTCGGATGGATATCGTCCTTCTGGCCCACATCGATGGTTACGGCCATGGCCGTGTCGGGGAGAGCCAGCGCGGCGGTCTGGGCGTCGCGCAGCACGGGCCAGGCGGGATTGTCCGAATAGGCGGCAAGCTGGACGAAGAGAAAGGGGAATCGGGGCTGTCCCCAGCCCTTGCGCCACTCGTTTATTACGGCGGGGAACAGCAACCGGTATTGCTCGGCGGTGGCCACGGATTTGGCATTGGCCTCGCCCTGATACCAGAGGGCGCCTTTCACCGCGTAGGGCTGAAGCGGCGCGATCATGGCATTGTAAAGGGCGCCGGGCCGTTTCACATGCTGGGGGCCCATGGGCTCGGCGGGGGCCCGGAGTTCCTGGGCGCTCAGCTCCACGCCGTCCGCCTTCGCCTTTTCCAGTTTGGCCTTATGCTCGGCCAGCGCGGTGTCATAAGCGGCCTTCTTCTCCGGATACTCGGTAAGGGCCTTTTCATAGTCCGCCAGGATATCGGCAAATTCCGGAGTCGCGGCGAGCACCTCTCGGGGCAGCCACGATGAGGCATTGGTGCCGCCCAGGCAGGACTGGATCAGTCCCACCGGGGTATTCAGATGGCCGTGGAGGCCCTTGCCAAAGAAGTAGCCCACGGCGGAAAATTTCGCCACGGTTTCGGGCGAGCATTCCACCCATCGGGCCTTCACATCGTCTTGCGGCGTGTCCGCACCGGCAATCTCCACCTGAAACAGACGGATTTGTGGAAATTTTGCCTCCGCAATCGCTTCCGCCGACGTTGAGGACTTCTCCACGGGCCACGCCATGTTGGACTGACCGCCGCAGATCCAGTTTTCGCCCACGAGGATATTCTTGATCGTGATCTCATTTTCGCCCCGGATGATCATCTCGTGGGGGCCACCCGCGGGCACTGCTTCCAGCAGGACCTTCCACTTGCCCGCCGCAGCGGTGGCGGTCACCACCTGATCCAGCAACTTGACCGTGATTTCCTCGCCATCCCGCGCCCAGCCCCACACGGGAAGTACGCTTCCTTGTTGAAGGACCATGTTGTCCGAGAAAAGCGCTGGCATTCGGACTTCGGCCCGGGCGACCAGCGAAAAGCCGGTCACGATCACGCCGACGCAGCAAGTGATACGTTTCATCATCGCAATGTGCTCCCGTTCGAGGAAAAAGGTTCTGTCGCATGGTAGGGAAAAGTATCCCGTTGATCAAGTGGGCGATGCCTTCGGGAGCGGTGCTTGCCCGCGCAGGTCCGAGGCCCCGTAGGACACTTTTTTTCGCGACTATTTTGATCAGTTCCCCGCCGCACCCTATAATCCCCATGGAACACGCGTACATTCGTGCATCAGGCAAGGAACCTATGGGAACACCGAACAGCGAGTTGCTCGCCCAGCTTCGAGGCGCTATTTCCAGTTGGACCGCCGAGGTAGGGGCGGCGCAGCAAGGGCTCTCACAACAGATCGACGGGGCAAACACGCAATTGAGCCGTTTGCTGGCGGTGCTGCAAGAGCGGCGGCAGCTTACCGCCGCCCTGGCCCAGGCGAATGACGAGCTCAATCGCCTGAAACAGGCCATGGGGCAGGAACAACTGCCCGCCGGCGCCATGACGCGCTATACCGTGGCTTCCGCGGCGTCCGCCCGCACAGCCTCGGGCGACGGCATGTTGCGCGAGCTTGAGAGCACGATCGGGCGGCTTCAGGGCGCGGTTCAATCCTGGACCACCCAGGTTACCGGGTCGCAGTCGGGGCTGCTGTCGCAATTTGCCACCGCCAATCGCCAGCTCGCCCAGCTTCTCGAAATTCTGGCCCCTGGCGGGGACCCCGTGTCGGCTACCCCGGAGTCCTCCGTCGCGGTGCAAGATCCTGCGCTGCTCGACGAGGTGGAACAACTCCGTCACGAGAATCGGATTCTCAGTTCCGAGGTGCACGCCCTCAACGTCGAAATCGAATCATTTCGCCTGGAGCAGGAGAATTTTGCTTCGGCGAATCTGGCGGCCGAGACTGAGCGGGTGGTCAAGCACCGGCGGGAGCACGAACGCCTCGAAGCGGCCCTGGCCGAGCGGGAGGCCGAACTGCAAAGCGCTCGCCGGGAGCACGAAGAACTGGCGCGCGAGGCGGATGCCCTCCGCAAGGAAGCCGCGCGCCTCCAGATCTCTGAAGAGCGCCTTCAAAGCGCGGTCGATCTCCAGCGTGCCGAGACCGCGCAACACGTGGCGGCGCTGGGTGCGCTTTCCCACGAAATGGAAGCCCTGCGCCGGGCCTTCCTGGGCGAAGATGTCCAACTCGCTACCCAGGAAGGGGACGTCAACGAGCTCGGGGATGGCGCCGATGGCGGCGAGGCGCTGGAAGAGGCGGAAGCGCGTATTGCGGCCCTCGAGTCCAAGCTGACCCAGATGGCGTTGGAGCGGCAGGAAGTGGCCGTGCTTGAGGAGCGCATCGCGGCCCTCAAGGAGCAGTCGGCCGTGCTGGAACAGCGCCCGACCGCGGAGGCCATGCAGACCCTTCGGCAACAGGTCGGTTCGTTGGAGGCTGCGCTTGCCGCAGCACCTACCGTAGAGCAGTTGGCCGCACTCCAGGCGGAACTGGACCAGCGGGATGCAGCGCAGTCCGAGGCCGCGCAATCGGAAGTGGAGCGCGCAGCGACAGCGGAACGCATTTCGGAGCTGGAGTCAGAGCTCGCGGAACTTTCGACACGCCCGACTTCGGACGATCTTGCCACGAGCGCGGCGCGCGCTTCAGACCTCGAATCGCGCATAGCGGAGCTGGAATCAGAGCTCGCGGAACTTTCCACGCGTCCGACGTCGGACGAGCTTGCCACCAGCGTGACGCGAGCTTCAGAATTTGAATCGCGCATAGCGGAGTTGGAATCGGAGCTCGCGGAGCTTTCCACGCGTCCGACGGCAGACGAGCTTGCCGCCAGCGCGGCGCGTGCTTCGGAACTCGAATCGCGCATAGCGGAGTTAGAATCGGAGCTCGCGGAGCTTTCGACACGCCCGACGGCAGACGAACTCGCTGTACAAACGGATAGGGTGGAAACCCTGGAACGCGCGCTGGAGAACCTTCGGGCCGACAGTGAAGCCGCGTCCGAGATGGCCGGTGAGGCCTCCGCGCTCCGCGAGCAATTGTCCCTGATGCAATCGCTCATGAGCGAATTGAATGACCGGACGGAGCCCGACGAACTCGAGAAAGCCCGGGAGCGGGTTGAAGCGCTTGAAGATGAGGTTCATACGCTCAAAGCGCGCATGGCCTCTTCCGAGCAGGTTCGGGCGGAGGCTATGAGCGCCGAGCGAGACGGACTCCAGTCCGCGCTAGCCGCCATGGAAAGTGAACTGGCCACGATGAAGCGCCGGGAAGAAGAGACCGTGACCACGGCGCGGACACTTCTGGTGGAAATGGAGACGCACCGCACCTACGAAGCGGCGCAGGCCATGGCTCTGTCCCAGTCGCGCAACGAAGCCGCCCGCCTTCAAGATGCCCTGACCGAGCGCCAGCAACAGCTTGCGGCCGTGGGAGCCGCGCTGGCTGCCGCCGAGGCCGCGCGCAACGAAATGGCCGCGGCGCTGGCCGAAGCCAACACCGCCCGAATCGATGACGCGACTCTCGCGGAACTGTATGCGACCGTGGAGCGGCTCGAAGGGGAGAAGGCGGCACTCGCGAATACCAGCGAAGAGACCGAACGTCTTAAAGCACTCGTCGACGCGCAGGCGGCGGAACTGGAGGCTGCGACGCGGGCCCTGGTCGCGCTGGAGAGCCAGTCCCGAGATCGGGACAGTCGGATTGTGGCGCTTGAGGACGACCTTTCCGCCCATGCGGAGTCGCTCATGAAGGCTGCGGCTCTGGAAGAGGCGTTGCAGATTGCGCACGACCGGGTGGAGATGCTGGAGGCGTCGCTGGAGACCGCCCGGGAGAACGATCCCGATCCGGAGTTGACTGCGGCCCTCACGGCCAGCGAAGCCATGATCCAGGCCCAGATCCGGGAGTTGCAGGCGTTCAAGGACGCGCAGACGGCTGCGGAATTCCGGATCGCGGAACTCGAGCATACGCTGGAGGAGAGTGTCGGGGAACATGCCGCACTGAAAGCGCAACTTGCCGAATTGAACGCGCAGCACAAGGCAGGCGCTGCGGAACTCGAAGGGCTCCGCGCACGTGAATCCAGTCGTCGAGAGGCGATATCCGAAGCCCGGGCCGAGGCCGAAGCCGCCCGGGCCGGCGCGGCGGAACATGAACAGAATCTTGCCGTGATCGCCGCCGAGTTGGAGGAAAAGAAAGCCGCGCTGGAGGCACTGGAATCGGAAAAGTCCCTGATCAGCGAGGAATCTCAGGCACGGCAGGATGAAATCCGCCAGGCCATGGTCCAGATGAGCCAGGTGCTTCACGAGCGGGACGAACTTTCGGAGGAACTGGATGCGGAGAAATCCCGCCGGGAGCGCATCTTCGCCGGAACGGCGGGGGCAGGAAAGAACGCGATCGAGGCCCTCGAATCTCGGGAGGAGCGCGCCCGGCAGCAGGAAATTCTCCTTTCGGAACTTGCTCAGCCCGGCGAAAGTCGGAACCTCGGGGATATTCTGGTACATGCCGGTATTCTTACCCGCGAGCAGCTCGCCGAGGCGCTGGACGAACAACAAAAAGACCCCACGCAGCTCCTGGGCACGATTCTGATTGAGCGGGACTTTACCACGGACGACGCCATTGCACAGGCGGTTGCGTGCCAATTGCAGAAGCCGGTCGTGAATCCCATGGAAGTTCATATTCAGCAGAGTGCCCTGGACGCCCTTCACCGCGATCTGTGCACGTGGCACGTCTGTATTCCGCTGAGGATCACACCCGACCGTCTTGTCGTGGCCATGGCCAATCCCCTGGACGAGTCCGCCATTATGAAATTGCGCGATGTGAGCCAGCGGGAGATTACGCCGGTGGTCGGGACGCCATCCCACATCATGGGCGCGATTGACAATTACTACGGGACCTTCTGAGCGGACCGCGCCTTGAACCAAATTGCCGGATCGTGACACAATACACGGCTACGCTCCATGGCCTGCGCAGGTCGCGGCCCACCATTTCAATTACCCGGCACGGTACGCCGATACGAGGACCCGAGATGACCTACATCTGGCATGACGACGAAGACGACGCGAAGAAGAAGGACGACAAGGGTGGCGAGGGCATCATGCAGAAGATGCTGAAGTCCCGCACGATACTCGTTGCCGGCACCGTGGATCAGGAGCTGGCGGAGAAGATCATTGGTCAGCTTATCATTCTGAACACCGACTCCCACGAGCCCATCAAAGTCATCATCACTTCGCCCGGTGGTCACGTGGACTCCGGTTACGCCATTCACGACGTAATGCGCTGTATCGAATCGCCCGTCTACACCATCGGTGCGGGTTGGGTGGCCAGCATTGCCGTGCCGATTCTCTTCGGCGGCGACAAGGGCAAGCGCTTCTCCCTCCCAAACACGCGCTATCTCCTGCACCAGCCCAGCGGTGGCGCGGGCGGTCAGGCCTCCGACATTCGCATCGAGGCCCAGGAAATCATCAAGATCCGCCAGCGCATCAACCAGCTCATCGCCGGCGAAACGGGCCAGCCCGTTGAAAAGATTGCCAAGGACAGCGACCGCAACTTCTGGATGAACGCCGAGGAAGCCCTGGCCTACGGTCTCGTGACGAAGATCGTGACCAAACTGACGGATGTCGTCTGAGTTAGAAACTTGTTTCATTTCGACGCTGGATCGGTGCGCAGGCGCCGGTCCGGCGTCTTCGTTTTACCAGGCTGTCTCGGCCGGCGGCTCGGGAAACCAAACGAGTTGCTGCTCCGTGAGCACAAAGAGGATGATGTCTGGTTGCTCCGCCTCGGCCAGGGCTGGGTCAAAAAAGCAGTAGCGGAAATCGGTGTAGAGCACCCGCCGAAAGTGCTCCGAGAGCAGGGGCACCAGCGCCCAGCGAAAGGAACCGCCGATCACCAGCGCAGCAGGGAGCGCGGGATCTTCTATTTCGGTGGCATACGGCACGTTGACCCCGCCCACGTTGCGCGTGGGGGCGGGAATGTCCTGCGACGAACGCGCACGCGGCGCGGCGGGCAACAGCCCCACCCAGAGCTCCGGCGCGAGATCCCGAACGCCCAGCAGCCCGGCCAGGTCACTCGTGGAGCGCCACACCTCCGCGCCTAGTCCGGGTTCTTCTGTCCGGGTGAGGGCGCTCTGTTCCAGGGGGTGAAGCCCCGGCACCGTTTTTTGCAGCCGCTCCAGGATTGCCCGGTAACCATGCCAGGCGCCCACCCCGTTCCAATGGGTGTCGGTCTTGAGCCACACCGGAGCGCCCCCGGTTCTCTTCGCTTCGCGCAGGGTTTCCGTCAGGTCCAGCACCGGCGTGCCCAGCGGGGCCAGAGCGCCGAGCAACTGCTCCTTTCGACGATTCTCCGAAGGCACATACCAGTCCGGCAAATACTCCGGGAAGACCCGCTGTTTGTCGGGCGCCAGCACAAAGAGAAAGGCGCCACCGCGTGCCTCCTGCCATTGCCGGATGGCGTCGATCTTCGTGGCCCAGGCGTTGACTTCCTTCTCCTGTAGTGGACTCAGGCCCCGGGATTCGTCGATGAGGGCTTTCCGGCCGAGGTAAAGCCAGCCTTCTTTGCCCTTTACGACTTTCTCCGGATCCGCAATACCGAGCCAGCCAAAGTTTACGGTGTGGAACTGGCGCACCAGGAAATTCCGGAAGCCGAAGCGATCGTCAAAGTAGGCCTCGAAGCTGCGGGGGAATTCCTTCAGGGCCTGCTCGGTCATCTCGACGCGCGGCGCGGGGGACAGGGTGCGGTTCTCATCCGATGGGCGGCTGCGATCCAGGTGGAGCGCATTGTCCGCCAGCGGCAGCCAGAGCATTGTGAAGACGATCGCCACCAGGGCAAGTTGGACGGGGCGGGTCATGGATGGGCCCTTGGAACCAGTGCCGGAGGGGCTTGTATGGAGTTACCCCCCCTACCCCCCCGCAAGCGGGGGGGAGCAAGTGCGGTAGTCGCGCGGGTTGTGTCCTTGCGCAAGCGGGGGGGAGCAAGAGCGGCAGTCGCGCGGGATGTGTCCTTGCGCAAGCGGGGGGGAGCAAGGGCGGTAGTCGCGCTGCGTAGGTCTTTCCGCAAGCGTGGGCATGGTAGAAGCCACCGCGCATGAAAAGGTTCCCCCCGCTTGCGGGGGGGCAGGGGGGGTAAATCCTCCATGCGAGCGCACTCCTCGGACGGCGGTACCAGTTGCCAGGTTGAAAACGGGGTGCCCATTTCAAAACCTGAAATAAATAAATGGGTTGTAGGTCTGGGCGGAGAGCGTCACCGCACAGGCATAGAGCAGGGCCACATGGCCCGCCAGCGATCCCCACTCGGCCATCACCGGGCCGCGCTCCATTCGCGCAAGCCATTCGCGCAGTACGGGTAGCACCGGCATCGCCGCGACGCACCCCATGGCCAACGCCAGCACCCGGTCGGGCGTGCAATACATGGCCAGCGGCCGCACGGCGCTGCTGCCTTCCGCGAAGCCCGCGAGTGCGCTGAAGTAATGGCCCGCCTCCGTCAGACTCTCCACGCGGAAAAGCACCCAGCCCGCCATCACGACCAGGAGGGTGTAGCCATGTTGCAGCACCCGAGGCCAGCGCGCGAGCCATCCGCCGAAGGGTCCCCGCTCCAGTACGAGGAAGGCCCCGTGAAACAGGCCCCAGAGGGCAAAGTTCCACGCGGCGCCGTGCCAGAGTCCGCAGAGGAAAAAGACCATGACGAGGTTGAAAGCGGTGCGTCCGCGACTGCCCCGATTGCCGCCGAGGGGGATGTAGAGATAGTCGCGAAACCAGGTGGAAAGGGAGATGTGCCAGCGACGCCAGAAGTCCTGGATCGACCGCGCCACATAGGGCCACTGGAAATTCTCCAGGAAGTGGAAGCCGAAGATGCGCCCCAGGCCGATGGCCATGTCGGAGTAGCCCGAGAAATCGAAATAGATCTGGATGGTGTAACAGGCGATGCCAAACCAGGCCAGGGGGGTGGTCAATTCGTTGACAGGCAAATTGAAAACGAGATCCGCGCCCGCCGCCGCGGTATTCGCGATCAGCACCTTCTTGGCCAGGCCAAGGATGAAGCGTTTGATGCCCTCGGCCACGTCGTTCAGGCGCGACTCCCGTGTCAGAATTTCTTCCGCGATCTGCTGGTAGCGCACGATGGGTCCGGCGATGAGCTGAGGGAAGAGGGCGATGTACAGCGCGAGGTTCAGGGGGTTCTTCTGCGGTCTCGCTTCGTTCCGGTAGACGTCAATGATGTAGGACATGGCCTGAAAGGTGAAGAAGGAGATGCCCGCCGGAAGGTGCCGGCCCTCCAACATAATCGGCGCGCCGCCGAACCAGCCGAGGGCCACGTTCAGATTGTCGATGAAGAAGGTGCTGTACTTGTAGAGCGCGAGCAGCTCCAGGTTCACCAGCACAGCGAGCACCAGCGGCAATCGCGCCCGCGCCGTGCCCTGTGTCTTGCCGATCCACAGGCCGAAGCCATAGTTCAGCGCAATGGAAATCAGCATGACGAAAACGAAGGTGGTCTCGCCCCAGGCGTAAAAGAAGAGGCTCGCCGCCAGGAGCAGCACATTGCGCGCGCTCCGGGGGATGAGGAAATAGGCCGTGGCCACGACGGGCAGAAAGAGAAACAGGAAGACGATGGAGCTGAATACCACGGCCTGTGTTTCTCCTCATCTGCATTCGCGTCGGAACTTTAGCCGCAAAAGAGCGCAAAGAGCGCAAAGTAGGTACGTTGTCTTGCGGCGTGCTGTATGCTAACTGCAACGCGGTGGAGATGCAAGCAGGGCAGGCGCGAGCACTTGGCAGGCTCTTCACTTCCGTGAATTTCCGTGCAATTCCGTGGTCAAAAAGCTGAGCGACCACGGAAGGGCACGGAAAAGCACGGAAGGAATAGAGCGTGGCCTTTCACGCACTCGTGAAAACTCCTGCCCGTTCGTGGTTTACTCTTCCTGTCGGGGCGAAATCTCCATTCACCAATCGGAGTACCATTATGGGCCTGATATCGTCTTCACTCTCAGCCAAAGAGATGGCGCGCCTGTGCCATACCCTCGCGACGCTCTATGACGGCGGCGTGCCGCTGGTGCGCGCGTTCAAGGTGCTGGAAGAGAGTGGTGGCAGTCGTGACCTCCGGAGTATTGCACGGGAGCTTCGCCAGGCCATTGGGCAGGGCGCGACCCTCTCCCAGGCGGTCGAGTTCCATGGAAAGCGCCTCTCCCCGGTATTCGTGAAGATGATTTCTGTTGCGGAGAAGACCGGAGGGCTTGCCGTTGTCCTGCCCCAGCTCACGAAGTACTACGAAGACCTCCGCGACATGTACAACGCCGTAATCCGGCAGGTAGCCTATCCCGCATCGGTGCTGGTAGCCATGCTCGTCGGGATTCCCATTCTCAAAGCGTTCCTTTCCGACGTCGCGGGGATCGCCGAGGCCTCTTTCGAGATTCAGCTCCTTTGGATCCTGCGCAATTTCGGATTTACCATGGGTGGAGCAATCTTCGCCGTCGTGCTGGTGGCCAGGCTAACCCTTTACTTCACTACCCGCGAATCGATCCTGATGCACTGCTGGCCCATTGCCGGGATCGTGCGGACGATTCTGCTCTCCCGCTTCGCCTGGGCCATGATGGTCTTTACCCGCGCGGGGTTACCCCTGCACCACGCCGTGCGGATGTCCGGGGAAGTGACCGGGGCGAAGCGCATCGCAGCGGACTTCGAGAAGCTGGCCCCGCTGTTGCAGGCGGGCTTTACGTTGGAAGAGGCCCTGACCCAGTCGAAGTTCTTCCCGAAGAAGAATCTGGTCTACATCAACACGGGCGAGCACACCGGCAAGTTGGATGTGGCGTTTGAGAAGCTGTCGGAGTCGCTCTACGACAGCGCGGTATTCAAACTGCGGATATTCATTGGGTTGATTGAGCCTCTGGCGGTGTTGCTGCTGGGTGGCTTGGTGCTAAACGGGATGTGATTCATCGGCAGAGACCTTACCTGATCACAGGGACAACAGGGACAGTGGGGACATCAGAAAACAGATTAACCTGTCGTCTCTGATGTCCTTGCCGTCCCTGCAACCGAGGCAGGCTACTCCTCCGTCTTCATCTCGCCGCCATACAACTCCGTCACACGCTCTTTCACCAGCTCCGCCTTTACCTCCGCCGCTGGAATCACGGCGCCAATTCTCAGCTCCACCCGTGCCCAGAGCCATCGGAGCGGATTCCCCTTCAGGGCCCGTCCCTCTTTACGGCTGAACCAACTGCCCCACATCCCGTGAAGCGCGATCGGCACCACGGGAGCGGGGTTCCGCTCCACGATCCGTTCGATGCCCGCCTTGAACTCGTTGAAGTTCCCGTCCCGTGTGAT
>JBHEKR010000553.1:0-30860 GCA_041859365.1 Candidatus Hydrogenedentales bacterium
CGTTCAAGTCGCGCAGGCCCTTTTCGTATGACTCGCTCGCAGGTTCAGTCTTCCGCCGGGCCATCTTTGGCCATTCGCACCAGCTTCGGCTGAAACTGTGCCGCGGGTTCCACGAGGTCCGACTGGGCCCGCATCACGGACTGGATGTCCTTATATACCGCGGGCACTTCATCGATTCCCGCCGAGAGCAACGTCACGCCCCGCTCCGCGAGGAAGGCGTGGGCGTCCTTCCATTTCAGTGTCTTTGCCGCCTGGGTTCGGCTCATCACCCGGCCCACGCCGTGGGCCGCACTGTTCAGCGATTCGGGGTGTCCCAGACCGCGCACCACATAGGCCGGTGTGGCCATGGAGCCCGGGATAATGCCGAGCACACCTTTGCCCGCTGGCGTGGCGCCCTTGCGGTGGACGATCAGTTCCTCGCCATCGTGGACTTCTTTCCAGGCAAAGTTGTGGTGATTCTCCACGTCCAGCAACACCCGCGCGCCCAGCGCCGACACCATGTGCCGGTGGATGCATGCGTGATTCGCGGCGGCATACTCACCCATCAGGTTCATGGCCGCCCAGTACTCCTGGCCGTCCTCCGTGTCGAGATCCAGCCAGGCGAGGTTCTTCAGTTCGCTCGGCATTTCCGGAAGTCGCGCCTTGGCTCGCTTGCTGTACTCGTCGCAAACCGACGCGCCCGTGCCCCGGCTTCCACTGTGACTCAGGATAGCCAGGTACTTCCCGGCCGGGATCCCGAGCGAGTCGTCGCCAATGCTGAACACGCCATACTCCACAAAATGGTTGCCTCCACCGCTCGTACCCAACTGGGACCAGGCCTTGTCCTTGTTGCGTTCTGTTATAACGGTTACGGACCAGTCGCGGTCCATCACATCGTGTTCCCGGCGTTTGTCGAACTTGGTGCCGATCCCGAATTGCGTCTCGCGGAGGAGGACGTTTTTCAACTGTTCCTGCTTTGTATCCAAGCTGTCCACGGGCATGTCCAGCACGCTCAGCTTTACGCGGCAGGCAATATCCACGCCCACGGCATAGGGAATGACGGCATTCCGAGTTCCCAGTACCCCGCCAATGGGCAGGCCGTAGCCCAGATGGGCATCCGGCATGAGCGCACCGCGTACCGCCACCGGCAGCGCACACGCATTCCGCAGTTGCTGCACCGACTGGGGCTCCAAGTCATCGCCCCACTGGCGCCACGGCGCGGGCACATTCCTCGCTTCAAAGCGGTTCGACTCCCGGTACTGCAGTAGGGCCTCGGCCAGATCACCGGCTTGCTGGTCGCTGCGGTGGCCCTCGGGATTTTCTACGATGGCCCGAATAAAGCCCGGCAACGCACGTTTCTTCACACCGCCCGTGATCGCGGCCCGTACCGCAAGCTGTGCCTCTTTCAACAAGGCCCTGGGCACGCCCAGTTCCAGTATTTCACGTGATTTCATGTTTACTTCCTCTTCTGAGTTCCGCCACCGCGGGCCGGTCTCATCGCAATCCGCGAGAATATGCGCACTTCTATTTGCTTGCGTGCAGCCGATAGATCGACTTGTCCTTTGGGCCAATGCTTAAGAGTTTTCCCACAGATGAACTCAGATGCAAACAAATTGGATTTCGCGATCTACAAGCGAGCACGCATGTCACGGGGTTTTCATTTATTCCATTTCTTCTTTCTTCATCTGTTCCGATCTGTGTCTATCTACGGGAAATCGATTATTTCAGCCTGTTCGAGGTCATGGCGTCACAGCAATCTCCCGCACGTGTGCATCCACCTGCGTCGCCTCAAACTTTACTTCCACAAAAGCCATAATCGTTTTCATATTGGTCAGTGTATGTTCCGTCAGCGGTCCGGTGCGAAAGCGCCCGCCGCCCGCGTTGCGACAATTGCCCCGTTCAATCCTTCCCGCCAATCTTCGATCCGATATCCAAATTCCGCAATCCCGTTCCATCGCGGTTGATGACCCATAAACTGTGCCGTTCCCGCTCGCGTGCGGGGTGCTCGTTGAGCAGGAACAGGATCTGACCGCCGTCGGGCGCGTAGCGGGGCCGGGTGACCGCCTTCCCGAGTTGCGTCAGCGGACGTGCTTCGTCCGTTTCCAGATTCAACTCGTGGAGTTCGGAGGGCGCAATGTTCCAATAGCTCGATTCGTGCTTTGTCCCCGCGGTCATCGTGAAGAGCAATGCACTGCCATCCGGTGCACCTACGGGCTCATGTTTCTCGATGGGGTCACCGGCATCTTCCCGGTGCGCATAATTTGGTGCAAAGGTAAGCGGCGCGCCGGTATCCGCACCGGCCTCAATCATCCAGAGATTCTCCTTGTCGGAATAGGCCGTCTCTTCGTAGATGATCGTCAGTGCGGGACGGAGCAATGCGGTGTACGTTTCTACATCCAACACATCTGGGCCACCGAGGGAAACCGCGGCCCCAGATCCCCGTTGATAGCGCAGCAATTCATCGCCTCGGAAGGTTCTGCCCTCGGGATTCTTGACCGTTTCAAAGCCTCGCGCGCGAAGGAAAAGCACATCGTCGCCGGCATAGCGGGGTGCGTAGTCAAACGCTCCGCCATGGGCGAGTTCGGCCTCTTCGCCGGTTTCGAGCGCAAGTTCGATGATCGCCGCGCGTTCAAACACCTTTCCATCCTTTCCCCGTTGCCAGCGGGAAAAGACGATGCGCGATCCGTCTTGAGAGAACTGGGGACCGAGCTCCAGCGCGTCGTCGTCAGTCAATTGCTTGACTCCGCCTCCATCGGATTGCATGAGGTACAGATCCGCATGTTTTTTCTTTCGCGCCGACGAAGCAAAGACAATTCGGGAACCGTCCGGAGACCACACCGCATCGAAATCGAAGCGCCCCTCTGCAGAAAGAAGCTCGGGTGATCCGCCCGAGCTTGGAACGCGATATAGCTGTTGGCGTGACCCGTCCCGGTAGGCGAAGAGAATGGCCTTGCCGTCGGGGGAGAACTCCGCCTGGACAATCCCGGACCGTTCCGAGTCCAGTCCCTCAAAGATCAAGGATGGCGGGGCTGCAATCAAGGCAACCGGCAGGTACAGTAAAATGATGGCACTCCAGATACCGACCACCGTTCCAACTTCAGCGGCCCTGTTAGAAACCGTTTGGCAACCCATCAACGCAACCGACAGGACAAGCCCCGCCGCGATGGCTGCTCGCGACCATTTTCGCTCTTTCTTGCCCACACCCTTCATATCGATCTCCTTATGGATTGCCACAGCTCGTAGGTTCTCTTTTGAGTGATTATAAACCGTAATATATCAAACAGTTAGTTTTGTTGCAATGTGTTTTCTCCACTGGTTCGTTTGCCGGGCTTCCGCGCTGCCACGCCGAATCGTTCGTTTCCGCTGTGCTACACTACGCCCCGCCCGCCGCGACCTATTGCGCGGCGATTCCCTGCGCAACCATCGTCCCCGAGATTACCATGAAGAAAATCATCCAAGCCTGTGCCCTGTTGCTTGCGCTCGCATCCCTCTACCTCCTCCTGTGGCCCGTGCCCATCGATCCCGTCGCATGGAACCCACCCGTGGCACCCGCCCTAGAAGGGGCCTACGCCGTCAATACAGCCCTCGCATCGGTGGAACGCCTCGGTGAGGGCGTGGGCCCGAAGCCCGAAGACATCGCCGTCGACAGCCAGGGTCGCATTTACGGCGGCTTCGAAGACGGCCGCATCATGCGCTGGGATGCTGCCGCGCTGCATCCGGAAGTCTTTGCCAACACGGGCGGTCGTCCCCTCGGCCTGCACTTCGACGCCGCGGGAAATCTCATTGTCTGCGACTCCTACAAGGGCCTTCTCCGCATCGATCCGGCAGGGAAAATTGAAGTCCTTGCCACCGAGCAGGGCGGCGTGCCCTTTGGCTTCACGAACGATGTCGAGGTTGCTGCCGACGGCACGATTTATTTTACCGATGCCTCCTCCAAGTTCGGCCAGACCCGGTACATGGAAGATCTCATCGAGCACGGCGCTCATGGCCGCTTGCTGGCGTATCACCCCGACACGAGGGAAACGGAACTCCTGCTTGACGACCTCCACTTCGCCAATGGCGTCGCCGTGGACCCCGGCCAGCAGTTTGTCCTGGTGAATGAGACGGGATCCTACCTCGTGCGCAAGTACTGGATAGCGGGGGAGAGGAAGGGCCAGGATGAAATCCTCATCGACAATCTTCCCGGTTTTCCCGATGGTATCTCGACGGGCACCAACGGCACCTTCTGGATCGCCATCGCTTCACCGCGCAATCCCTTGATGGATAAGCTCGGACCCAAGCCTTTCCTGCGCAAGGTGGTCATGCGCCTGCCGTCCGTTCTTCGGCCCAAGCCGCTGCGCCATGCTTTTGTTCTGGGTATCGACGCGGAGGGTAAGGTGCTTCACAACCTCCAGGATCCCGAAGGGGCCTTTGCACCGATCACCAGCGTGCAGGAGCACAATGGCAAACTGTATTTCGGCAGCATTCTCGAATCCGCCTTCGGGCGCATCAACGTTCCCACCGTGAAGGATCCCGCCTGATGGGCCTGTTGCAGTACCTTTCCGAGGCCCAGGCCGAGCTGACCGTCATGGGCGAAGAATTTGCCTGCATTGAGAACGCGCCTGGTATCTTTCCGCCGCGCGAAGTCGTGTCCCTCGGCGCGAGATTTACCCACCTCGACGGTCCGCCCGCCGCGATTTTTCTTGATATGGACGGCACCACGACCTATACCGAGCCCCTCTTTTTGCATGATGTGGAGGAGGTCGTGCGGCGATCCACCGGGTGGCGCACGAAAGCGGACTGGGCCGGAATCGATCCCGAGCGGGACTACCCGAATATCGTAGGTTACAGCACCCAGCGCAATCTGGAATATCTCTACGCGTCGGTGGGTCATGCCATTCGCCCCGATCTCTTCTTCGATGAGACGATGAAGGCGTTGATCTTCCTGGCCGAACGCGACGTGCCGGAAGACATCCACGCACGCGTAGCGACCATGACGCGCACCTTCGGCATGGAGGCCTGGCGGATCCATGCCAGCGAACCCGCGCGGCGTGCCGCAGAGGGTGAGGCACTCATCCGTGATGCGATGCGGCGCTATTCGAACATTGGTCAGGAGATGTTCGCGAATTTTGGACTGATGATATTCTATGCGGACTACATTGATATTCTGGAGCGGGTGAACAGGGGAGAGGGTGCTGAGGTTTCAGCAATGATTTACGGCGACCCCAGCGTACCGGCCATTAACGCCATGCCCGGCGTGGCGCTGCTCTGCGCGCTTGCCAAGGGATGGTTGCCGGAATCCTGTGCAGCGGAACTCGCCCGGGGAATCCGCGCGGCCCACCCCGACCTGCCCATGGCGGACCCGCTGGCCGAGAACCTCGCCCGGCTCTGCCAAATTTTCAGTGACAGCCCGGTTCCCATGGCCCTGGTTACTTCCTCGGGATCGCATGAGACCAGACTCGTGCTCCAGGCGGTTTTTCTTGCCATGCGCGCGGAGGTGTCCACATGGGCGATTGATGATGCCATCCTCGCCCGCGTATTGACGGGCTTTGAAAACCATCGAAACTACTTTGACACCATCGTAACGTGCGACGATGTGCTCGAAGGGCGAACCAAGCCCTACCGCGATCCCTACAGCCTTGCGCTGTCTCGGCTCGGGTTGGATGGGCACGCGGCACCAAGAGTGATTGGATTCGAAGATACCGAAGCGGGCATCATCGCGCAACGCGGCGCCGGCGTAGGTATTCCGTGCGCCGTGCCCATTGAGCACACCCTCGGTCAGGATTTCAGCGCCGCAGCCTGCAAACTTCAGTGGGGCGTGCTCGAAGCCATTGTTCGCCATGGCCTGTTCATTCGCTGAATAGCCGAGGCCCTATCGCTTTCCGCCGCAATGCGTGCACTCGGTGTAGTGCGCTTCCTTTGCGTCACTGTAGGTGAGCCGGGTCGGTCGTACGTTCTTGAGCATCGCACAATCCTGATCCCAATGGAACTCCATGAGCCGCTTGGAGCAGAAAACCATCTGGTTGGGGTCCACGGAACGCGAGGGCAGTACTTTGGGGACTGCTTCCTCGGAAACCACGTCCGCGGCTTCGGTGGTCTTCAGTCCTTCACCCGATGCCGAAGCGTCCCCGTCCGTGGTGATCGAATCCGAGGGTTCATCCAATTGAACCTCGGTGCCCTCTTCCCCCTGAAGGGTGACACTTCGATCCTTCGCGCGCCTGCTTTCATTACTGTCATTCGCCGGAGGTGCATCGTCGGAGACGACGTACTGCATCCCCGTACCCGCACGGGAATTCGCGCTCCGCTTCACCTTGTAAATGTTCAGCCGCTCTTTGGTGATATTGTTGAAATTGCGCTTCGGCTGCTCGCGCTTGCTGGGCTTGACGTAATCCCCGTCCATGCGGTCATAGCCACCGCTCGCATTCTGTGCAAAGCAGGGCAGGCCCAGCACCAGCAGGGCAAAGATCGCCGTGGCTCGAATCCACTTCAACGTGAACATCGCATCGCTCCTCTACTTGCGGCCCCGGCAAACAGCCCCCCAACCCTGCAATTCGCTTGCACCGCGTTCCGGTTCAGCACATAACGTGCAAGAATAATATCAGAACTACCTTCTCATTCTAGGTGTACAACCGCAGTATTGTCAATGGTTTTCCCCGCTCGCGCACGATTTTTTGGCGCTTCGCCCCGTTATCGACCGCAAGTGTTCGGAAACTGGACAGGCTTCCGGCTTTGGAGAGCAGGTACAGTCGACGTAAGTGGCGCCGATCCGGCAAGTGAAGCACTACAGTATCAGTGGGTGCCTGGATGGGCGCTCAGCGCCTTCAACGTTGAATGTCTCGGTCACTCTGAAGCCGAGGCCCTCGCCGCAAGCGCTTCAAAGTCTCTCCGCCACACTTCAGCGAGCGCCGGGTTGTCGAGGATACGTTCTATCGCCTCAATATTCCTGCTATCGAAAAAGCGCGTGTGCACCGCCTCCATAATCGAGGTCCGTTCAAAGGCGGTCGGCTCGATCTCTATGGCGTCGCCCGCCTGGACCTCACCCGCCTCCAGCACCCGAAAGTAGAAGCCGACCAACCCGCTCTTCAGGAAGTGTTTCGAGAACGTGGGCGACTTCATGCGTACATTCAACTTGAAGCACGGGACCCGTGGCTGGCTTACCTCCAGCAGCACCGTGCCTACGCGCAACCGATCGCCGATGCTCAATTCGGACTCAAGGATTCCTTCGGTCGTAAGGTTCTCGCCAAACTGACCCGGCTCAAAATCGTCGCGAGCCAGCTCCGCGGCCCAGCGGGCATAGTGTTCCCAGGGGTAACCGTAGACGGCTTTGTCAGCGCCCCCGTGGTTGATCAGATCGGCCTGCCTGTCGCCCGCCATCTGTATGGCGCCCACGGCCACGGGGCCCGCCACCGGTCGCTTGAAGATGCCCGTGTGTACCAACTCGCCCTGATGCATCACTTGCGTCAGGCCCGAAACATTTACCGATCGAAGTTTCATTGCGAACGATCCTGGTGCTTATCCGTTCTCATGCGCCCGCCCCCGAATCGTGCTATGCTGTTCGCAGGCCTCAGGAGGAACCAGACATGCCCACCTTATCAAGACGCAACTTCGTTCTGCAATCGGCAGCCATCGCGGGACTCAGCGCGTCCGCAAGCGCCGCGAAGCCACTGCGCATCCAGTCCACGCCAGGAGGCGCACACGCCTTCGAGGCCGGCGTAGCCACAGCGGACCTTACCCCGCCCACGGGTATTCAGCTCTGGGGTTACAGCAACCCCGAGCAAATCAGCACCGGGACCATCGACCCGCTCTTTGGCAAAGCCCTGGTGCTCCGGGTGGGTGAAGCTTGCGTCGGCATCATCAGCATGGACTTCGGGCGCATGCCGCCGAGGGCCCACTGCGAGGCCGTGCGGAAGAAAGTCCGTAAAGCAGGCATCAACGAGGTCATCTTCTGCGCGACCCACACCCACAGCGGCCCCATCATGGAATCGCCCGATCTTGCCCATGTCGAGCCAATCTGCGATGCCCTGGCCGCTCTGCTCGTGGAGGCGGTCGGACGCCTTCGGCCGGTCCGACTTGGCGTGGGCAAAGCTCCCCTCGATATTGCCCACAACCGCCGCGTCGTAAAGGATGGCCAATGCTGGATGCGGTGGCGCAATATCGAGAAGCTCCCCTCCGGTCCGCTGGACCCGGAACTCACGGCGCTCCATCTGGAGGGACTCGACGGCAAAGCCGTGGCCACCCTTGTACACTATGCCTGCCATCCCGTCATTTTCGGACCTGACAACAGGGAATACTCCGCCGACTGGCCGGGCGTTATGTGTCGTGATGTCCAAGGGCGGACCGGTGCACCCTGCCTCTTCCTCCAGGGGGCCGCAGGCGACATCAATCCCTGTTACGATAAGATGAGCCTTGACGAGGGGGCGAAAGACGCGGTACAGGCCGAGGGCGCGAAAGCCGCTGAGTCCGTCTTTAACGCGATGAAATCCCTCGACTGGCAGACCCCCGCGAACAATGCCCTCGCCTTTGAGCGGAGCACGGTGGAGGTCGGCCTGCGCTACGATCTCGACGACCCCAAAGAAGTCGCCATCATGAAAGCGGCCTATGCCAGGCTCTACGATTTCTACCTCGACGGCATTGATCGCCGTCTGCCACTGCCGCAGGACTGCCTTCTTCTGCAGAACAACGTGGCTCTTGTGTTTCAGCCCGGTGAACCTTTCATCCAGTTCCAGATCGATTTCAAAGCGCGCTCCACCGTGGCCCACAGTCTGCTTTGTGGCTACGCGAACGAATTCCACATTTATTTGCCGACCGTCCAGGCCGCCATCATTGGCGGATACGGCGCCAGTGTTACCACCTACGCCGGAATTGGCGCGGGTGAGAAGCTCCTCGCCGAAGGTATCGCCCAGATCGGCAGGCTCACGGGCCGCCTCCATCCCCTTCGCGGCCCCGAAGACTTCCAGACCCAGGACTGGACGCCGGAGGTTTAGAAATATCGCATTAGGAGTGAGGAGCCTGCTTTCCCCGTTATCGAAGTTTTGGGAGCTATGGAGAGGGGGCTCTCCTGCCCCCTTTTATTGCACCACAAAGTGGGTTTTGTCGTATTCATTTTGCCTGAATGAAAAGGGGGGCTGGAAAGCCCCCTCTCCATGTCGTCGCTGAACAAATCAGCCAATCAAGCTTCCCTTCTTCGACGCGCACCTATTCCCAGCATTGTCAACCGATCCCCAGCCTCAATCGTTTCCTCTGCATCGGTTGGGGCATGCAGGGAATTGGGCTGCGGCGCGTGTGACGTTTTGCGGATTGCTTTGTACGGTGTTGAGGCTGCGGTACGGTGCCGGACGGCGCTGGAAATGAAAGTCAGGCTATCGATGAAGTTACTTGGGTTGCGGATCGCCGCCGCGCTGTGCTGTATGGCGCTCCTCGCTGGCTGCCCGGAGTTGCTCTCCAGCGTCAACATGACCGGCAACTACACGGGTAAATGGGTACTGCCCGGCGAAGGCGATGCCGCCGATGAAGAATGCCCCATCACGTTCGAACTCGTGCATTACGTCGCAGCCGACGACCCCATCGACGCCACGGAGGTCGACGGATACGTCAATCTCGACTTCACCTGCTTCGAGACGCTGCAGACTCTGCTGGAGCTCCAGGATATCGAAGTGGGAGAGATCCCCGTTGTCGGCCGCATCGTCGCCGGCGGAAACTTTCTCCTGCGCTCGGAAGATATCATCGGCGGATGCAACAGCGATCTCTGTATCAGCCTCGTGCTCACGGGCCAGGCCGAAGACACGGACGACGACGGCAACGCCGATACCCTTGCTGGTGAGTGGACTGCCCTGTTTCCCGTCCAGCTCTCCGGAACCTTCTCGGCCACTCTTGATGAAGAAGAGTGAAATGTAAAGCTTGGCCCGATCACCAACGCGCTTGTTCCGCATGACGCGAACAAAACGAGGAGGCAGCGTACCGCTTGCGGCGCGCTGCCTCCTTCGTTACTGTACCCAATAACAAATCGAAACCGACATGAATAGCCGCCGTGCCAGGTTGATTGTTCTGGACTTTTGGTATCTGTTTTTGCTTGTTAGTGCTGTAATTCTATCCTGTTTCGTCCGTACTCGACGGCGGAGAGCAGACCCTTCTCCAGCTTCGCGTGGAAACTCTTCCCGTCTGCGCAGCCCTCGGACGTGGCCAGCCCGATACTCAAGGTTGTTCGGAAACGTGCTTCCTTGTGGGTAAAAACATGGGCTTCCACGGCGCGTCGCAGGTCCTCCAGCAGGAGATAGGCGGCTTCCATGGGCTTCGATTCGAAAAGAACGCCGATATGTCCGTTCCCAAGATCGCCCGGAAGGTCACCCTGACCCAGGGAGCGGCCCAGAATGTCGCTGGCATCACTCAACACGATGACACTTGCAATCTGCCCATGGCTCTGCTCGATCGCAGGCATGTTGTCGATTTCGATCAGGCACGCCGTCCGCAAATGAGCTTCCGGTGCTCCCACGGCGCGGTCCAGGGCTTCGAACCAGCCGTCAGCGGGCAAGAGAGTCCCGTACCTTTCTGGATGCTGTAAAGGCGGTGCACGTCTTTGTGGAATCGCGCCTCCACTTCGTCCAGCAACACGAATTTGAAGAGCACGTTGCCCAGGAGGATTCGGTCCCCGTGGCGCAGAATGGTCGTCGTGACCGGGATGTTATTCACGAAGGTGCCATTACTGCTCTTGAGATCGGTAATGACGAAGGTCTCCTGACCATATTCCTCGTTTCGTGTGATCCGGGCATGTTCCCGGGAGATGAGGGGCGAGGCGATAGTGGTATCCGCTTCGGTGGAGCGTCCGAGAAGGTACTCGCTCCCCTGAATTTCAATCTCCCGGCCCAGTTCCCAGCCATCGAGGCAAATCAGGCTGGAGCGCAGCGGCCCCGTCGAGCGGCGCGGGATCACGGCGGGACTATCGAAGAGCTTCGTTGCGGTCGGGTCGTCTTCCACTTCGGGCGGTGCCGCGTAGCGCGGGGCACTGGCGGCCACCTCGGTTTTACGGGCTGGTCCCGTGATTCCCAGGCTCTTCAGGCTGATTTCCGAGTTGCTTTTCTGCTCCTGCTCGCTGCGCAGCAGTCGGCTGGCGACGAGATCAAAGTCGGAAAGTGAGCAGAGGAAAGGCTTGAGTCGGAAATCGGGGCAGGACTGCTGCACGGCAGCCAGCGCGGCGTCATCCAGAGGATTCACCATCGCGAGGGTCAGGTTCTTGCCGAGAATATCGATGGGCATGAGGCGATAACGAAGGCACAATTCACGGGGAACGGTCTTCAGGACATCCTGGCTGACTTTATAATCCCCCAGATTCAAGCGGGGGAGCTTCAAGTGTTTGACCAGAAAATTGGTCAGATCGGTTTCTTTGAGGAAGCCCAGGCTGACCAGTCCCTTGACGAGATGGCTGTTTTCATTCTCCTGAAGGGCGAGCGCGGCGTGTACTTGCCCGACGGACACAATCCCTTGCTTCACGAGCAACTGTGCAAGACGGCCAGCGCTTGAATCGATGTTTGCGGGTAGGTTGGATGGTTCGGTCATGGATAGTAGAATTCAGGTTTCAGAGCTTCGCACACGCCGGGCTCGGCAGAAGAATCCGCCGCCCGGATCAGTGGAGATAGTACCATTCAGCGGGTCGAATGTACGAATTCAATGCGCGTCGTGGGGCTGCGCCGCCGCTTTATCGTCGAGACTTCCCAGGAGCGTCGTGGCCTCCCAGCCCGCCTGGGCCGCCGCATACTGTCCGCCTTCGTCGCCGGGCACGGGGTAGTGGAGCAGGCCGCGAAAGCGCTGGGAATGCTCTCCTTTCATTGTCCCGTAGCGGGCCGTTGCCAGCGGGTCGGAGCGAACCGCGCCCAGCGTGTCCAGTCCGAACTGATCGAAGAAATTGAGTCCCTCTTCTATCCGCCAGAGGTCGTACCAGGCAGCTCCTTCGACATGAAGGTCCACCACCGTAATGTCTTTCGGAAGCTGCTGCGCCGCCTTGACCGCATCCAGTTCGATGGCTCGCTCCAGGGGATTGAAGTGCTCTCCCCAGATGAATACATCGGCTTTGCGATCCAGATTGCGAACGATGTCCGTGCCTTTCTGCACCGCGTCCGCGAGGATTAGATCATTGGGCATGCCCCGCTCGATACAGCGGCTGTCCCGGTTAAGATATCCCGCCCCGGAATGGCCGAGGTGGACTCCCCTGGGCTTCAAGTGGGTGTAGACCTCCGTCATCAACTTCTCCAGCATCAGCCAGGTGTTCGTGTCCGAAGGACAGCACGCGGGCGTGTTGGCCTGGGAGAGATCCACCAGGTCCGCCGTAATGAGCAGGGTATCCCCGGTCTGTACCGGGGCCTGACCTTTGAGCTGCAGGACCGGGGGCGCGTAGGACTCAAAGACGTAGTCACGGTCCTGGCGCAACACCGCATAGCCCTTGGCCGTGCGCACACGGGGCCGACTGGAATCGCAATCGAGTATGCGGTCATAGGGGAGATGGACCCGCCGGAGATCGTCGACCACCGCCGGCAGCTCCTCCACATACGAACCCTCAAGGAGATTGGGATCCATTCCGGCGACGACCGTGGCGGAGCCGAAGGATTCGATCAGTGGAATTGGCTCCACGAAGCGCGCCCGGCAATAGGCATAGGCTTCCGTGAGCAGCGCCTGAGTCTCCCCATTCTCCAGGTCCGGGTAGCGGGAGGAGGGCAAAAAAACCTGGTTAAAGCGGAGCGTCGCGAGGCGGTCGATTGCCGACTTAAATGCCTCATCGAATGCTTCCAGCGGCAGGAGTGAGGCGCGGGTTCGATAAACCGGGGCGTCGATGATTGTGCCGCCGTCGAGGGTCAGGGTCGGCTCTTCCGATTTTGACGCACCCGAGAGCAGTTGGAGCAGGGTGTCCAGTCCGTAGCAGGCACCCGCGGCTGTACGTCCGGCGACGATGATACTGTCCCCTTTCACGAGAATGGCGTAGCCCTCCGGCTCATCGGGCACAAACTCCCGGATCGCATTTGCCGCTCCCAGAAATTCAGGAGAGCCGCTTTCCAACTCCGGCGTGGGCACGTTGAGCAACCCGGACTCGAGGGCCAGCACCTGGACGCGCCCGGCGCCCGCGCCTCCCAGCCTGGCAGTGACTTCGCTCCAGCGACGAAAAAACTGATTGTCCAGCGCTTCCTCGAAGATCGAGTCCGCGGACTCAAATGCCCAGTTCCCCGTAATGGTTACGGGTGCATGGCCGCTCGTGCCCACTTGCCGTGGTCGGGGGAAAATTCGCTCATAGGGCGAGATGGCATTTTGAAGATTCACGGCGAACTGCAACGCCTGGGTCAGGCCCGCTTTCAGGCGGTAGTATGCGAAAGGTTCGCCAGCGAATCCGTTGAGCTGGTCCCGTTGATAAACACTGTCCAGCAGATTGCGGTAGGCATCCGCAGCGGGACCCGCAGGCAGCGCGGGTGGTTCTCCGGCGACCATGGCTTGAACGTCGGCCCGCAAATCGCCGCGGTGGAGCATACCCGGGATCAGGATCCGTCCTCGATAGGGCCAGAGTACCTTGGCCTCCAGAAAATAAGCCTCCTCGGGGAAATCGGCATAGGGCAGCAGGGTTGGGCGGCACAGGGGCGTCGTAAAGGTATGAGTGGTATCCCCGTTTCGGTTCATCACCCGGATCTCGCCTTCAGGGAGGTCCCACAAGTTGCCGATGGCCAGCGGATCGCCCAGGGTCAACTCAAAGCCCTGGTCTCCGAGGCGAAAGTCGAAGCGCAGTACCTCGCGAAGCCGGTTGATGGCTTCCTTGACCGCAGTGGCATTGTCTATCGGGCGCAGGGAGAAGCCCCAACGCCCCGTACCGTTGTCCAGCTTCAGCAGGACCAGATTGCGTCCGGCCTTCAGCGGAAAGCGGATGTAGTGCTCGTCCGGCGTGAGAGTTCGCGCCCCATGGTAACGAAAAATCTCTTGTCCATTGACCCAGATCCGCAGTCCGTCGTCGCCCCCCACCCCGAAAAGGCGGTCGGCGTCCTGGGCGGCATTGATCCAGCAAGCGGCATAACCCGTCTGAAACTCGGAGGGCGAAAAATACTCGTCAAAATACACCCGGCCACCCAAAGTGCTCACCGCGTTCCAGCGGCGGGTCTTCTGGTCGGGACCGAGTACTTGCAGATCCGCCTGGGGGGCCACCGCGCCCTCGCCGCCCGATGGGGCGAGGAAATCTGTAAAAAATCCGCTGCAGGAGCCATCATGAACACAGGCGCCGGTGCTGTCGATATTGCCGGGATTGGGAAAGGGACCGCAGAGTAGCCAGCCCCGAAGGAAGGCGCCGTCCTGGAGGTCCTCCGCATCGTAAACCGGCGATACGTCGAGCTTTAGCGTGGTCGCGTCCCGCGTTTCAGGCTCCACCGCCGCCGCGAGAAAAGGGAACGCCAGAAGCAGCGCCAATGCCGCAACGATAGAACTGATTCGGCCAGAATGCATGGATGAAGCGTCTTCCCCATGGGTCCAAGGTTGCGTGGAAGCTCTCAGGGCTATATGATTCCCCCACTGTATAGCGCGTGCCGTGGCCGCGTCAAGCGAAGTAAGGCCCGTGTCGCGTCCTGTAAGGGTGCGGCAATGGGTGTGTTGCGCGTGCCCCCTGCGCTTTGGGGTCCGGTTGGGAGTTGTCATGATATTCATCTGTCCACATTGCGAGCAATCGCTCCAGATACGCCCGCAGTTTGTTGGTTTCCGCGGGCACTGCAAGAAATGTGGGGGACGGATCGCGCTCATCGGCAACCGGAACATGCTCACCGCCCAACGGGCGCAGGCGTTGGAGCCCCGGGTGGTGGAAGTGGCCCGACCCAGCGAGCATCTGCCCCATCTGGTCGCCTCGTCCCTGGATGCAGCCCTGGAGAGTATTTCAGGCTGGGACGACGAAGTCGTGACGGATTTCGAAAGTGATTCGGAGGCGGAAGCGCCGCCGACTGAAGATCAACTCCGTCGTCTCCGGGAGCTCGGCGCGACCGAGGGTCAACTGCAACGATTAAAGACCAAAGGGGACGCCATACGCCTGATCGAAGTGCTCCAGCCGCCGCCGACGGAGGAGCAACTGGCCCTGCTCCGTTCCTATGGCGTGTCGGAGGAGGAGCTGGCCTACCTCACGACGCAAGGTGTTGCCCAGGCCATGATTGATGAATACGAGTCTGAAGACGACGTGGAAGATTATGAAAGTGATTACTGAAAGGTACCTGGCCCCGGCCGGAGTGACCACCGTGAATCGTGATGGAGGAAGTTGTCCGTGAAGCCACTGCTGTACGCCGTCCACGCTTATGCCTGGACCAATAGCTGGAGCAACGAAACACTGGATATCATCGACCGCGCCCGGGAGCTGGGTTTCGATCTGGTCGAAGTACCGCTCATGGAAATCGATAAGGTAGACGCCGCCGCCATCAAGGTCCGCGCGGCGGAGGCCGGCATGGCCCTGTGCACGTCCACGGCCTGCGCGGAAGCCACCGACCCCACCTCCGACGATCCGTCCGTGCGCGCGGCGGGTCTGGACTATCTGAAGAAATGCATCAAAGCAACCGCCGACATGGGCGGCGCCGTTTTCACCGGCGTCACCTACTCCGCCATCGGCCGAAAGATCACCGGACGCCCCACGGAGGCCCACTGGGACCACGCGGCTAGGGTCATGCGCGAAGCCGCCCGCTACGCATCGGATCACGGCGTGACCCTTGGCATAGAAGCGATCAATCGCTACGAAACCTTTCTCATCAATACCGCCGAGCAGGCCCTGGCTCTCCGGGAGCGCATTGGCGAGCCCAACGTCAAGGTGCACCTCGACGCTTATCACATGAACATTGAGGAATGTAATTTTTACGAGCCCACAAAACGCGCCGTGCCTGACCTCTGCCATTTCCATCTAAGTGAAAGCCATCGTGGCACGCCGGGGACAGGTACGGTGAACTGGGACGAGATCTACCGGGCCCTCGGCGAAGCGCGCTATACCGGCATCGTCGGCATGGAGTCTTTCGAGAGTGTTTCACCCGCCATGGCCGCGGCCACGTGTATGTGGCGTTCTCTCGCCGAGTCCAGCGACCAGCTCCTCGGCGATGGATTGAAATACCTCAAGTCTCTCGAAGCCAAGTATTATTCTTGAAACCAGACGCCCGCGGCCGGTCCTGATTGGGGGCGGCTCCGCGGCAGGCCCCGGCGATGGAGTCGGGGCGGATAGCATGCGTGGCCACGCCACGCCGGAAAGAGTGCGGGAAACATGCTTCAGTTTATTTGTCCAGCGTGCAGGCAGGTGCTGCGCGTTGCACCCAGGCATCTTGGCCAGCGTGGCCAGTGCAATAAGTGCGGTGTAAAGATTGCCCTCATCGGCGCGGCCAATGATCCCGCGCCCCAAATGGCGAGCCTCGTGGCCGAGCTGCCCCAGGGGCCGGCCGGTATCCCCGCCACCGAGGCTCAGAAGGAATATCTGCGCCGTCTCGGCGATAAGGAATCCGAGATCATCGGCTTGGACAAAGACGCCGCAGCCGAGCGCATAGACACCCTCCGGCAGCAGCACAGAAAGCTGTCCCCGCCCACACCCAAACAACTGGCCCACCTGATCCGCCTGGGAGCCTCCCACGATCAGATCGCACAGCTTATCAGTCAGGCCGACGCTTCCGCGCTTATCGAGGCCATGCACCTCCGTCCCACGCAGATGCAGATCGAGCTACTGCACAAACTCGGGGCAAATGGGGCCCAGATAGCGCGCCTGAAAACCAAGGCGGACGCCTCGGAGTTGATCGAACAACTCGGTCATTAGGGGGGGGCGTGGCCGATTGGCACGTGATGCCATTCTCGAGGCCGTGCGCTGTCGCCATCGCGTGCCAAGCGGATGTCGTCCCGAGACATGTCAACGCCGCGTGTGGAGCAGGGCGAGCAACACCAGGCATGCCCGCGAATCCACCGGCTTCGCCAGCAGCCCCTCGCAAAGTTGTTGCAGTTCCCCATCGGTGAGCACCTCGGTCCCCAGAGCATAGCGCTGACGCGGATCGCCCCGGAAGGCCCAGAGCAACTCCCCCGCGTATTGCGGCTGGCAGATCTCTTTCTTGGGTTTGCCGCGCCCTACCTGATCGAGGGCCTTCTGCATGCGCTCCTTGATGCTGCCCTTGAGACCCTCATTGCGAAAGGCGCCGTCCTTCGCGATGTTCACCGCCACTGGTTCCACCAGGCGCGGCAGGAGCCAGTTCTCCAGCTCCTGCTCCAGGATGCCGCCCAGAATGAAGTCTTCCGGCGGGGCCTGCGCGCCACTTTTCAGTAGCCGGAGATATTTCCGCGACTCCGGCCCGAAAGCATCCCAACCGGGGAGCCAGGTATCCAGCGTCTTTCCAACGCCATCCACCAGCGTGAAGGTGATGGCGGCCTCCTGCGGCGCGAGATCGATATCCACCCCGCCGCCATGATGGCGGATTGCCCGCTTCATGACGGAAAGGTGAAAACTCTCCTTGATCGTCGGCGCGGTCGTGTTGAAGGTGATCATCCCCGCCGCCTCGCGCTTGGATTCGTCATACTCCACGAGTGTTTCCAGCACGCCGCCTTCGGGCGCCACCGCCACTGCCCAGTGAAAGAGCCCGCCGAAAAAAGCGCCCATTCGCGCGCGGTTCAGCGGCAGGGGAGGGAAGCTGCCCTCAAACCCATTCTTTTCCAGAATCCCGCTCTGGTGCAGCAGGGTCTTGTGCGCCTCCACAGACTCGGCATAGACACGGGCGAGATCGGCGAGTTCCAGCGGCCCGCGGTCTTCAATCAGCGAAAGCGCCCGCTCGGCGTCCTCCACCTGGGGCGAACGCCCGAGAAAAGCCGACAATCGCTCGGCAAGCTCCAGCGGCTCGGGCGGCATCCGCATGCCGTCGAGACGCAGCACCACACCGTCTTCCGTCAAGTCGATGCGCCCGCCCGACGTGGCGAGCGTCCAGCAATGACTCAGTTCCGTCAGGGTCATGGGGAAGCGCCCTGCATAGAGAAAGTGCTCCGGGATACGGCCGGGGCCATTGAAGGCGATGGCCATGCGCGACACCATCACGCTGTGCTCTTCCTGCTCAAAAATCTCCACCTCCAGCGTCGTGCCGGGCGCGCGCTCCATGGCTTTCAAGAGGGCACCGACACAAGCCGACATCCGCGCGGCGTCGCCCACGCGCTCATCCCGCACATGGGCCACGTTCACCGAAAAGCTGCTCGGCGGGAAATGCATCACGAACGACTGGAAAATATGCTCGAGCTTGTAGAGTTCGAGGTTCGCGGGGGTAAACAAGGTGGCGTAATCACGCAGCACGGCCAGATTTGAGGTATTCTGGCGCTCCACCGCGTCCGCCAGCACGGGCTCCGCGGCGGCTTTAAAGGCTTCAATCGAAAAGGCTGGGGTGGCCATGGGGTACTCCTTCTGCGCCAGCAGTGTACGTAAGCCGAAAGAAGGGGTCAACTGCCCGAGGGACGGACCCGAGGTTCGAGAACATACCCTGGGTGCAACCTCAAACGAGCGTTGCTCGATTGAGGTGGCGCCCGGCGGTCGCGCAACGACGAAAGCGATCACCTTTTGATAATTTAGCCCTTTATTTTCTATACTACCGGCCCGGTTCCTGCAGGGCAGGATACAGGCAATGCCCACACGAAGACCGGCAAAGGATTTCCTTCCCTCATGAATAATATCGATATCGGCATGGTCTTGATGCAGTACTTCTGCCTGCTCTTTTCCCTCTGCGCCCACGAAGCGGCCCACGCCGCCATGGCCAACTGGTGCGGCGATCCGTCCGCGCGCCTGCTGGGCCGCATGACCCTCGACCCCCGCAAGCACGTTGATCCCATCGGCACGGTGGTCATGCCCCTGCTCATGATGTTCTCCGGCATTCCCTATCTCTTTGGCTGGGCAAAGCCTGTGCCCTTCAATCCTCGGAATTTGCACAACTACCGTCGGGATCCCGTGTTGATCGCCCTGGCCGGGCCGGTATCCAACGTAATAATCGCCGTTACCTGTGCGGTCCTGTTGCGCATCGTCTTTCTGTTGATGACCAACGGCGTTCAGGTGCCCGTGATCGACATATTCCTTCTGATCACCTTTTACATGATGATGGTGAACGTGGTGCTGGCCCTCTTCAACATGATCCCGCTGCCGCCGCTGGACGGTCACCATGTGCTCTACTATTTCCTTCCCGCGCGCGGCAAGGCGGTACTTGAGAGCATCGGACCCTTCGGCATCATCATCGCCGTCATGCTTGTTTCTCAGGCGTGGCTCGGCGCCACCATGCCGATCGCAATGGCTTTTCTTTTCAAAATCGCCGCCGCGGGCGTGCTTTCGGATTCCGAGATTCAGAACATCCTTTCGTCTCTGTAGCTTTCTTTCGCGGCTCGAAATCGAATAGCCCCACCGAGCTTTGCTATAATCCCGCCTCCCCGAGTGCGCTTTTCCGCCCGCCGAATGTCCGCGCGTGCGTCCGCTTGGGAATCCCCAGTGCGCATCATTCAGCGTCTTGCACCGGCCATCGCCGATTGCGGAACAGGAGCCTTTCATGGAGTTGCCGAAGAACTACAAGCCCGAAGATGTGGAAACCCAGTGGCTCAAGGCCTGGGAGACCGAGGGCATCTACACGTGGGACCCGAACCGGAGCCGCGAGGAGACCTTCGTGGTTGATACCCCACCGCCCACGGTGAGCGGTTCCCTCCATGTGGGCCACCTCTTCAGCTACTCCCACCAGGACTTCATCGTGCGCTTCCAGCGGATGATGGGCAAGAACATCTTCTTCCCCATCGGCTGGGACGACAACGGCCTGCCCACCGAGCGCCGCGTGCAGAACCTGCTGAACGTGAAGTGCGAGGCTCACCTGCCCTACGATCCCGATTTCAAAGCGGAGCGCGGCAAGAAGGGCGACCCGAAGCCGATCAGCCGCAAGAACTTCGTGGAGCTGTGCGACGAGGTCATTGTCGACGACGAAAAGGCCTTCAAGCAGCTCTGGACGCGCCTGGGCATGAGCTACGACTGGGCGCAGGAGTATGCGACGATCAATGAGCACTCCCGCCGCATTTCCCAGCTCAGTTTCCTCGAATTGCTGGAGAAAGGCGAGATCTATCAGGACGAGCGCCCCGTCATGTGGGACGTGGACTTCCAGACCGCCATCGCCCAGGCCGAGCTCGAAGACAAAGAGCGCCCGAGCGCCTACAACTTCCTCCGCTTCGGCGTGGAATGCAGCGACGAGCAACTTGTCATCGCCACCACGCGCCCGGAACTGCTCCCGGCCTGTGTGGCCGTGCTGGTGCACCCCGAGGATGAGCGCTATGCCAGCTTCGTTGGCAAGAACGCCATCACGCCGCTCTTCGAAGTGCCCGTGCCCATCATGGCCGACCCCAAGGCCAATCCTGAGAAGGGTACCGGTGTCGTCATGGTCTGTACCTTCGGCGATCAGACCGACGTGGAATGGTGGCGCGCCTACAGCCTGCCCACGCGCCAGATCATTGGCCGCGACGGCCACCTCATGTCCATGGAGTTCGTCGCCATCGGCCGTGAGGCCAACGCGCCCCACGTGGAGACCCTCGAAGACGGTCGCGCGGTCGTGGTGTCGCCTGCGGCAGCCCGCACCGTGCCCAGCCTCAACCCCGACGCCGCCAATGCGGTCTACGCCGAGATGCAGGGCAAGTACACCAAGCAGGCCCAGAAGCGCATCCTCGAAATCGCCGAAGAGCGCGGCGATATCCTGGATCGGCCGGCCGAAGCGATCACCCACGCGGTGAAGTTTTTCGAGAAGGGCGACCGTCCCCTGGAGCTCGTGCCCACGCGCCAGTGGTACACCAAGATCATGGACAAGAAAGACGCCCTCATTGCCCAGGGCCAGAAGATTCAGTGGCACCCCGACTACATGGCCAAGCGTTATGCCCACTGGGTGGAAGGCTTGAACCAGGACTGGTGCCTCAGCCGCCAGCGTTACTTCGGCGTGCCGATTCCCGTGTGGTACAGCATCGACACCTTCGGCGAAGTGCGCTACGACCTGCCGCTGCTGCCCGCGCACGAACAGCTTCCTGTGGATCCCCTCGCGGACACCCCGGCGGGCTACACCGAGTCCCAGCGCAATCAGCCCGGCGGCTTCACCGGTGATCCCGATGTGCTCGACACCTGGGCCACCAGCTCTCTGTCGCCCCAGATCGCCTCGAAGTGGCTCCTCGATAAGGAACGCCACCAGAAGCTGTTCCCCATGGACATGCGTCCCCAGGGCCACGACATCATCCGCACGTGGGCCTTCTACACCATCGTGAAAGCCTATCTCCACGAGAAGGAAGTACCCTGGCACAATGTCGTGCTCAGTGGGTGGATCCTCGATCCCGATCGCAAGAAGATGTCCAAGAGCCAGGGCAACGTCGTCACGCCCGAGCCGCTGATCGATCAGTTCGGCGCCGACGCCGTCCGCTATTGGGCCGCCCGCGCGCGTCTCGGCGTGGACACCTCCTACGACGAGCAGGTCTTCAAAGTGGGAAAGAAACTCGTCACCAAGCTCTTCAACGCCAGCAAGTTCGTGCTCCAGCGCATGGAGGGTGTGCCAACTGATCAGATGACCGCCGACAAGGTCATCTGCGAGCTGGATCGCGCGGTTATCGCCGAGTTGCGCCCCGTCATCGAGAAAGCCACCAAGGCCTTCGCCGAATTCGACTACGCCCAGGCCCTGAGCCTTGTGGAAGATTACTTCTGGCGGGTCTATTGCGACAACTACGTCGAGATGGCCAAGTCCCGCACCTACGACGAGACCCTCACCCCCGAGCGCCTTTCGGCTTGCGCCACGCTGCGCCTGACCCACCGTGCGCTGTTGCGCCTCTTCGCACCGTTCGTGCCCTACATCACCGACGAAGTCTGGCACTGGGCCTACAGCGAAGACGCGGGCATGAAGAATTTCGTCCACACCAGCCCCTGGCCGACGTTGGACGAGTTCAGCACCATCCCCGCGCCACAACACGCCAACACCTACGACGCCACCGTGGCCGCCGCCGATGCCGTGCGCAAAGCCAAAGCCGACGCGAACGTCAGCATGGCCGCGCCCGTGCAACAGGCCAACTTCACCGTGGTCGCGAGCGCCGTCGCGGCGGTCGAGGCGACACTGGACGATATCCAGCGCATGCTGAAGATCGAAAGCGTTACGGTGAGTGCGGGTGAGGTGGAGAATGCGCTGGTGAGTGTGGAGACGGTGATTGTGCCGCCGACGGAGTGAACGAATAGCGAATAGATGCGAATACTCCGGGTGTCAAGATTGTAGTATTGCTATAGCGACCGTTGGAGGCTTTGCCTGCACGATTGACGATTAAGCGTAGTTTCGTGGGTCAGTTGCCACTGTAAAAGAGGTTGCCAATGGGCGGTGCTGAACTAGTCCTAAATGTAGTGAATACGGTTGCCATAGTTGTGGGTGTCGTATCTACGGTCCTCGGGGTAAATGCCTGGAAAAAGCAGTTAAAGGGCAGTACCAACTACGAACTCGCGAGAAGATACCTAAGGGCTGTGTACAAAGTGCGAGACGCTGTCAAGCACGTCAGAAATCCGTTCATACCTGCTAGCGAGTTCTCTGTTGCTCTTAAGGACAGTGGGCTAAGCGAGCAGGAGCAAAAAGACCGACTCAAGTCTCAGCGGGCAGTCTATGCACTTCGCTGGCACGAGGTTTCGGGTGCTCTGACGGAACTTCATATTGAATTACTTGAGGCGGAAGTCTCTTGGGGGAAGGGCGCTTCCACTGTGGCAGACGAGTTGCTGCGCTTAGTTCGGGAGCTATTGATAAATCTTGAGAACTACCTAGATGGTCGAGAAAGAAACCCAATTAACGAGATTGTTTATAGTTTGGGTGAAAACGATCCGTTTGCGACGAGAATTGAGACATCTATTGGGAATATTGAGAGCTTCTTGAAGCCTCATCTGAAATGAACGGGTTGGGCAGTTCAATTGTTACGACTCAGCGTGCCTCGGTGACGAGAGCGCCTCGCCCGACTTGGGGAGCGGCTTTTCTTTATAATGTTCCGCACCTGACTCACCGCGAATCCGATGCACTGTAAAGTTCACTTCAAATCAGAAGGTGCGCCAACGTGGCTTAGCCTTCCAGGCTGAGAGAAAGCCCACTACCCATGCCATCGGGCCCTGCCTGGAACAGGGGCGCGAAGCGTAGGGACTGACGCGGATCAGTGTCTCAAGGTAGCGACAACAGCACAGATTTCAGGGGCCCCCACCCGAGCGAAAATGACTGCAACGTCCGTGGCTGTCCCGTTGTGGCCCGAGCGAACTCGGCGCGATCACAATGCCCGTATACAGGGCCCATGTCGCAGTTTGAGCAGTGGATATCCTGCGGCGATTTTTTTCTAGAGGAAGTTCTGCTGGTACTCAAAGAATTCCGTTTTTGGCAGCCCTTCTGAATTCAGCGTCTGTGGTGGGTATTCCCTCGCTTTTGCAAAAGTTTGCCCATTCTTCGTGTTTTTGCCACAGCTCGTCTAGCTCCGGCTTGCACACGGTTTCAATGTGGTTGTCAAGCCAATGTAGGAACTCTTCAACATTCGCAGTGTACTTTGAGACGATCTCTTCGAGAAGGATTCCGTCATCGTGTTGCAATATGAAGTCTCGTGCTCTTTTGTTCCAGCCTGACCATTTAAGTAGCGACTTTCTGGGTAATTCGATGCCTGCGCCTGGACCTTTCGTTGTTTCGTAGTGTACCACGTGCGCAACTGGAGGGTTCGAATGATGCACAAAGTAGTTGCGAAGGTCTTGGAGGAAGCAGTGCAGGGAACTTTGCTTGTAACGAAGATCTATTTCGTCTTGGTAGGCCTTCAGTGCATCCGCTGGCAATATATCTGTCGCCACACGTCGGGTGTGTTCTACGAGAGACATCACTGATGCGCAATAGTTGTGAAGGAGGCGGATGATCTCGATAAAGTCCGCTTGAAGTTTCTCGCGATTTAATACTCCGTGGAATCGCGGGTCGAATCTCGAGTGTTTTTGTAGGAGCCTTTCGAGTTCGGCGAAGTTTACTCTGAATGTGTTGAACGAGACCTGAATCGTTTGCTTAAGTGTATAGACTTGGAAGCCTCTGGTCGCATGAAATGCATCTACCAAGTCCAGATACTTCTTGCCCTGCATCATATGTACAGTTCTCCAATCACTCTGGGTACCCACATTCCCATGCGTATTCAGGGCCCATGTCGCTGACTGAGTGTGCCCTGATGTGCCGCGTCCACTCCCCTGACGACGGGACAGCCACGCGCTCTTCCGTGCCTCTTGCGTATTCAGAGGCCGTTACATCCACAGCACAATTCGCTCGTTTATAGTTCACTTGCGCGAGTCAGTCCCTGAGATTCTACTTCAAGAACCCATGATGCCGCGCCATCCAGTAGGGCAGCAGGAAGAAGGTGCCTTCGTGCTCGGTCCAGCCGTTGCCTTCTTCGCCGTCGAGTTTGAATGCGTCGCGGTCCTGGCGGACGTGGGCGCGCTCGTCGATGGGGAGGGCTTTGCGATCCACGCGGGACCAGCCGGCGTTCTTCGCGTGGGGCGTGGGGTCCAGCTCGACGTCCAGGCGGTGGCTGTTCTGCATGGGCCAGCCAAGGAGGTAGAGGGGCATGCGTTGGAGGGTTTCAAGGGAGTCGGCACCCGCCGCTTCGTAAGAGGAGAAGCGCTTCACGTAGTTCGGCGCATACGGTCCCGCCTCGGGAAAGGCACCTTCGAAGAGTCCCTGTTTCTGTAGCTCGATAAATTTATCGGCACCCGCCGCGTAGATGTAGTTCCACAGTGAGTTTTTCTGCTTGCTGCAGAAGAGCCAGCAGTCTTCCAGGCTCTGTCGGTAGAGCAGCCAGAGCTCCGGGTCCTTCTCGTAGTTGAGCAGGCCGTAGAAGCTCAGCAGGGCCAGGTTGTTGTCCCACGGCACCACGTTTTCCGGTGGGAAGGTCGGTCGGGGCACCATGGCGTTGATGTGGTAGTGGTGCTCGTCGCGCAGCTTGGCGGCGACCTCACCATACTTCGCATCGCCGGTCACATGCTCCGCCACGTTGAGGAAGGAGAGCATCATCATGGAGTTGAGGCCCACCTGCGCCCATCCATAGGGCGAGTAGAGGGCCTCGGGTCCGAACCAGGCCCAGCGGGTCGGTTTGCCGTCGTGGTCCACCAGCGCGAAGTCATTGCGGATGAGGTGATCGGTGATATCGCGCACGACGTCCCGCGCGGCCTTCTTTTCGGCTTCGGTCTTGGCCACAAGGTCGTAGTAGATGCCGTAGAAGAAATAGTGGCCCGCGAGTTCGTCGGAACTCGTGTCCACCTTATACATGTACTTGCCGTCTTCGCTCAGCGGGAAGCGGGGCGTGATCTGTTTCCAGAAGGCGTCGCCCTTCAGGTGGCGGGCGTTGTATTCCGCGCCATACTGCTCATTGACCGGGTCTTTCCAATCGGCGGGAATCAGCACGCGCGCCGGGAAGCCCTTCATGGATTCCGGCACGATATCCACGAGTCGTTTGCAGGCGTCGAAGCTGCGCTGGGCGAGCGCGCGCGCCTGTTCATCGCCTGTCGCCGCATATTTGAAGGCCATGGCCGCGCCATACATCGAGGTGTAGAGCCCGTCGTTGTCCGTGATCTGCGGCTCGGCGGTGGATACGTCGCCCTGAACCTTCAGATCCCAGTTCGTGATGTAGCCATCACGGTTGTGGCGCTTCTCGACCTGATCGATGAAGAAGTCCGACTTCTGGTCCAGGGTCCATTGCTCGCGCTTGATGTGGCTGTAGCCCGTCTTCGTGGCGATCCAGGCGGAGCCATCGTCCTCCACGACAATCCCCGTCACATGATCATCCAGCAGCCAGTTTCGGCCCGCGCGGTAATTCCAAACCGTGCCGTCGAAGCGAATCGCGCCGTGGTCAGTCCCAAACCACACCGCGCCATCCTCGCCCGCGGCGGCGCAGGTGAAGCGATTCCAGGGCAGGCCCTCCGCGCCGGTGTAGAGCGACCATTCCTCGCCATCCAATACGCCAACGCCATTCTCCGCACCGAACCAGAGGCGGCCCTTGCTGTCATAGACCACGGCAGCCACCTGGCGCGGCGCCCACGAGTAGCGCGCGTCCGCCGGATAGACTTTCTCGTAGCTCTTGCCGTCATCGCTCGCCAGATAGAGTCCGCGCTCCGCGCCAATGGCCGTCGCACGGTCGCTGCCCGCTTTCGATGCGACGGCGAGGATCGCTCCGCCATCCTTCAGGTCGTCCGACGTGATGCTGTGAGCTGCCAGGGGAAATGCGACGCCATCGGGAAGCGCCTCCACCGATGAGTAATACGAGGGAATCTCCTGCACGTAAGGCGCCTGTGAAACGTCCAGCGTCTGGGCAAGGGCGGCCAGGGCAATCAAGGTGGTGGATATCAACATTCAGAATTCTCCATTGGATTGAGCGGCCCGCATCAACGTGGAGCCGCAGGCGGCAGGCCCGACACCTGAGTTCTACTGCGAAGTGGCCTCCAGTATAGCGCATTCCGCAGCGTCGCGTGGAACCACGCACCCGACGGGCTATTGAACCCTATGCCTGCGCGTTGTACGCTATGAGCAACTTACAAACAGGGGCGCAGCCCAAAGGGAGCGAATTCTCATGGAAAAGAACTGGAAAATCGAGTTGGCGGACCAGGTGCAATTGACTGTCTGGACCATAGGGCTCGTTGTAATCGTCGCGTTTATGATATGGGATCGGCTTGACGGCGGGGGACGAAGCTTCGCGAAGGACGGGATTACAGGTCTGTTCTTCTTGACCAACCTCAATATCGTCTTAAACAGAGTCTCCTTTCGCAACGCGATGCGCAAGGCGAACGGCGACACCTGACTATTGCTGAGAAACGGCGCGCGGTGTAGCGCACCGGGCAACACGATATCCTTTAATCGAGAACGCTTCAGCGTTGTATGGTGACTTAAGGCAGAATCGCGAACCAACGTGGCTTGGCCTTCCAGGCTGAGATAAAGCACCCTGAGGTTTTTTAGGTGGCACAATTGGTCGTTTCGCGACCTTGGTCTACCAACGACGGGCAGGGCCCGCCGACAGGCACAGTGGGCTTTGCCTCAGCCTGGAAGGCCAAGCCACGTTGGCGGGCGATGTTTGTTCGGCGTCCACGTACGTGCCCGATTTCGCGAAGGGTTGAGCGCCGCCTTCCGAGCTTGCGACCTCCACAGCAAGTAAGGCCGTTCATTCGACAGAACAGACGTGTCAGTTTGACCTGATCGGTCAGATCGTTCAGCTCCTTCTAACATCGCACCGCAATTCAGCTCCGGTCTTTCGTCAATTCTCCCCACCGGCGGTGATATAGAGGTAGAATCACCAACGCGGACACAACCCAGCCCGGGGGAACCTCAATGAGCTTCGAACAAGAAATGCAACAGCGGTGGATAAGCCGCCGCGACGCCAATGCTTTCACCGAATTGGTTCAGCGACACGCGGGCATGGTCTTCGCCACGTGCCGCCGCGTCCTGGGTGACGCCACCGAAGCCGAGGATGTTGCCCAGGAATGCTTCATGGAACTCGCGGGCGCGACGAAGGTCGTCAGACCTTCCCTGGGCGGCTGGCTGCACCGCGTCGCCGTTTTTCGATCGTTAAACCGCATTCGCGCAGATCATCGGCGCAAGTTGCGCGAAAAGGGGTATATAGAAGCGCATCCAATGTCCACCGAGCCGGTTTGGGACGACATCAAACGGCACCTCGACGAGGCCATCGCCGAATTGCCCGAAAAACTGCGATTGGCGGTCATCGCGCGCTTTCTCGAAGGTAAATCGCAAGAGGACGTGGCAAAATCCCTCGGCGTTTCCCGCTCGACAGCCCAATACCGCATCGCGCGTGGGGTGGAGGAGATCCGGGCATTCCTGAAGGGCAGGGGCATAACGGCTGCGGCAACGGCACTGGTGGCGCTACTCGAAACGCGCACGGCGGAGGCCGCGCCCGCCACGCTCACGGCGACTTTGGGCCAGCGTGCGTTGGCCGCGTATCCGTACGCAGCGGCGGTACAGGCGGGGCTCTTCGGGTTGGCTTTCCTGACGTGGCCCACGGTGGTGAAAGCCGTTATTTTCGCGGCGCTGGGAGCGTGGTTACTCGTGTTTCAGTACCAGAAGAACTTCGGAACTTTTGCTGCGACACCAGTGAGTCAACCAACCGCCTCGACAACAGGAGCATCCCCCGTCGTTACGGCGCAGGAATCGAACAGTTTAGTCACCGCTCCCGCAGAGGGGAAACGCGCTGTCGACTTGGCACCGGGTCTGGGCTCCGCTGTAGTGACGGGACGCGTCTACGCGTCGGAAAACGGGGAGGCCCTGGGCGCGTTTGATGTCAGCTCCTATCCCGAGGGCACTAAACTCGACGGAACGGCTGAACCGATGGTTTCGGCGAGGACCGGCGACGATGGAAGCTACGAACTGAAAGGGCTATCCTTTGGCAAATACGACATCTATGCACACGATAGTTCGATTTCCTACAACTTCATGATCAAGGCGGAGGGTGACGGTTCCTCCGCTCCGATGCGTGGGGGTCAAACGAAAGTGCAGATTGACGACGCAGGCGGCAACACAAACTTGGATATTGTGGTGAATGCCGGGCGATGCTTCGCCAGTCAGGTCGTTTATGAGAATGGGGAACCGGCATCGGGCGTACAAGTATGGGCGCGTGGCGAAAACTCGGGGGCGAAGTATTGGGCGGAGCGTGTTTCGGACGGTCGCGGCCACGTGCTCTTCATCGGTCTTGTACCGGAAACCGAATTGTATTTCCAGGCCTCCAGCGATGGGTTCGCCTCGCCCGTCGCTGGGCCATTCAGCGTGGAGGAAACCGGGAAGGATGCGGTGGTGCTCCGGCTCGATGCGGCGGCCTCTATTGAAGGTCTGGTCGTGGACTCAACGGGCGCACCAGCTCCCTTTGCCAAGGTCTGGCTCCGGCCGGAAATCCCGTTCATCGTGCATCCGCGCTTCCTGATATCGGATGAAGCAGGACACTTCGATCTTCGCGGACTCGCCGCCGGTGACTACGATGTCCTGTTGGCGCCGATTGGCTCCCAGCGAATCGATGAGGAGACCAACACGCTCCATTTCCATTGGGGCACTATCGTGCGGGTCTATCCCGATGAAGAACCTGTGCTGCGGCTCGCATTGCGCCCCGGAGACCGGCGCGAAGGCCTGCGGATCGGCGCACGGGGCGAAGAAATATCCGGGCGTGTGACCGATATCGGGGGCAAGCCGATTCCAGGTGCTTCGGTGTCTATCATGGCGCGTGCGAAAGTGCAGGCGGGGGCATCGGGCGAATTTACTATCGCGGGCGTGCCTGAGGGCGTGTATTCGGTGCATGCATTCCACGACGATTATCGCCCCGAGCGGCTGGATGATGTGGCGTCCGGCACGCGGGATGTGGAGTTTGTCCTGGAGAAGCGGGGTGTTGTTGAAGGGCAAGTGGTGGACGCGCGAACGGGCGCGCCCATACCCGCGTTCAGTCTCTACACCGGCCCCGACCGCCCCTATGAGTCCTGGATGGAGCCGTCGTTCAAGGAGCATGCGCAGCCGGAAGGTCGCTTCGCCTACAAACCAAGTTTCGTGACAGAAAGAATTTTCGCGCGGGCGAAAGGCTATGCCACGAACTCGGCACTCGTTGCCGACGTCAACAACGGCCAGGCGCCGACCCAGATCACCATCGCACTGGAACCGGCGTCGCTCGTCCACGGCAAGGTCACCCGCGCGGACGGGACGCCCGTTCCAAACACATCGGTTTTCCTTGGTGCAGTACCGGAACGCAGTCGCCGCGATGTGTCCGCACTCGCGCAAACAGACGCGGAAGGGCAATTTGCCGTGGACTACCTGTCCGATGAATCCGTCGTGCTTGTGGCGTGGCACGCGCAGTACGGCTACGGAAAAACGTCTACGCCAGTCGCGGCGGGAGGGAGCGAGGTCGTCAAAATCGTCCTGGAAGCATCCGGCGCGGTAGAAGGCGTCATTACGGTCGACGGAGTCCCCTTGCCGGGACACGGCGTTATGGCCCTGACCATGCCCGAAGTGATCGCGCCGGGAGAGCGCTTTGCGGGCCCGCTGGCTTCTGCCAGTGCAGAAACGGACGACGAAGGGAAGTTTCGATTCGCGGATCTGCCCGCTGGAAACGTACAGATCACCTGCAACTGGGAACGCAGAAATCGCAGGGTCCATGTGAAGGTGATCCCAGGAGAGACGGCAACGGCGGCCATCGATTTCCCGTCGGGGACCGCCACACTGGAGGGGCATATACGCCCGCATGAGAGTGCGCCCACCGAAGTGGCCACGCTCTCCCTCATGCTCAGTTCGCCCCTCGGCGACGAGTCCTTTCATGTAGAATCGGATCCCGAAGGGAATTACCTGCTCTATGCGTTGCCCGCCGGATCCTACGAAGTCCTCATCCGAATCGGCGAGGGCATTCCCGTCAAATTTGCAGAACCGTTGGAGATCGAAGACGGTGCTGCGGTGGTCCGCGACTTCGATGCAGCCGAAGGCACGCCCATCGGGACGCAGACAGAGGGCGTTCAGGTTATCGTGCCGTTGGTTCGTTGAAGTTGGGTGGAAATAAGGGATCAAGCATGGTGTCGAAGGCGTGGTCGCGCCAAGGATCTTGGGCATTCCTGTCCGAGACAAAGTGAACTCCTGCGTGGAAGTGCATTTGCTGTGTGTGGAAAACCTTTGATAGCGGAAGTTTCGTCTTTGGAGAGGCGAGGTCACTTTACACGTTCGCCGTGCCCATTGCGTTACGGTAGGCGCTGCCTCGGACAGGAATGTCCAAGATCCTCCATTTCGCGAACGCTGCATAGTTGCATGGCGAACACACGAACGAAGCGCCTGGACTGGCGTTGCGCGCGATTTCCAGGTTTTGTGGACTCCCGGTTGTCTTGGTTCTCTGGCAATCTGAAGCCTTCAGAAGCTAACCTGGAATCGAGAGGTGTGCCAACG
>JBHEKR010000251.1:0-2951 GCA_041859365.1 Candidatus Hydrogenedentales bacterium
CCATCGCCGCCGGGCGCAAGGCGCTGGCCCAATCGTCGGTGACGCCCGCTGACATCGGCGCGGTGGTCTATTGCGGCGTCGGGCGCGACAACTTTGAGCCTGCCACGGCGTGTCGCGTCGCAGCGGAGCTCGGCATCGGCGGCAAAACCGCGATTTTCGACATCAGTAACGCCTGCCTGGGTGTGATCAACGGAATTATGGACGTCTCCAATCGCATCGAGCTCGGCCAGATCCGCGCGGGACTCGTGGTGTCGGCGGAAACGGCCCGGGACATCGTGGAAGAGACCATCCAGAAGATGCTGGCGAATCCGACGATGCCTTTCTACATCGAGTGTCTCGCCACCATGACCGGCGGATCGGGTGCTGTGGCGGTGCTGGTGACCGACGGCTCCTTCCGCGCGACGGAAGAGCAGCATCAGGTCCTCGGCGGCGTGTCCCTCGCCGCGCCGGAGCACCACGCCCTCTGCACGTGGGGCCTGGAGCGCGTGGACGGCCCCCTGCGCAGGCAATTCATGAGCACGGACGCGGTCTCGGTGCTGAAGCATGGCGTGTCGCTCGGATTGGCGACGTGGGAGGCGCTGCTGACGGAGATGGGTTGGAGCCGCGACGATGTAGACAAGGTCATCTGCCACCAGGTGGGCCATGCGAACAAGGATGCTATCCTGAAGTCGATCCAAATCGCGCCGGAGAAGGATTTTGCGACCTTCGGTTACTTGGGAAACATGGGGACGGTTTCATTGCCCATCACCGCGGCTATTGCGGGTGAACGAGGACATTTGGTGGCCGGGGATCGGGTGGCGTTTCTGGGGATTGGGAGCGGGCTCAATTGCATGATGCTGGGACTGCGCTGGTAGGTGCGTCGTGCCGTTGAAAAGATGCTCAGTGATTGGACGAGCGAATTTTCGCAATAACTTACCGTATTGCAGCAGTATACGTCGACAGTCCAGCTAGGCGGGAGAAAGCATGTCGAACACGAATCCGAAACTCAAGGGATTTCTTGGTTGGCTTCTGAGCAAGTTTACGAGGCCGAGCGTAGAAGAGAGCAAGCCCAGGGAACTATCAGAAACCGAAAAACTACTTAAAGGCATCGATCCAAGTAAGGCGAGAGAGAATCACGCAACAATAAGAAATATTTTCCTCCGTGAAATGGATTGCAGAAGGCGCAATGCTGAGTCGGACCACTACGAATCGCTATATTTGTGCGCGTTTCTGATATATAAAATCGGTGACCTGGACGATGTTGAAATGATGTGGGAGGCGAAGAACATCAATCAGGATACGGGTGCCATGCTCGACATTCAGTATCTCGTTGGTGCCGGCGTTGAAAACACGTTCTCCCACCTTGAAATCAGGAAATTGGATGACATATTGGAATATCTTAGTCGATGCCGTGAAGCTGGCGACTTTGACGACCTTTCAAAGTGGGAGGCTTATCAAATGAAATACTTCTACGGTCCTCAGTAGTTTCTGATCACAGACGTGACTTTCGTGGTCTACGGAGAAGAATTTTCCCACAGATTTTCACAGATACGCACAGATTGGAGGAAAAGAATTCACTGTAGTGGCTCGCAAAGTATTTCAGTTCTATCTGTGCATATTTGTGCGAATCTGTGGGAAAGACCCACTGATTGCTGCTCTTCGCTGCCTCGGGCCATCACAAGTCGATGAAATCCCCGTGGCGTCCTGAGCACCTTAATCAAGGAATACTGATAAAATGCCAGTTCATAACTTCCCCTTCAAGCCCAAACACATCAACCGCAACGGCCTCAAGTACAGCTACGTCGACGAAGGCCAGGGCAACCCGGTGGTCATGGTCCATGGCAATCCGTCGTGGTCCTTTTACTACCGCAATCTCATCGACGCGCTCAAGGGCCAGTATCGCTGCATTGCGCCGGACCACATCGGCTGCGGACTGTCGGACAAGCCGGGCGACGACCAGTACACCTACACGCTCAAGAATCGCGTGGACGATCTGGAGGCGCTCCTCGAACACCTGGGCGTCACGGAGAACGTCACCCTCGTGGTGCATGACTGGGGCGGCATGATCGGTATGGCCTGGGCCACGCGCCATCCGGAGCGGGTGAAGCAGATCGTGGTGTTGAACACTTCCGCCTTTCACCTCCCCGCCACGAAGCGATTCCCGCTGGGCCTCTGGATCTGTCGGAACACCTGGTTGGGCACGGTGCTCGTGCGCGGCTTCAACGCTTTCGCGCGCGGCGCGGCGTGGGTCGGCTGCAAGCGCAATCCCATGCCGAAGGAACTCCGCGACGCCTACTGCGCGCCCTACGACTCGTGGGACAATCGTATCGCCACACTGCGCTTCGTGCAGGACATCCCCCTGCGCGGTGGCGACCCGGCTTACCCGATTGTGACCGATGTGGAGCTTAGGGCGAAGCAGTTTCAGGACCGTCCCATGCTCATCTGCTGGGGCCTGAAGGATTTCGTGTTTGATCGGCATTTCCTGAAACTATGGACCGACCAGTTCCCCCAGGCCGAAGTGCATCGCTTCCCCGATTGCGGGCACTATATCCTGGAAGATGCGAAGGACGAGGTGATTGGGCTTGTGCAGCGCTTTTTGGCGCGTGGCGGTGCGGACTAGACCCTTTTTCGCCTCGTTCCCAAGCTCAGATTGGTCGAAGATGCGCCGGGGCGGAGAATGCAGTCTTGCAAGCTCCGCTTGCCGGAGTAGCGCGGCGTTCGCGCACCTAATGAGTTTCTGTGGCGGAAAGATGGATTGACAAAATGATAAACGAATGGCCTACTCCCTTTGGACAAAACATCTGTGACGGCAATCACAGAAGGGAGCAGGTCATGCGAATGAAGACTGTGCGTCAAATGTACCTGGATTTTGAGCTTCCGTCAAGCCCGACGAAAGTGGTTGCGGCGTATCGGAAGAAATACGGGGCCATCAATTCGCTTTTGCTGGCGAATCCGGCGGTGCTTGATCTGGT
>JBHEKR010000294.1:0-4877 GCA_041859365.1 Candidatus Hydrogenedentales bacterium
CATCGGACTGTCCAATGGGGGTCAACTCCCAACCGGGCAATATCCCGTTAAATCGATCCAGGAAAGCGCTATGAACGAGCTTCCTTGGGAGGTTCCTCAGCAACGGTCCACCACGTCTTCCACCGGGGGAATGATTGCCCACCATGATGATCGATGTCGTGCTGGTAAGCTCAACGCCGCCGCGATCAAACGTGCCAGACTCCATGTACTTCAGGAGCTTGTTGGCGACTTCCTCACTGAACTCTGAATCACGCACCTTGTCGATTTCGTCCAGTAGAATCGCCGAATAATGGCGCAGCAGCCCCTCTTTCTTGGACTGCACATTGAAGAACATGGCCGCCGGGGAGACTTTGGAACCAGAGATGACAATGGAGCGGGTACTGAGCTTATCGAGAACAAAGGTCTTACCGGTTCCTGGCGGACCCATTTCAATCAGGAAAGTCTGCCCCTGGACCAGCGGCAAGAGCCTGGAGATAATCGTGAGCCGCTGCTCAGGCGTTCGCACCAATTGCGGCGAGAGTCCAATGGTGCTAATGAGGATGTCGGTCCAGGCCTCCAGCGAAAAGTGACTCCGAATTTGCTTGAAATGCTCCAGGGACACATCGCTTATCTGGAAGGGAGCGAAGTCCTCGACCCAGACCTCGCCGTCCAGCGCCTGGAGCGTGACTTTGCCCCATAATCCTGAGCGCAGGAGTCGGGGATGCTCAAGGAGAAGTCTGTCCTGAATTCGGGCACGGCTGAGACCAATGCTGGGGACCTGGACTTGAGGCTCCTGATCCTTCTTCTCGAGGTGAACGCGTACGCGCAAGTTGTCAATTATCTGACACGCATCGCCCCCCTTTAGGCGATATTGCCATTCGGAGACATGCCCCGGCTGAGGGATATAGGTATCAATGAACTTGGCCATCTCCCTCGCGGCCTCCTGATGATCAGGATACTTGAGCATGAACTCGGACAGCAGATACTCGCTAACGAAACGAGGGAGTTGTATACCATCGTACTTGACGCTAACGCCCTTGTTTACCACGACGCCTTCGCCCACGTCCTGCAACGTCTCTAACCACTCCATTGAATTACCCCTAATCAAGCATACTCGTGCGTGTGACGCGCGCTATGCCTTTCTCGTTTGTGTAGGTTGTAAGCTTTCTCGGAATCAAAGGGCTTACGCCAACATGTTCCACGACTGGATCCGGATCGAAACCCAACTTGATTGCGAATTCGTAGATCAAGACCGCATACCTTGCCTCGGTTGATGAAGGAGGGCTGCCCTCGTCCAGTCGCGTCACCAGTCTGCGAACGAAATCAACGCGCTCCGGGTCCATCGCCCGCTCCGAATCACACCAGTGAAGCAGCTTCTTCCAGGATGACAGCGCAATGCTGGTGCTGGTCTCGTCGGCCTCCTCCGTAAGAGAACTTTCCTCATCCAGCATTCCAGACAGATCCAAATAGTCCTCCGGCTCAATCTCTGGGTCGACCGGTTCGATTTGGATTTCTGGTCGAGATACCGGCGTTCTTTCGATGCGCTCCACTTTTTCCCGCGCTGAAACGAGCATCGCCTGAAGTCGCTGCCGCTTATCGGACTGCGGCGTTTCTGTCCAGCCTGGTAAGCCGGGTTCAAACACGGGACGGATGGATTTTGTTGGCAGCTTTATATTGAAAGCGTTTAGCTTGCCCAAGAGATAGTTCTTGTCGCTGAAGGAAAGACGCAACAGGTTTGTCAATTCGCTTTCTGTGTAGGAGGTCATTTCGCCGATGGTCGATATATTTGCACTCTTGAACCGTGCTTTCATGTTCGGATTGAGCATGAGGAAGGTTACGCTACGATCCGCCCCAACATTGAGCACACTATCTGCGACGGAATTGTCCGCATCCGCCCCGCTGACTGCCAAGTGAAAACGGGCAATCAATTCATTGAGCTCTTCGGTGACCTCCACAAGATGCTCTGCATCGGCCTCCAACGTCTCCTGTTCAGCACCAATCGCCTCTCTTTCGCGCGCCAGTTCCGCCTCTTGTTCTTCCGCTTCTGCCTCTATCCGCAGCTTCTCTTGCTCGAATTCTTGCCTCTCCTCGAGCAATTCATCGCTAGCCAGCGTTAGCGCTTCGCGTTCGGCGGTGAGTGTCGTATCGCATTCAAGCAAGGCTTCCAACACTTCCGTCAGCGACCCAAGCAAATCGTTGACGCCTGAATGCTGTTCTTCAATTTCGGCAAGTAGATTTCGAAGAGTATCGCGCTGAAGTTCATTCTTGAGCGACTCGGCAGCAGCCAAAGTCTCCAGCTCTCTCGAATAGTCCTCCAATCTCGGCTTCAAGGACTCAAATGCCGCCTGAAAGTCATGACCAGTGACGACGCCTTCTGGGCGAGCTCCTCTCAAAGAGCGAATGCCGCAGCGTCTCATCTCACTTTCAATCAGTTCGCACTCGCTTTTGCTAAGGCGGCTAGTGAGAAAATGGGCTGACCCTATCAGGTTTTGCAGATCCTCGATAGACTCAATCGACACGGCGCCCAGCTTTCGTACAATCTCTCTGGTGAGTTCCAGCGGAGCAAAGGTTCTGTCGCCAGCCAATGGCATAATGTTCATCCCCTACGATTTGCGTCGCCGTTGACTCGCTGAATATTTTACTTCTTACACGTATACATGCCATAGCTAGTGTACGAATACACTTTATTTGATCTGAATTCGTGTGCCTTGCTGTATTGCCGAGTCAAGGACCCCTGTAAGCTTCTCGAGAAACATGGTGACATCCTCGGCGGTTTCGAGATAGGCCTTGGCAGTCAAGAGGCTGGGCTGGACCACACAGCGGGGCCGGACCGCGACGGGGGTTGGTGCATCCTCATTGACCCCCGGGGTTGGATCCGGCGTCTGAATGGCCGCTTCCAGTTGCTCCATTCCAGCTTCCAGAAGGCGGTCGGCTTCCATCTCTGCCTGGGCCAGGTGCGCCAGGCTGACATGTTGATCCACCTGGGCCTTGAGCCGTTCCAGGGGGCCCAGGAGGGATTTCTTCAGCGATTTGTCCAGGTAGTGGCTGTCGGCCTCGCCGGTCAGTTGCTGGGTGACCTGCTCCACTTTGGCCTGGGCCGCCTGAAGACGCTGGGCGACGAGGGCATCGTTGACCTGGGCGACCTTCTGGGTGAGCTGGTCGGCTTCGTGAATGAGGGAGTAGGGATGCGCGGCACGCAGGATTTCCTGCATGCGTCGCAGGGCGGGCGCGGCGACGGCATCGCGGTCGAGTTCGAGCTTGTTCTGCGCGAACTTTGTCGTGGCACTACGGAGCTTTTCCCACGCGAGCTTCTGGTGATTGTAGAAATTGCTGAGGTCGGCGAAGTGATCGGCGAAGTCGCGGATGTCCTTTTCCTGTTCCCGGAAGCGCTCGATGAGCTTCCGGCTCTCGTTGAAGGCGAGCAGGCCCTTGATGAGGCCCAGCCCTTCGCCGATTTCTTCGTGGCCGGGGTAGTTGCCGGTGTCGGCCAGGGCCTTCCACTGGTGCAAGTGGCCCTGCCAATTGGACAGTTGATCGCGAAGGTGCTGGTAGAGAGGGTCTTCCCCGTCGGGGGCGATCTGGGCGAAGACATCCTTTGCGATGGCCCGTGCCCGCTGAATGACGGCGGGATCGGCGGTCTTGCGCTGGATGATTTGAGTCTTGCGCCAGAGCCCATGGGTGGTGAGGGTGTCGTAGAGCTTGCCGTGGGGGACGATGTCGCCGCTGCTGTGCAGGTGGATCTCGCCGAGCACGAGGAGTCTGGCGAGCAGGAGGGCGACCTCGAGCTCGGGCCAGCCGTAGGGGCGTTGGCCGTAGCGGACGTTGATCAGGTCGTGCAGGACGATCTGACGGCTGGTTCGCGAGCAGAGGTCGATGTATTCGCGGAGGTCCGCAATGGCCTGGGGGTTGCTCTCGGGCAGGACGATTTCCAGGGATTGCTGGGCAATGTCGTTACTGCGGACGATGGCCTGGATCTCTTTCACGGGCGCTTCCGTGAGGTGGGCCAGGTAAGCCATCTTGGTGAAGGTGTTCTTGACGAGGTAGTCGAGGGCTTCGTCCAGCAGGCCTTGGGGGGAGACCATCTTGGGTGCTGTGCGGGTGCCCGCGACGAAGTAGTCGGCCGCGATGAGCATATCGCCCAGTTGGCGGGTGAGTCGCTCGCGACGGGCTCCGTTGTCCGCGCCCAGGTTTCGGAAGATGTTTTTGGTGGCGGCACCAAGGCTCCCGTCGTCCTTGGTGCGAATGTACTTGTCGGTCTGGAGCCAGGTGCGTAATTCCCGGCCGAGGTGGCCTTCATTCTTCAGGCGAATGAGCACCTGGCCGCCGTCCGCTGCACTTTCGAGAATGCAGCGGTTGTCCTGGTAGAGCTCGTAGTCATCGTTGAGGGGGGTGATGAGCACCACGGGCAGGCCCCCATCGACCCGATTCCCTACCGGGAATCCATCGCAGAAGCGATTGAAGGGGAAATCCATCTTGTTGAGGATGAAGCGGTGCTTCTTCTGGCCTTTGAGCACATCCTCAAAAATGATGTCGCCGAGGAGTTTGGCCTCTTCGCTGGCATAGAGATCAATGGTCTTGATCTCCCGGCTGACATCCCGCTCTTCGTTGGTGAGGAATTGGTAGAGATCCCCGCTGCGGCTGATGAGGGTTTCTTGTTCAAGCCGGACCAGACTTTCCTCGATCTTTCGGCGAAGGGCGAGGCGATCCGCGTCGATGCGATCAATACAGAGGGTGACGATGTTGTCGATATTGCCCTTCATTTCCTCGACATAGCGGATGAGGAACAGGACCTGGAGGAGCTCGCTGTCGAAGGGCTCGAGGCTGGCGTTTTCGCGGGCGTGGTCGAAGGTTCGCTTTACCCCGGACTCCAGGAAGCTCTCGATTGCGGGGTAGAACCG
>JBHEKR010000326.1:0-4090 GCA_041859365.1 Candidatus Hydrogenedentales bacterium
CTGTCCACTGTCCACTGTCCACTGTCCACTGTCCACTGTCCACTGTCCACTGTCCACTGTCCACTGTCCACTGTCCACTGTCCACTGTCCACTGTCCACTGTCAACTGTCAACTGTCAACTGTCAACTGTCAACTGTCAACTGTCAACTGTCAACTGTCAACTGTCAACTGTCAACTGTCAACTATCAACTGCCTTCTTCGTTCCCGGCAGGAAGGCCGCCAGTAGACCGAGGAGTGGCAGCCATGCACAGAGGTGGAAGACATAGTCAATGCTGGTCAGGTCGGCGAGCTTACCGAGGGCGGCGGAGGCGATGCCGCTGACGCCAAAGGCAAACCCGAAGAAGAGCCCGGCAACGAGACCCACCCGCCCGGGAACCAACTCCTGCGCGAATACGAGAATCGCCGAAAAGGCGGAGGCGAGGATCAGTCCCGCGAAAATACTTAACACCACGGTGCCCGTAAGTCCCGCGTGGGGCAGGGCAAGGGAGAAGGGGGCGACGCCGAGGATGGATACCCAGATGACCGCCTTGCGCCCGAAGTGGTCGCCCAAAGGGCCGCCCGCAATGGTGCCCGCCGCGATGGCGAAGAGGAAGATGAAGAGGAACACCTGAGAAGCCTGGACCGATACACCGAACTTCTGAATGAGGTAGAAGGTGTAGTAGTTGGTAAGGCTGATGAGGTAGAAATACTTCGAAATGATCAAGATCACCAGCACACCCAGGGCCAGTATCGTACGGTTGCGGCTGAGCTGGTATTTGCGCGGGGCCGCTTTTGCGCCAGATTTCGTCCGGCCCGCGTGGAGGCGCGCGGCGTACCAGCGGCCGACGGCGGAAAGGAGCACGATCCCGATGCAGGCGACGATGGAGAACCACGCCACGGCGTGCTGTCCCCGGGGCACGATGATCCACGCGGCCAGCAGGGGCCCCAGCGAACTGCCGAAGTTGCCGCCGACCTGAAAGAGGCTCTGGGCGAAGCCGTGTCGCTTTCCGGCGGCCATGTGGGCCAGGCGCGAGGCTTCGGGGTGGAAGATCGACGAGCCGGTGCCGATGAGAGCCGCCGCCACGAGAATCGCATGGAAGGATGCCGCGCGGGACATGAAAAGGAGCCCAACGAGGGTAATCCCCATGCCGGTCGCGAGGGAGTAGGGCTTGGGGTTTCGGTCGGTGTAGAGTCCCACCAGCGGCTGAAGCAGCGAGGAAGAGAGTTGAAAGGTGAGCGTGATGAGCCCGATCTCCGTGAAGGTGAGCCGATAGCTCTCCTTGAACACGGGGTACATGGCGGGAATCAGGGCCTGAATCGTGTCGTTGAGCATGTGAGACAGGCTCAATGCAACCAAAACGCTCATGGCGGTGGCGGAAGCCGCAGCGATGGCGGCCTCCTGGGCGTGTTCAATTTCTTCGTAGACCGCGTCTTCGGCGATATCGCTCATGGGTACTTCCGTGGTTGGTTTGGGGGGCTGCCGTCTGCCCCTATGGCGCCCTATGCGCATCGGAAGCGACAGGGCGCGCGTAGTGTAGCAGATTTACGCACGCCCGAACTTGCCCAGCCCCGCCGGAAAGGGGGAGAATAGGGCGTTGTATTTCGCCCCATGTGCACGAACCCCTTTGGAATTCCCATGAGCACCTTCTACGCCCGCCCCATTGCCTTCCACTTGTGCCTGCCCATCCTGCTGCTCGCGGTTTCGTCTGCTCTGGATGCGCGTGCCTTCACACCACCCGAAGCGGATCCGGCCCTCGCGGCGTTTCGCATCCTGCCCTATCTGCAGGAGCCGTCGAGCACCGGGATGCGCATCAACTGGTTCACGACCGTCAACGAGGCGGGAACGCTGCGCGTGGTGCCGGAAGGCGGCGCGGCGAGTGTCCGTGAACTCACGAGCACGCCGGTCTCCATGCCCGAGGCACTCTATTCGGATCTGGAGGAGTCGGAGCGGTCCGAGTTTCCAGACATGTTTGCCAACACGAACTTCAAACATTCGATTCTGCTGGAGGGACTCGAAGCGGACACGAAGTATGTCTACACGGTGCGTCAGGGCGCGAGCACCTTCGAGTCCACGTTTCGCACGGCGCCCGCGCCGGACAAGGCGGAACGCCTGCGAATCATTGCCTTCGCCGATTCCGAGACGGACCCCGAAGGGCGGGTTACCTATCGTTCTTGGGAGCCAGCCTTTCAGCATTCCGATAGCACGGGGCGGCCTGACGAGGTAACGAAGTACCTTGTTACGGAGACCGAAGGCTTCATCGAAAACCTGAACGTGATCGAATCGCGCCAGCCCGATCTCGTGATGCTGGCGGGCGACATTGTGCAGGGGGGCGGCTACCAGCGCGCCTGGGACGAGTTTTTCTTTCACACGGCGGGTAAGTTCGGTAAATTGATGACCCACACGCCCCTGCTGCTGGCGATGGGCAACTGGGAGACCTTCGGTGCGCGCAACGGCGAGTATGCGCCGGAGGCGATCCATGCGAGCCGCCGGAAATCGCTGGCCCACATCGACGGTGCGCCGAACAACAACCCGAAGTATGACAACGCCTACTACCGGACCGACTACGGCCCCGTGACGATCCTGACGCTGGACTCGACCAATGGCCTGCCCGACGACACCGATTTTGATACGAACACGAACATCGATATGGCGACCTATCCCGGTGATGACCAGCCGGATCTGAATCCCGGTTCCGATCAGTGGAACTGGACCATGGAACAACTGAAAGACGCACGGGCAAAGGGTCAGGTGATCTTCGTGCAGTTTCATCATGTGCCCTATTCCAGCGGCGGGCACATTCTGCCTGTCTCCATGAAGGACAGCAGCGGCCAGGCGGGCGTGCCGATGCGTGCCTACACGCCCTCCTTCCAGGAATATGGTGTGGCCGCGGTGCTCTGCGGGCACAATGAAACCTTCGAGCGTTCCCTCGTGGGCGATGTGCTGTTCTACGACGCCGGTGTGGCCGGTGACGGGATTGGCGGGCCGGAAGACGTGCGCGATCCGCGCTGCGCAAACCCGTGGCAGAAGTGGATAGCCCACAAAGACGATCCGGAGCTCTGGAAGGGACACCAGCTTGTGCGGGGCGGGCGCCACTATGGCCATGTGGAGATCGATTTGGTGCGGGAAGGCGCGGGGTGGGATATCACGTTGACCGCGGTTCACAACTTTCCGGTGAATGACGAGGCCGGTAAGGTGACGGGCTTTGAGCGGCGGGAGTACAGTGATGTGGTGCGGCTGCATGTGGACAATGACGGGGCCCGGACTTGGGAGTAGGCGCCAACATCTAAGCTCGAACCTCAATGAACACAAATACAGGCGTCACAGGACGGCCTCGTTCGTGCAGGTTCCTTGAAGTATGCATTACGATGATGATCTCGGTGGGCATGAAGACAGGCTCCGCCGCATTTCAATCACAAATTCACCAGACCAGATGTCGTCCATCCCCGCGAAGGCGGAGTCGAATTGTTGAGGAGAGCGTCATGACCAAAAAGGCAACCAAATCCGAAGAGCCCAGGCGTGGACGGGCCTACTACGATACGCTGAGCGAGGCCGAACTCGATCAGCTCTGGGCGAATCGGGCGGATCACGGCATCGAGGGTGCGGAAGAGCAGCTCCTGCGTTTTGTTCTCCGCGAGCGCAAAGGCTTCAAGCCGGTGGAGCGCTTCGTTTCAATTTGCCAGCGCTGCAATCTGCCTGCGGACAATTGTGCTTGTCTAAACAAGTAATGGGAGGCGGGCTTTAAATTGGGGGGGACATAAATTGACATATCGGAATAGCACCATATAAAATCCCGAACAGAGCGTGCCGCTGACAATTCAGCAGCCGCTTCCACAGGTATCACGTCTCCCGGAACCTGTGCTACGGGTGAACGCGCCGCCGAGGCTCCTTGTGTCGGCGCGGTCGGGGAGGGAGATAAACGGGCCGCCTGGCGGCTTGGAACCACTTGAAGCATGTCGTACGCGGTCTCCAGAGATCTCTCCTGCCGCGACGCCGCCCCCAGTCGGGCGCGCCGCGCGTCATGCTTTTTCCCATTTTCAATCCAGCTACTGGTCCCCCTTTTTTTGTCAATAAGATCGTTATGTCCCAATCTTTCGATATTAAGTTCTGGGG
>JBHEKR010000517.1:0-9410 GCA_041859365.1 Candidatus Hydrogenedentales bacterium
TATCATCTCATTTACAATCATTGTGGGTTCCTCGTTGAGTTGGGCTAAGGGCTTGATAACACTTAGTATATCCAACTCAGTCTTGGAACCCACAACTATATTTATCTAGCATTATTATCGGTAATATCAGATCTTCACCCCGGACGAAGGGACTTGCAGCATGACGCGATTCAGACTAAAATCACAGCGTCGTGCGGAAGCGCTCCCCATTGTGGGGCGTGTCGTGTTTCCACCGCAGCGGATTTCCAAACGAAGGGTTCGAACTCATGCGTCAACCGTGGGGTAAGTCAGATGTCGACGGGGCCAAGTTCAAGATGGCCGCCAGCGAGCTGGATCGCATGTATGACGAGATGCCGCGTCTGCCCGAGCCTCCGGCCCAGGCCGAAGGCACGGGGGACGTCCCCCCCGGAACACCGCCCCGGAGCCAGACCCAGACCATCGCGCCCGCTCAGACTGCCGAGGAGCACCCCGCCGAGTGCACCAACCCCGCGTGCGCACGGGCTTTCACGAGTGCCTCGGAAACCGGCGCGCCCCTCGTGCAGGGGTCGGGCTCGGGCTGTACGGATGAGCGCAAGGCGGTGGACAAGTCCAAGATTCCGAATCCCGACCGGCGCAAGAGTTGATGAGCGCACCGGGATGGCTCCACGTAAACTTCAACGACGAAACGTAACGCACTGATGTCGAACAAACCCAACGCCTACGATCTGCATTGCTTCATCGAGCACCACAGGCAGCCGGGCGACATTCTTTATTCCGTGGTGGATGCCGCAAAGGACTATCGGCTGGCAATGGCTTCCCGAGACCTCCTGGGCGAGCCGCTGCGCCCCCTCTTCGTGAAGGCCCCTCACCACATGGACCGTGTGGGGCCTTACATGGCCCGGATTCAGTGCTGCAACCGCTACCCGGACTATCTAAAGCTCTGGGCGGAGCGCCTGGGCGACAACGGGGGCATTCTCCTGCTCAGCAGCGCATGGCCGAAGGCCATCTACAGCCACCTGCGATCCATATTCAAGGTCTACGACGAAACCGGGGCCATGTTTTACTTCCGCTTTTACGATCCACGGGTGCTGCGCACCTACCTGCCCACCTGCACCGCGAAGGAAGGTCGACAGTTCTTCGGGCCAATTCGCAGTATTCTGGTGGAAGGCGAAGAAGAGGGCATTATGCTGCACTACCGCAACGGAAAAGCTGCCGTTCAAATGGACACGGAATCCATCCCCGTTTCAGCCGTGGAAACGACGGGCGGGCTCGCAACCGCGTCAATCGAATAGCTCTGCTCTGAAAGTACGCCATCGCAACGCGGAGAGCCACAAGGTAACCACAGTCAACCCTGGAACTTACCCCCCTCCCCCCCGCAAGGGGGGGGACCTTACTACGCAATGTGAACTTCTGGCCTCCCCCGCTTGCGGTGGGGCAGGGGGGGTAAAACCTGTATCGTTTTTCATCCTCTACGGGTGAGGCAAAGCCTCATGAACGACTGTCCCGCGCGGCGCGTTTACACCGTTTTTGCATTCCAGGCAAAGATTCGGATGGGCGCGGGTGGCCGGGTTTCCACCAGGCCCTGAGCCGGTACGGCGGCGGGGTATCGGGTGTAGGGGGTCGTAATCGTGGCGTTCAACGGCTTCGTGACATCTTCCACCACCGTGGCCCTGGACTGCCAGTTTCCCGTGGCGTTGCGGGGATCTCGGGCGAGATCTTTGATGTCATCCGGCCAGGTGATGTCCCAGGCCGCGTCGAAACCCCAGCCCACTTCCGCCACCGCCGCATAGAGCAAATCGCCGGGACCACCATCGTTTCCGCCCAAACCACGCCCGGTGGCGTCTGTCCAGACACACAGATAGGACTTGAAAGACTGGGCATACTCCGCGCGAGTGAGCAACGCGTTCTTGTTGGTGAAGTGGGTCACGAGAAATTCCGTGCCGGGCGAGTCCACGGCGACCGCGACGGCATCGCATATCACATTGGAATCCCACTCGAAGTAGCGCTGGCCGAGGCAAGTCTTTGCGCCGCCGACGGGATCGTTGCCCGTGTCGAGGAGGGGACTGGCGGTACTGATTGCAATGGATTGCATAGCCGGTTGGGCGTCTCCGAAGTAGCGATCGGCGGCGGGCATGCCCTCGCCGGTATCGACAGGGACGTTTATCCCGTCGGCCTGGTTTGATACGAAATCGCCCGTCATCCGCACGACGCCCGTCGGAACGACAGCCCCATCGCGGTAACGCCCGCTGATGCGACCACCGGTCTTGTTTTGTATCCACCCTGCCAATACGCGGCCGACCACCCCCCGCTTAAAATCGGGTCCGCCGCCCTTGATGTGGACGCGGCCCGCGAGGACGGCGCAGGCCTGGGTTTGCAGCGAGGCGAACTCGGTGCTCGCGGCGGGGAAGGGAATGTTTCCCGTGCGAACCACGAGGGCGAGTCCATTGACAAATTTCTGTGTGGTGACGGCGGTGCGCTTCGCGGGAAGGTTGGCCACGGTCGGAACCTCTGGTCCGGCGAGGGCCAGTGCCTCGACTACGACGAGATTGATTATGTAGCAGGTGGAACCACTCACCCGCATTATGATGTGGAAAGAGCCCACGTTGTCCGTAGGGACATCTATCTCGACATCGATAGGCACGTTCGACTCCGTGGGCCGAGACACATCGATGGACTGCCTGGACTTAGAGAGTGGCGAATCGATTCTGTGCGTGTTGGCGGCCTTGAGAGTGGCATGGTCGTCGGCAGCCTGCTCCAGATAGAACTGGGCGCGCATGCCCATGCCATAGCGCGCCTTGAGCCGAAGCGGCGTGTCGGAGCGGAGGGAACCCTTGACGATGACCACGGGTGGATTCCTGTCGAAGTCGCGACATTTGTAGGGCGAATCGGCGTCGAGAATGGTTGCAACTTCCTGCGCACAAAAACGCTGGGGCGCGGGCACGTTCGGTGTCGTGGTACCCGGTAGATTGCGTGCCGTCAACGGCGCTGTAGCGGGGATCTCCACGGTGAGCGACGGACAGGCGCCTACGCGCAGCTTGCAGGTGTCGAAGGTTGTGGTTGGCGTGTCGCGGTTAAACGTCGTCGAGATGAGTTCGATTTCCGCATGATCGTTGTTGGCGGCCTGCCCCCCTGTCTCAACGATGCCCTCCAGCCAGATATCCATGCTGCGCTTGTCCGGGAAGTGTTCGTTTTTCTGATCGGTCGGTCTGAGTTCGTACTCCCGCCACTTCTTCCCGTTACGCGACTTTTTCGACCCCTTAGCGTCGCCCGAAGCGTCGGTCTTGTGTTTGAACATGGCTACCAGGCCGTCGGAAACCCGCAGAATCATCTTCTGCGTATACCCCATGGGGAGACAGATCTTTACCTGCGCCCGCAAGCGCAGATGCGCGGGATTGTCCGCTGTGCACAGCGGCACGAAGACCGCGTTGCGGCGCTCTTCCCCGTCGACAGGTGCAGGCGCTTCGGCGCGATCTACACTGAAATTATAGAACTGCATCCAGGGCCCCGGCGTGGCCTTGTAGCGGAGCATACGCTGGGCCGGGGCCGTGCTGACCCGCTGCCCACCCGCGGCAGCGAGGGCCAGGGTCAGGGTCGCCCCCGCGAGCTCGCCCGCCGCGTAGAGGGTTTTGCCTGCCCAGAGTTCCGCCGAAGTCAGGGCCATTCCCGTGGCAACGGTGTTCAACGGGGCACCGCCGGACTCCGTGGCATAAAATTCGATTCCGGGGGTGTTGCACGTGAAGGTGCCGTTACCCTGGTAGGGCTGGGTGGCGCGAAGCAGGATTCTCTCACGCCGCTCCACGTCGAGATATCGGAGAAAGACGGTCGTATCATTTCCTGTCTCGCTGCTCGCATTGGGGATCTCGATGACAGGCTCCACCTGCTGCGGCTGAAGGAAAGTCACACAGTGGAGCAGTTCTCTACCCTTCTGCACCCCCAGGCTGAAATAAAGCTTGTCGCCCACGTCCCAAGTGGGACGTGCGTCAAGGATATGGCTTAGGTTGTCGCGATCCAGAATCTTTGCATAGACCACGCGCTCGCCCCCCGCCTGCACCGCCTTGGTGCGCATCAGCGTCTCCAGCGTGGCGAGATCAGACTCGCCCGCCATGGCCTTTGCCCGCGCCTCCAGCACGGCCTGCTCCAGTGGGCTGAAATCCGGAGAAAACGCGCCCGCAGGAGGCGCGGCTGGCGTGGCATTGGCCACTATCGTCCAGTTGTTCGGCTCGTCTTCATCCCAGGCGCCGAGCACCTTTCGGAGCGCTTCAAGGAAAGTCAGGTAGTAGCGCTCGAAAAACAGAGTACCCACGGACATGAGGTGGTTATTGCGTTCGTAGGGCGTGGGGCTGGCCTCCAATCTCAGCGCGCCACACTGGGCCTGCATGGAGACCTGGGCCTGTGCAAACTGGGGAAGATTTCCGGGGCCGTAGGTCTGGTACTCATCAGGAAGTCCAAAGAAGTGGCCGCACTCGTGGGTGGCGGCGGAGTAGGGCACGTCCCCACCGACATAGCGGATCTCCACAATGGCGCCTTCAACTTCAGGGGCGTCTGCGGCATTCTGGGCATACTCCGGTGGCGCTGTGCCAAGTTCCGCCACGGTGCGCCGGCAAATGTGTGGATCGGGTGCAAGCAGCTCATAAACCCGGGTTGCTCTGCCTATCTCGAGGTTTGCTAACTCGCCCGGCGCGCGCTGCCCTTTCACAAAGACGCGAAACTCAAGCCCCTTGCAACGTGTTGTAAGGGAAGTGGAAATATCGGAGAGCAGCGCTTTGGTTTCCGGGTTCAGGTCGTCGCTACCCCTTGCGAACTTGACCGTACACTTGGGTAAACCGCCCATGCGGTCCGCCTGGTTAGTCGCCGTATTCCCGACGCGGGCCGTCCAGAATTGCTGCCAGTCCGCAGCGATGAACTTCTGGTGGCCGTTGACAATTGAGGCCGAAACATTGGGGGGATGAACCGCATCGAAAGCCACTTCATAGAGGAAAACGTTGGCCGCGCGATGGGAAATCGCGGTGGGAAGGCCCGAGCCGCCGATGCCACTGAGCAGGGCCACATAGTGATCGGAACCTGAATCTTCAAACTTCTTGATTACATCGGCGGGACACTTTTCGATTACGCGCGCGTCGAGAGCCGCCTCCAATGTCGTTGAACCGCCGTCCTGAAAATAAACAGACACCGGCCAGGCCTTGTTGTTGCCGTCCTTCAGCGCGAATCGCTGGTTCCACATCGTCGTACAACGGGTGATGTAGTCCGCCTTGTACTGCTCCAGTGTTTTCTTGAAAGCGTTCGACTCCGCCACGAGCATGGCGAAGAAGGTCTTTGCCGCCACCTTTATTTCATTTTCCTTCGGATCGAATTCGATACCGAAACGGCCCATGCCCGTCGTAGGGATGTATTTCACTGCCTTGTAGCGATGTTCGAAGTCCACGTCAAAATAGGTGTAGCCCCGGGGTTTCGTGCAGACCGCGCCCTCTTTCGCCCGGATGGTCAGTTTCATCTTGTAGGGCGACTTGTCCATGTTGACCAGATCGTCCGGATAATCCGCCTGGCCGTGGGTCACTTTGGTGTCCCAGGGGAGTTCGCCTGCGTCGCTGATGCCCTGGGCGAAATCGTGACTCCAGATAGCGTTAGGATTGCCCTTGGCGAAGAGTTCCAGCAGGGCGTGATCCACCTGCGCCCCGTTCTTCACTGTCCACTTGATGGTGACGCCGCTCTTGGGGATGACGCGAAAACGCCCCACGCCGGTCTCTGGCGCACCGTGGGGATCGGTCAGGCTCTTCGATGCCTTCACCGCGTCGTCGGGGTGGGTGCTTTCAAGCGTAAGGGTCAGCACCTCGCACTCGGACGGGTGCGAGCAGGACGTCTTCGCCGGGGCCGTGGAATCCGTGCCCTGGGTCGGCTCCGCCTGGGCCAGGACGGTCTGGCCATCGGAAAAGTCGGCGTAGTTGATATCCGGCGGCGTTTTCCCGTGCACGATAGCTCCTTGTCTGGCGGTGGTGGCCACCGCGATTGCTTATTCCCCGGAAGCGCCCGCGCTGCCCCGGCCATCCAGCCCCGTGCCTTCGCTTTCATGGCGCAGGCCTTCCACATAGAGCCGGTTCATCAGGCTTGCGGGATTGGCGCGCCCCGCCCGGGCCAGCAGGCGCGTGGCCCAGCCCAGCGTCGGGTCGCGATCAAAGAGGCGACCGAAGGTGAACATCAGGTTCAAGAATCGGGTCGCGTCCCGTTCGCAGCCGAAGCCGTAGTGCTCCGCGCGGACGATCCCCTCGCGCACCACGTCGACCAGCGCCTCATCCGATAGCGCCGCGCATTCCGCGGGAAAGAACGCCCGCACATGGGCCACCGCCCGCAAGATGAACGGCTCGCGAAGATGGGCTTTAAATGGCTCGATCTGTGCTCGGCGAACAATCAGCAACGACGCGCGACTCCCGAAGAATCCCTACCCTGTGGATGCGACCGCAGGGCCGGAAACGACCCGCGCGCATCGGTTTGCGAGTATACGGGCGGGGCCGGGGCTTGTCAAACGACATGGTGGTCACGATCACTACTTCAGAAAGTCCGCACTCCTCGTATCATGGCGTTGTCTCCTGATTGTCTTCACATCGCTCGAGCGTGATGACGATGCATGCGTTCTCGTCGTCCACAAAATCGAGTATGAGAAACTTGCCATCGCCCTGGATATCTCGTTTGGGTTCCGGGCCTGGCCAGGCGTAGGTAATCACCCGCGCTACGTGTGGAATACTGGCAACCCGCTGCCCCGTGATTGGGCCTGCCGCCTGAGGCACCGCCTCCACCATGCAAAACTCTTCGTCGAGAAGTTTGAGACTCGGCACTTCTTGACGACGGTTAATCGGCACGAGTCCAAGCGCGTCGGACACATAGGCGCCGAAGGAATTGTTGATACGCCAGCGAACGCCGGCCAGGGGTTTACCATCGATATCCACAATCCTGGCCCACATGACGAGTTCCGGGGGAGCGGGCCGCAGAACCATGGGAAACTCAAACATACTTTCATAGTCGTTCACTATTTGCTGAGCCATCATCGCCATCCGTCGTTGCTCGCCATCCACCGCGAGCACCACGAGATTATTGGGGTGGTATTCGTCGCCCCAGGCCATGGAGCGATCACCTACCTCTGGAACCATGCGGAGAGACCAATTGCCGGAATTGTCCGTTGTTGTCGTCGCCACCAGCGTGGCTGGGCAGGGAATACGGCCGCCGGTCTGCGCTTCAGTAGGCCTTTCTGGAGCGGCATACTCCAGCCATTGCGCAGTCATGGGCATTCCTGCATAGACGAAGATACTTGTCCCGGTTTCTGGAACGCCATCGGGAGACGTTACAGTGCCATGCAATGCGCGAAGGGGCGCCTTCACGAGCGTGATATCCAGATGGATTTCTTCGCCATGCGCCGCCTTGACGAAAATGGGAGACGCATAGTAGAAGCTGTCCTTCTCGTCCGCCTTCCCCTTCTCCGGCGTTGCGGATCCAGGAAAGCGTCCCGAGTAGGGGCGTGGAAGATAGAAATCTACCTTGATGCCTTCGGGGTTGGTCGGGACCGGGATAAGCCTGGAAGTGAATCGCCCCGTTTCCGAGGACGTAGTATCGCCCATCCGCACATCAGCTATGGGTTCGTTTGCGGGTCCCCTCAATGTACCTGAAAGGCGAGCCATTCCGTTCAGCCTGAGAACGAGATCATTTGCCTCATCCCCCGGCAGTAGCCTCGGCAAGACCAATTTGCCACGACCGAATTTGGGGCTAAGTGCAGCGATCTGGCCCAGCGCTGACACGGGAACCGACTCGGAGAAAAGGCCATTTTCATCGGCCATCAAATTCCAACCGAAAGCGCCACCAGATTGGAGCATTGCGAAGGACGCAGGTTCGCCATTCGGCCCAATCACGCGGCCGGAAATCCGAACAGGGCTGTCCGCGAGCAAATCCAAACGTGACACCCGGCTTGACGTTACCGTAACGAATTCATCGCGCCCGTAAAACTCGTCCGAGCCATTTCCGGGATAGGGAAAGTACGTTGCAAATCGGTAATTGCCAGGCGGCAGGTCGCTGATTTCGTAATGGCCCTCCTGGTCCGTCGTCGCGGTATACCGCGCATCAAACTGCTTCCAGCCATGGTTCAACGCCACAACGCAACCAGCGGCCGGGCCGCTGCCATCCCTCATTGCGACCGTTCCAGCGATTCCGCCGGGATGCGCGAGGCGCAGGTCGGCGTAGGTGTCGCGCTCCCAGTTGGGATGAGTCACCGGAGTTACTTTCTCGCCGTATCGCGCCACAACAGAGGCGGTGTGAAAATAGGGATCCGGCGGAAACTCGAAACACCCGTTGACGTCGCTGGATGTCCGCCTTGTTTTACCCCAGCCTCCGTCCTGCACGACGCTCGCGCCAGCGACAATCTCGCCTGTAAGCGCGTCTCGCACTACCCCATAATAGTTGTAGTTCTCAAAACGCGGCCCCGACTCTTCCCTCTCCTGCGGGACAAGAACAAAATCGACTATCTGGTCGGTTGCCCCTTCAACCTTCTTGTGTTCTCGTCGGAATCGATCATCCTGGACAGTGACGTCGTATTCGATTCCCGACCATGGTAAATCTATTGAATAGCGTCCCATGGCGTCGGTGACCGCACGTTGGTTGGCCTTGAATTGGAAGTCCATATCACTCGGACTACAGCCAAACGCCACGCCTTCCAGTGGCGTCCCTTGCTCGCTTGTCACCGTACCTCGGACCACACCGCCCGCTCTCGGTTCCTGCAGGTCTTCAATTTTGCCCTGGGAGATCCGCACTTCAGGCTCGATATTGGGCTCCGGCATTTCTGCGAATGTGGTGGTCGCAATAAAAATAGCGCCTACTGCGGTAAAGATACGAAGTTTAGCCACTGCCTGCATAGTTGCACTCCTTGAGTCTGGTATCTCGTGCGCGGTACAGCTAACGCTTGTGAACTCTTACGGGATAGATTGGCAACTTACGGATTTTCGGGCGCCCTTCATGTCGTCACCGACCGCCGACCATGCCAAGGGCGAACATTTTGCTGGTGTCGGCAAAATGGCACGCCGGATCGTTACCCGATTGCTGGCAAGAGGTTATGGCGCGCTGGACGGCCTCTTCGAAGCGGCGCCACTGGCTGTAGCCCAGGAGCGGCTGGAGGTCGCGCGCGCTCCAGAATTCCGCGCCGTGCAGGTTGGCCTTTCGAAGTTCCTCGAAGGATTGACGATTGGGATCGGGGGTGATTTCGTGATCCATGGTGTGTGCTCCCGTTTTTTGTACTGCCTTGCTGTGTGTGCCGAGTGCTTGTTCGCCCGGCGCGCTCCTCGCTATAGTATCCCCACAAACGCGTTCACGTGCAACACGATAGATCGCGGCAGGAGGCACGAAATGGAATTCGAAAAAAGCAAGAGCTTCAAACTTCCTCGCATCGGGGCCAATGCGGA
>JBHEKR010000033.1:0-49591 GCA_041859365.1 Candidatus Hydrogenedentales bacterium
GCGGACTATCCGCTGCGGGATCACAAGGAGCTGAGCGTGAACTCCTTCCATTACAACCATATCTGGCCCATGATGTCCATGCTGTTGGACTTTCTGGTCTCGGACGTCTTTGTCCGCTCCGAAGGGCGGATTGGCTTTCCAAGCGCGTTCATTGAAGGATATGCCTACCTGCAAAACAGCTTCTATGGACACCAGGCGGGCGAGTGGTACGGCTCGAAGGGCGTGTGCCTCTGGATGCCGCGGGGGGTTCTCGAGTGCGACCAGGTTGAACTGAACTACCTGACGGCGCGGGGCGACGGCAGGCTCTTCATTGCATTTGCCAACCAGTCGAAAGAGGAGGTGACAGCAAACGTCACCTTGAACGGGAAACTCATCGGCGGGCTTTCGGGAAAATCGAAGCGGGCAGAAGTCCGGCAGCAGAACGGCGCGCAGAAGCCCCTCTCCATTGCTGACGGGGCCTTCACGGTCACGGTAAGGGCGCAGGGGATCACCTCGGTTGAGATCGGCGAGGTTGAAATCAATCCCGCGTTTCAGCCGGGCATTCTTGAGCGGGAAAACCGCGCCTCCTGGTCGCCGGATTATCTGGAAATGCCCTTCGGCAATGCCCGAGCCATGATTCTGCCCGGCCTGAACACGGACAACGCGTACATCTACCTGCAGGCCGACGACGCGGAGTTTAGCGCCGTCACGCTGCGTTACGAGCAGAACGGCTCCTCGAATGCGGTGGTTGATGACGCATACCCGTATGAGTTCACCGTGCCAGTTGATGACGCGGCTTCGGAATTCAAGTTCGTTCTTGAAGGGCGTTCCGTGGATGGAAAGACAGCCCGGTCAGAAGAAGAGGGGTTCTCCCGTGCAAAGCAATAGAATCGCGCACGCCGCCCTGCTTCTGACGCACTTGGCCGGCATCACACCGGCCGAAGGTTGAAGTTACCCCCATTTTTTGGACAGTGGCTAAGTCTTAAATGACAGAACATCGTTCAGTGAATTATGTGCCACAACATCGTTCAGCGATGTTCGGTTACAGTGCCCATGCCGGGTGAAACGGAGGCGGTTCTTGCTGGCGAGCACCCCGCCGAGGGATATCCCGGCACGGCTCATCAAGACGATGGGTTCTGTCTCAGGACAGGCGGGGCGTGGGAGCGATCCTCTCACGCCCCGGTAACAATCCCGTCCATCGGATTGATAGACCGTCCATGCCTCAGAAAACGCATTCCGGACCATCGGAGCAGATAGTCGCGCTCGTCGAAGATGTCGTCGTCGGGATAGAAGATCAGCCGTTGCCGGGCCACATCCACGGTCGCCCACACGTATTCGTAAGCGACCTCGGGCGGCATGGGGAACGTCTCCCCGAAAAGGTTGAATGCGGCGTCGCTGCGGACAAATCGGACGACATGGCAGCATCCGGTTTCCGGCTTTGGCAGGGGCTGCTTCGGCGGATGATCCTCCACGGGAAAGCGCAGGGGCCTGCCGGCGGCGGCCAGTGCCTGCATGGGGGTGCGGCCGTTGAGCTTGCTGTAGCGGTACTGGGCGTTGTGGCGCTGCTCGAACGCCAGGCTCTCGCGCCTCAACTCCTCCGCCGATTCCATCACGACCCGGTCGAGAAATTTCTGCCGCCAATGGTCGTTGAACTTTTCCACGAGCCATTGCGCCAGGGCTCCGCTTGGGGGATAAAGCACGGCTCGATGCCCAGCGGCAGGCACAGCCGAATCATCTTCCCCATGCCGCGCGGATGCGCGGGGCTGCCATAAAACACGGCCTCGTTGTCCACTTGCAGGTATTTGGGGAGTCCCAGGCGCAGCCATGTGGCCCACAGCGCCTGCGTCACCGAGCCCTTGCCCTCCAGGACCGGTTCGGCGCCGCAGCGTCCCGTGGCGAGGTCCACCGTGTTGAGGCTGTAGAAACGCAGCGGCCCCCGCAGGTAGCAAGGCCCCACGAAATCGCTCTCGTGCACCGAACCCGGATGAGGCGCATCCAGCGCCGGGTAGCGCTTGCCCTTGGGCACGTAGCGTCCGGGCTGCCGGTGCGTCAGCCCATTGCGCGCCAAGATGCGGGCTATTGTGCGCAGACCGGCAAGCGGCTCCACGTTCTCTTCCTCCAGCCGCCACAGGATCGCCTGGGCACCGCAGAACAACCCCTGGTTGTACAATTCCAGCCGAAGATACTTCACGACCCCCTCGATTTCCTCGGAGGTGCGTGAAGCTACCTGAATCGGCCTTCGCAAAATGCTCCCGATACCATTCTGGATCGCCACTCCGATAGCGCTCCAGCCACTTGCACAGCCAACGCTCTGTCCGACCAAGGCTTGCGCATATTGCTCCGGGTTTCTCTCCGCGCAAATGCCGTTCTACCGCCCGCCTGCGCCGCCACTCTTCCTGGTTGTCCATGTGCTTCTCCTTGTTGTTGGAAAAGCACATGATGGCCGAAAATGCTCATCATGGCGTCCCTGACTGAACGATGTTGTGGCACATAATTCGCTGAACGATGTCCTGGCACTTGTCACCTAGGACAGGGGCGGGCGGGGACGCTGCGCTTCCCCGCGCCCCATACCTCCCATCCCTCGAAGCTCCGCCCATCGCATTGCGCACCTTTCCGCCATCGGGTATGCTCTCCCCAGGGTCCGGAAAGGAGCATCGGCATGAACCACGGCAGACTGGGACGGCGCGGTTTTCTCGGAAAAGTGGCGGCTGCGGCCGCGTTGGGGGCGGCGGGAAGCGCGGCAGCTGCGGAACCATCCGCGCCGCGCCCCATGAAGGTCATCCTGTGGTGCTGGGATGCGCGGATGACCTGGGATGACGAGCCGGAGGCGGTCAGCCGGAAGATGGCGGCCTCTGAGCAGGCCTTCCCGTATGGCAAACGGCCGGAGTCCTTTTTGACGGGGTTTAAACGTCTCGTGGACTACGCTTCCCGGATCGGTGTCCATGCGGTCGTCGTCTGGGGCTTCCTCCGGGATGCCCACGGCGGCGTGAAGGCGGCCAAGGAGCTGGCGGCCTACGCCCGGGACCACGGCGTAGCGATTCTTCCGGGGGTGGGCCTGTGCGCCTACGGGGGCTACTACTACGAGGGGGACCACCCCTTCAACCTCTCCACCTATCTGCGGAAGCACCCTGAACGGGCCAGCACCGCCTTTGAGGACGGCGGCGGACGCGAGGTGACCCCCGTGCTCGACCCGTCCCTCCTTGAGAACCGGGCGTGGTGGCGGGACGGCCTGGAGTGGATGCTGGAAACCTTCGCCATTGGCGGGGTGAACTACGAGATGGGCGATTTCATCGTCAACCCGTCCGAGAGCGCGGTCCGCGCGAGGGCGGGGCTGGGCTTCGAGACCAACGGAAACCTGATGGACTGCGTGGTGGCCACGCGCGGCCTGCTGCGCCACGCCCTGGCCGCCAAACCCGACGGCCTCTTCATCAACAGCACCTATCGCGGGTACCACCGCGTCGCGTCCTTCCCCGCCATGCCCTATGTGAACGCGGTGCCCCCGGAAACCGTCTGGCAATAACACCCTCGACGAGATGGTGCGGAAACCCGGATTCCCCGAAGAGTTCGCCGGGGCGCCGGAGCACCGCCGCTATGGATACCTCCACTGGTTCAACACTTCCACCCGCACGGAGGACCGGGACTATGTGGGGGACATTGCGCGGGTGTTCCCCGGCGCGGCGCGGCTGGGCTTTGAGTTCATCGGCACCTACGGAGAGCTGGGGGTCAACGGGAGCCCCGTCGCCGACCGCAACTACCGCGCCCAGGCCGCCTGGGCGCAGAATCCGGCCCTGGCACCGGAGGATTTCGCGTAGGGGAGGGGAGGGCGGAGCAAACCGTCCACTTTAAAAAGAATGGCGCGCCCAACAGAACTCGAACCTGTGGCCTCTTGCTCCGGAGGCAAGCGCTCTATCCAGCTGAGCTACGGGCGCGTAGGGACAGGTATACTAGCACGTGAATCGCTTTAAAGTCTAGCGGATCGGCTGTTTTTTTGTACCGTTTGTACCGCCCGCCACATCCCCTATATAGTGTGTACAATCACCACGCGGACCGGGTCGCAAGTAAAAGGGATCCTTCGAAATGAAACGCATATTCCTGCTCTCACTCCTTTCAATGCTCTCCCTACTGACCACCGCTGCCCCGCTCGAAAGCACCCAGTCCGCCGCCGTCGGGACTTACCCCCAGGAAATGCGCACGGCCTACACCACGGCTGAGGGGCTACCTTCGGACGACGTGCTCTCCATTGCGGTCACCGAAAGCGGTGAAGTATATGCGGGCACCACAAAGGGACTGGCGACGTTTGATGGCAGCGCCTGGGCTCCTGTGGCCGAAGTTCCCGCAAACCCCGTGACTACGCTGCTTCCGACGCCGAGGGGTTTGTACGTCGCCGTCGGAAACGAGATTTTCCTAGGAGACAGTGCTAATTTCGCTCTTCGATCAACGCTGTACTCGCCTGTGGTTTCGCTTGTGTACGAATCCGCGAAGGAAGAAGAAAAGTCCTTGATCGCTGCGATATCCGACGGGATAGTCAAACCTGGCGCTGTAGTTACACCTGTGGGAGCCTTTAGTGGCGGCTTCGGAGAGACTATTCTTGACGCAGCCTGGGACAAGAAGGATTCGATAAACGAAATCGTAGCATATGGAGACATACTTTATATCGCAACGGACTCGGGTGCCTTCGTGGCCTCGCTGCGCGATTTGATGGCCCCGACGGCAACCGACCCGAGTTTACGACTTTTTCAGTCTACAGGTACCACGTCCAAATCTCTCGCCCGCCCGATCGTGCCGCGCAGCGGATCCACGGGCTGGGCTCCCGCCGATGTGCGCGCCTTGGTCCTTCACGACGACCTTCTGGTCCTCGCCGCACCCCAGGGGGTGGCCATGGAGAACGGCGACGGCACCTGGGATCTCTACACCGGACGTGATGGCCTGCCTTACAACGATTTCACCTCAATCGATGTCGCTCCCGACGGTCGCCTCTGGCTGGGAACAACCAAAGGCGCCATCCACTTCGACGGCAACCACTGGGCCTACCGCGCCGGGAAGCGCTGGCTGCCGAACGTCGAGGTTCGCGATGTGGCGGCGACGGCGGATGGCGCGTGGATCGCGACGGCGGGCGGCGTGAGCCACATCCAGTTCAAGCCCATGACTTTCGCCGAGAAAGCGAAGTTCTATGAAGACGAGATCGACCAGTATCACCGCCGGACGCCCTATGAATATGTCGCGGGAGTGAGCCTGGAGGCGCCGGGGGACAAGTCCACCTTTGTGCAGCACGATACGGACAATGACGGCCAGTACACCGGCCTCTACGGCGCGGGCGAATGCCTGGCCTATGCCGCGACGGGCGACCCGAAGGCGAAAGAACGCGCCACGAAGGCGTTCGAGGCCCTGGCCTTCCTCAGCGAAGTCACCCAGTCGGGCTCGAACCCCGCACCGAAAGGGTTCATCGCTCGGACTGTCCTCCCCACCGATGGCCCTAATCCGAACGACGAAAACACGCCGGAGAAGGACCGCAAGAAGCAGGAGAGCGACGCCCTCTGGAAGGTGATCGTCCCCCGCTGGCCCACGAGTGGCGATGGGAAGTGGTATTGGAAGACCGATGCAAGCTCCGACGAACTGGACGGCCATTTTTTGCTCTACGCTCTCTATTTTGACCACGTGGCCGAATCCGACGTGGAGAAGGCCCGCGCCCGTGAAGTCACCGCCCGCGTGATGGACCACCTCATCGAGCACAACTTCAAGCTGGTGGATCACGACGGTCTGCCCACGCGCTGGGCCAATTTCAGCCCGGAATCCATCAACGGCGACCCGGACTGGTGGGCGGAGCGCGGCCTGAACTCCCTCAGCCTCTTGACCTACCTCACGATCACCCACCACGTCACCGGCGAGCAGAAGTACCGCGACATTTTCGACGACCTCGTGAAAAACCACCACTACGACCTCAACGGTATGGTCGCACCCAAGCTCCAGGCCGGCCCCGGCTCCTATGTGCAATTCGACGACAAGATGGCCTTCATGAACTACTACCACCTCATCCGCTATGAGAAGGACCCGGAAGTGCTCCGCATGTTCCAGAATTCCATCTTCTATTACTGGCAGATCGAGCAATACGAGCGCAACCCCTTCTTCAACTTTGTCTATGCCGCCTGCTGCCTCGGCCAGGGCATGCAAACCCAGTGGGGCGTAACCGACCTGTCCCCCACCGGCAAGTGGCTGGAGGACAGCGTGGACACGCTCAAGCGCTTCCCCCTGGACCTCGTCCAGTGGCCCGTGGAAAACAGCCACCGCATCGATCTCCTGCCCCTCCCCAGCCACGTCCGCGAACCCGGCCAGGCCGAGGGCAAGGGCTATCGCGTGGATAATTACGTCATCCCCATCGACGAGCGCAACAGCTTGAGCTTCAGCGAGGACGCTTGGGCCCTGGACGACAAGGACAGCAATGGGAAGCGAATGAAAGATGGCGCCCCCTATCTCCTCGGCTACTACCTGGGCCTTTACCACGGCTTCATCACGGAATAGCATTCACGGATAAAGATTTCCCCGCGCCAATCCGATATACTGACGGAAGCGATGAGTGGCCTTTTTCCTCTACCACCGAAGGAGGCCCTATTCCCTGAACACGCCCGGAGAAAGAATATGCCAGGAACATCCCAAAACACGAAACACGCCGCACCCAGACTGGCCTACATCGATGGCGGCATGGCGGCCTTCATTTTCCAGGGAGCGATCGGGGCGGTGTTGGCCGGCCTGCTCTACGTCAAGATTTACTGGCGAAGCCTCAAGGCCTGGTTCAGCGGCGACAAGGCGAAGTCGCCCGCCATCGACTCCAGCAAAGAAGACACCGGCGCATGACGATATCGCATGGATTGACGTAGTATCCTTCACGAAGAACAAGATTTGTCCCCCGGCGGCATGCTAAAGTTGGCCCCATGCTGAACTCCGTCAAAATCCCCGATCTCGATCTGTCCGTCGTCATCCCCGCCAAGGATGAAGGCCCCAACCTCGATCTCCTTCTCCCCCAGCTTCGAAGCGCCCTCGCCGAACTTGGTGTGCGCTGGGAAATCCTTGTGGTGGACGCCGCGTCGGACGACGGCACCCCCGACATCGTGGCCGCCCACGGCGCGCGCTATCTCAGCGAAAAAGCCAAGGGCTACGGCCACGCCATCCTCACCGGAGCACAGGAGGCCCGCGGCGCTTATATCATCACCATGGACGCGGACCACTCGCACCCCACCAAGTTTATTGCCGATCTGTGGGCCGCCCGGGACAAGGGTGATCTGGTCATCGCCTCGCGCTACGTGAAAGGCGGGGACGCCGATCAGCCCTGGTTCCGCCTCATGCTGAGCAAGATCCTGAACGCTTTTTTTCGATTCGGGCTCGCGCTGCCCGCCCAGGATCTGTCCAGCGGATACCGCCTTTACAACCGCAGGATCTTCGATGGCATCGAAGTGCGCTTCACCACCTTCGTGTTCCTCGTGGAGTTACTGCTCATTGTCATGCGCCAGGGCCGGGAGATCGCGGAAATCCCCTTTCACTACGAGCCCCGAGACAAAGGGCAGTCCCACGCGCGCATCATCGCCTTCGGCATTGATTACTGCCGCCTCTTTCACCAGATGTGGCGCATCCGCAATTCCTGCACCTTTCCCGACTACGACTGGCGCGCCTACAAGAGCCGCATCCCCCTGCAACGCTGGTGGCACGGTCGCCGAATCCATCACATCCTGCGCTTCACCGAGTTGAACTTCCCCCTGGTGGACGTGGGCTGTGGCAGCTCCCGCATCCTTCAAATGCTTCCCGAGCGCGCCATCGGCGTCGATATGAACCTTTCCAAGCTCCGCTTCATGAAGCGCGCCGGCCGCCCGAGGCTCCGCGCCGACGGGTGCCGCCTGCCCCTGCCCGACGCCTCGGTCGCCACCCTCGTCTGCTCCCAGGTCATTGAGCATATCCCCGACGAAGGCGGGCGCATGCTGGACGAGTTCGCCCGCGTGGTGAAGCCCGGCGGTTGCCTCGTCCTCGGTACGCCCGACTACGGCAACTGGCAATGGCGCGTCACAGAGTGGCTCTACGACCGGGTCGTCCCCGATGCCTATGGACAAGAGCACGTAAACCCCTATACATTTGCCAGCCTGAAAGAAGGCATCGAACGGCGCGGCTTCGACCTCGAAGACCACGCCTACATCTGTAAAGGCGAACTCATCTTCAAAGCCCGCAAACGGCAGTCGTAAAGAAGTTTTCGCACAGCAAGAATTCGCGTCGTAATAGGGACAGCGTCGCCCCGCGACTCCGGCGCACAGAACTACTTTGGGCCAATTGGGCCTCCCAAACGAACGCGCCTCACGATGACCGGCGAGACTGTCCTGTCGTATGACGTCGTGACGTGGCGCATCAAGAAACGTCTGTAACTGCAGGGACCTCTTGAATGTTGCCTCCTCGTTGTAGGGCTTTCGCTGACCGTGCCGACGCACTGCACTGACGACAGGAACAGTCCTTCATGACGCTTCGCGTCACCCACAGAGGATGAGACTGGATTCAGGTTTTACCCCCCCTACCCCCCCGCAAGCGGGGGGGAGCAAGAGGTTCACTTTGAGGTGTAAGGTTCCCCCCTCTTGCGGGGGACCAGGGGGGTAAGCACCCTGAAGAGCAAAAACAAACTCGCATTTCCATCCGCGCCGCCGGTGTATTTCCAGAGCATCCCCGCCTGTTAGCGGTTACCTCCTTCAACTGGGTGGCGGGTTGAACGCACAGCGTTGCTTGCATATCCAAGTCGCGGGGCGACGCTGTCCCTGCTCGGCGCTTGCCGCGTGCCGGGGTGCATTGTATAATCAGGGCACCAATCCAGTCGAGAACGGCGCGCCGCACACGGACCTGGTCCGCGCGGCTAAGGAATGACGATGGAATGTGCAGAATGTGGCGTGCGCAGTGCGGTGGGGTACTGCGGCGAATGTGAGACCTTGTTGTGCGAGGTGTGTGGCCGGACCTGTTCCCAGTGCGGAAAGATTGCATGTCGCAGCCACCTCCAGCGCACCAGCAGCGGGCGGAATATCTGCGTGTCCTGCGTGGTGCTTCACTATGACAAGCGTGCGCGTCAATCCAAGGAACGTCGGGAGCGACGTGCCGAAGAGGTCGCTCTGGGGGGCAAGACCCGGAAGCACCACAAACACGCCGCCGAACCGGAAAACCTCAGTTTCGAGGCCTTGGCCCGGGACATGGGCCCCCTTGCCGCGCCCATTCCTGAATATCGCGATGAAGAGCCCGATCATGCGGACGGCGAATCGGGACCGCGCCAGATCGTCGTGAATCGGGGGCCGCTGGCCGACGCGGACGCATTGAATGCCCGAGTCCTGACGGGCAGCGCCAATACCCGCACTCCGCCGTGGCTGGGCGGTCTGGGTATGGGCGTGGTGAGTTGGATCTTGTGCATCGCGGCCCGGGGCCAGTCGGAATCCGCCCTGGAAGACGGTATCTTGAATGGCGTCGCCCTGCTGATTTCCTTCGGGACTGTAGTATGGACTACGCCCGGGGCCTTCTCAAAAGAGGCGGCATCCGCCCGGACCTTGTGCCGGGTGGCCCTGCTGGTCGGGTTGGGAGCCCTCATATTTGCCGGGCTGCTTGGGGCGGCGCGGTGGCTCTAATTTTGAAACATGGACGCGTGGAGGAGTGGTCGAATGTTTGGGATTTCCCTGAATGACGTGATCAATTTTGTCATTATTTACAAGTGGTGGTTTTTTGCGCTGATACCTTTTGCGATTGCCATGATGGCCCTCAAGGCGCGCGGCTGACGAATTGCCGGGGAAAGCCGTACCTGTTGCTTCGCGTTCTCCGGGGCGCGGCAACGGAATTTTCGGCCCGTTCAGGTTGAACTTAAGGATATGTAAAGGATATACTTACGGTTCAAAATGTATCCTGTAGCGAAACCGTGTTTGAAAGGAGGTGTAGTCTATGGCAAGCGAAGCAGATGTAGCAGCAACGATTAAAGATATTATTGCCGAGCGTCTCGATAAGAGTGCCGACGAAGTGGTTGAAAGTGCTGGGTTTATGGAAGATCTTGGGGCCGATTCCCTCGACCTGACCGAGCTCTTGATGGCCCTGGAAGAAGAGTTCAACATCGATATCGATGATGATGCAAACCAGATCGAAACCGTCGGGGACGCGATTAAGTATATACAGTCTAAGCTTTAAGCCCGGGGTGATCCCCACCCCATCGGGTGCTTTGAATATAGATTGTTAAACGCGAGCACCCAGTCCGCGGGGTTTCTTTTCTACCCCCGGACTGGGTCTTAAACATTAAGGGTATCCATGAGCACGAAGGTGGTTGTAACCGGACTCGGTGTCGTTTCGCCGGTAGGGAATGATGTTGAAACGTTCTGGAAGAACATCTGCGCCGGAAAATCCGGCATCCGGTTGATCGACCAGTTTGACACCTCCGACCTGACGGCTAAGATCGCCGGCATCGCCGAAGACGTTGAAATCGACGGGATGGACAACAAGGAAATGCGGCGCATGAGCCGCTACGCCCAGTTTGCCATCTTCGCCGCCGAACAAGCTTGGAAGCAGGCCGGTCTCGATATCAGCAAGGAAGATCCATTCCGTTGCGGTACGAGCGTGGGTTCCGGTATCGGCGGGCTCAACGAGATTAACATCGACTCCGTACGCATGGCCGAAGGCGGCGCCCGCCGGGTTTCTCCCCTCATGGTCCCCAAGGGTCTGGCCAACATGGCCGCCGGCGCCGTCGCCATTCGCCTCGGGCTCCTCGGCCCCAACAAGTGCGTCGTCACCGCCTGCGCCAGTGGCACCCACTCGCTGGGTGACGCCGCCAGCCTGATCCAGTCCGGCAAAGCGGATGTCATGGTGGCCGGTGGCGCGGAAGCCACTGTTATTCCTTTCGGCATAGCCGGATTCTGCGCCATGAAAGCCCTTTCCACGCGTAACGACGAGCCCGAAAAGGCCAGCCGTCCCTTCGACCTGGACCGCAGCGGTTTTGTCATGGGTGAAGGCGCCGGAATCATGGTCCTGGAGTCGGAAGAGCACGCCAAAGCCCGCGGCGCCGAAATCCTCGGCGTGGTTGCCGGTATGGGCGATACCTGCGACGCCTACCACATCACCGCGCCCCGTCCCGATGGCTCCGGGGTGGCCGCCGCGATGAAGGAAGCCCTCCGGGAAGCGAAGTTGAACCCGGAAGACATCGGTTACTTCAATGTGCACGGCACCAGCACCAAACTGAACGATGCAGGCGAGTGCAAGGCCCTCCACGTCGTATTCGGCGAAGAGACGCCCCCCACCAGTTCCACCAAGTCCATGATCGGCCACCTTCTGGGCGCCGCCGGCGGCGTGGAAGCGGTCATCTGTATTCTCGCCATGCGCGATGGCATCCTGCCTCCCAACATCAACTACGACACGCCCGATCCCGAGTGCCAGTTGAACCTCGTGGCCAATACCGCCATTGAGAAAAAGGTTTCGGCGGTCATGTCCAACTCCCTCGGTTTTGGCGGTCATAACGCCTCCATCATCCTGACGAAGTATGAGTGATAGGCAGGAGCGCGTTGAGGAGTTGACGAGGCTGGCCGCTCGGCTGGGCTTCGAGATCCGCGACGCGACCCTCTATGACCGTGCCTTGACCCACTCCTCCCGCCAGTCGGAGGGCGAGCAGGCGGGCTACGACTATGAGTCCCTCGAATTTTTGGGCGACGCCGTGCTGGGCCTGGCGATCGCCCATAATCTTTTTGAGCGGATGCCTGATCTCCGCCCCGGTGACTACAGTCGCATGCGGGCGGGCCTCGTGAACCGAAAGACGGTCGCGCGGGTCGGCAGCGCCCTCGAAATTGCCCCGCACATTCGCCTGGGCAAGGGCGAGGAGCTTTCCGGAGGTCGGGAGCGCGTCGCCCTGCTGGCCGATTGCATGGAGGCGCTCATCGGCGCAGTCTACCTCGATCACGGTTACGATGCCGCCCGGGATTTCGTCGTCCGCGTCTTTTCAAGCGAAGTAGAGCTCGCTCGGCGAAGCAACCTCTACGGGGACTACAAGTCCCGTTTGCAGAACTACTGCCAGGCCCAGCGTATGCCCCTTCCGCACTTCAATCTCATTCGCTCCGAGGGGCCCGATCACCAGAAAGAATTCGAAGTCGAAGTGGAGCTCCGGGGGGAACCACGGGGTCGGGGCATCGGCAGCACCATCAAAGAGGCCGAGCAGCAAGCCGCGCGCGAGGCGCTGCTCCAGGAAGGTCATGACCTCCCCGCCTGAGGGTCACATCTGAGAGATCCCGCCAGGAAATGTGCCCCGCCAGTGGCGCTTTTCCGCAGTATGTGGGACACTTAATTTGCCTCGGGTTTGTTCGGGCTCCACCCAGACGAGAGGAGGCCTTCTCATGCAGGACCTGCCCTTCTTGAAGTTGTCCGCGGTTGCCGCGGCGCTCGCTCTGCTCTTCGTCCTCTATCTTGCGCGCTATGTGCTGGCCCAGAGTCCCGGTACCGAGTTGATGGCCCGCCTCTCCCGTCAGGTCCAAGTGGGGGCCCTCGCCTTCCTGCGGCGCGAATACACGTGTGTGCTCGCCCTTTCCCTGCTCGTGATGCTTGTCCTCGCTCTGATCGGCCTCTGGAACCCCGATTTCGGACTCAACTGGAGAACCTCGGTCGCCTTCGCAGCCGGGGCCGTCGCCAGCGGATGCGCGGGATTTCTGGGCATGTTTATCGCCACCCGCGCCAACGCCAGGACCACCGAGGCCGCCCGCGTTCGAGGTGTAGCCGGCGCCCTGTCCGTCGCGGTAAGCGGCGGCGCCGTGATGGGGTTGGGCGTGGTGGGGATTGCCCTTCTCGGACTGGTCCTGACCTACCGACTTTTCGAAGGGGATACCACCATCGTCAATGGCTACGCCATGGGGGCCTCCCTTGTGGCGCTGTTCGGACGCTCTGGCGGCGGTATCTTCACCAAGGGGGCCGATATGGCCGCCGACCTCGTAGGCAAACTTGAAAGCGGGATCCCCGAGGACGATCCCCGGAATCCCGCCGTGATTGCCGACAACGTGGGCGACAACGTGGGTGATGTGGCTGGCCTGGGCGCGGACCTGCTGGAGTCCTACGTGGAATCCATCATCGCTTGCCTCGCTATCGGCGCGATTATTGTCGCGAGCGGCGGCCCCATTTACTTGTTGGCCTTCCCCTTCGTGGTGGCTTCGCTGGGGATCCTGGCTTCGGTGGCTGGCGTCCTGTATATCCGAATCGGGGCAAGCGCTCGCCCGGAACAGGCACTCATGACCGGCACCGGAATCAGTGCCCTGCTCACCGTGGCGGGTGTCACGGGCTACACCGCATCGGCTGGTGTGCCTTTCACTTTTGGCGGAACGACCTTTGCCTGGTGGGGGCCCCTGGGCGCATGTATTCTGGGCATTGTCGCCGGCGGCGTAGTGGGCTTCGTGAGCGACTACTATACTTCCGCCAGCTTCCGGCCCGTCCGGCGAATGGCCCTGCGATGCGAGACGGGCCCGGCTACGGCCGTGGTGGAAGGACTGGCCATCGGCATGCAGAGCACGGCCATCCCCGTCCTTATCCTCGCTCTCTCCGTCATGGCGGCTTATGAATGCTGCGGGATCTACGGCGTCGCCGTGGCGGCCCTCGGCATGCTGGCGACCACCGGCATGGTGGTCGCGGTGGATGCCTACGGCCCCATCGCCGACAACGCGGGCGGTATCGCCGAAATGGCGGGACTCGACCCATCCGTGCGCAATATTACGGACAATCTGGATTCCGTGGGCAACTCGACGGCAGCCATAGGAAAAGGCTTCGCCATTGGAAGCGCGGCTTTTGCCGCGATTGGACTCCTGAGCGCCTATATCATGGCCATGGATGCGACACTTCTACGTGTGGAGGGCGGCGCGGGGCTGGTGCTCAGTCTGGGCGATCCCGCAGTCCTCGCCGGTCTGCTTATTGGAGCCATGCTGCCCTTCTGGTTCAGCTCCATGCTCTTCCACGCGGTGGGCACCTGCGCCAACACCATGATTCTCGAGGTGCGGCGCCAGTTCGCCGAGATCCCTGGTTTGCGGGAGGGGAAGGAAGGGGTGCGCCCCGACAGTGAACGGTGCGTGGACATTGCGACGCGCGGCGCAATCCGAGGAATGCTGCTGCCTGGCGCCCTGAGTATCGTGTTTCCTGTGGTCATCGGACTGCTTCTCGGCCCCGAAGCTCTGGCCGGACTGCTGGTTGGGTCCGTGGCAACCGGGGTCATGCTGGGCATCCAGTCCGCCAACAGTGGCGGCGCCATGGACAATGCCAAAAAGTACATTGAGGCCGGGCACCACGGCGGGAAGAATTCTGATGCGCATCGCGCCGCCGTCGTGGGTGACACCGTGGGGGACCCGCTTAAGGACACCGTCGGGCCGTCGATCAATATTCTGATCAAGCTCATGTGCGTAATCGCACTGGTGCTGGCGCCGCTTTTTGCGGGCTGATTCCTCGGCGGAAGGCCGAAATCCCGACCGGGACAGCTCGCCCGACCCCCGTACGTAAGTCATTGCGAAATGAGGGACTATGGGCTACAATCACCTTCGTGGGGGGAAGACGGGCGACTAATCCTGGAGTCGCGTCGGCGTAATCATGTCGACGTGACAGTGTGGAGATCGCGTTTGGAAAGCAGCGTTTTGTCATCAGCCCTCGACAAGATCCGGGGGGCCGAGGGTGTTGAAGTAACTTCGCTGACCGATGAAGAAACGCAGGCGCTTGCCTCCTTCCTCAGCGAGAAGAGCGCCGAAGGTCAGTTGTCTGAGGCGGACCAATTGCTTTTCCGCCATATTCGTATTGTGCTCCAGGAGCGGAGTGCCCGCGCTCGCAAGGCTGGCAACGAGCCATCCTGTCAGCGCTCAAATCTGGCCCTGCGCGCCGCCATCGACTTGTTCATGGCCCATGACTACGTTGCCGTGCTCCAGAAGGATCTCGCGTTGCTCCGGGATACCCATGCCCGCCTCGAGTCCCTCGTCGCCACCGACTCGTCCCCCAACCATGTGCGTCTGAGCAACTTGATCGCAGATTGCCTGGCCGCCTACGGAGATTGGCAATCCAAACAGCCGACTCATCGTGACGCAGCGGCCCCCGTCCCCCCGCACCCGCAACCTCCAACGGTGGAGCATCCCGCCGGGTCCGCGTCCGTCCAGTCGGTTGTTGCGCGCGAGTTTCTGAGCCACGCGGGAATGCGGGAGACCCTTCAGGCGATCGAAGGTGTGCCCATCACGGCCAGCCTGCGCGTGCTGAAACACGTTGGGGCCCTGTGTCTGGATGGGGAATTGTCGGAAGAGTTCTTGCTCGACATCCAGGCCGGCGGCGTCGAGATTCACGGGGGCGTTTCCGGCTTTATTGTGGCGGACGGCGACATTACCGTTGATGGAAGTGTTCAGGGGGGATGGGTGTTTTCCCGAAAAGGAAGCATTCAAGCGGGCCGCGTACTTGCCGGCTCCGTACTTATCGCGCCCCGGGGCAGCATAAACACGGGCGGGACGGAAAATCCGCGCCTCATCTATTGCGGCCTGGACTATGCCACGGTGGGCGTCCGGTCGGGTAGCTACTTCGCACGGAACTTCAAAGCGGACGAAGGAATCCGGAATGCGCGTATTCACGTGAGAGGTTCAATCACGGCAGCGAGTATTGAGCAGGATCCGAACGATGACGTTGCGGGGATTCAGTTTCGCATTGCGCAGACCTGTCACGATTTTGGGCGGCCCATCGAGGAAGGCGTCACTTCCACGCTACGCAACTTTGCCCGGATTCGCTACCGCAGGCGGATCGCGGCCGCTTTACTGGTCTATCTTGAGCGGGAGCTCCTCGCCCTGCAGCGTCTCCGGATTTTTGCGGTGCAATCGGGCGCCGCAGATGCGACGGCCGTGGCTCCCATCTGCGCAGCCCAGGGGGAACTGGCCCTGCTCGGCGTACTGCTGGAAGCGGGGGAGGGTCTGAAGGAAATCATGGTGCTCAGCGAGAATACGGGCCAGGGTGTGGAGGGCAGTCTGTTAAGCGTGGGTATCGAAGAATCCACAGCCTGTCTCGGCACCCTGGCGCGCGAAATCAAAATGATGTGCCGAGGTTACGTTCGCGACAAGGAGGCGCTGGAGGCCCCGTGTCGCCACATCGCGAGTTTCGCCAAGAAGCTCAAAGACACCTTGCGGCTTGGCCAGGGACCGGACAAATTGATTTACGATTTCGACTTCCGAATGGACGAGTGGCGCACCCAGGCAGCTCAGGCCGCGGAGGCTCTCGCCCTCCATGAGGATACCATGGCCCAAATGATGGGACCCACCGTATGGCAGGTCGAGGATACGGATCGCCTCGGCGCGCTGATCGCCAAAATGATCCAGAGTACCGAGGAGAGCGGAAAACTCCCCCGCGTGCTCAATTCACGGGAAATGGGCGCCCTTCGCGAGCATGCTGAGCAGCTTACCGGAAACAGGAAAGTCTGGCGGGAAAACCTCGCTGCCCTAGAACAGGAATTCGCCCAGAGCCTGAAGGCCCTCGAAGAAAGTACCGCGTTGGCCATCGCCGAAGGCGGAGAACAGGAGATTCGCGCGGGGCACTTCGGGCCGGGGGTGAGAATCCAGACGCTCGCAAGCATCAAGCGGAGCAGCGGATCAGTCGGGGCCATGGTGCTCGTGACCGGCGGCCCACCGGGATCGCCGGCCGTGGTGCGCATGCGTAACCTGCGCCTCTATCCCGAGGGGAACGGTGCTTAAGACCCGCCCGACCTTTAGAGCATCGATTCCACCGGTTGACGTGGCAGCATCCATGTAAAGTTCATGGGATCGCCCTCCTGTTCGGACTTCCTCGGTGTGCGGCCCTGCATTCGCTGCAGCAGGGTTCTGTACCGTTCCGGCAAGCCACACAGATAATCCTGGGCCCGCTCTGCTGCGGGGGACAGGCCCGTCAAGTGCTGGATATCCCAGTCCGCCAGTAGATTTTCGATGATCTCCACATAGTCCCAGCCCGTATAGACCCCGGAGCGGCCCGCGACTTGTTCAAATTTCTTGAAGGTGTCGCCGATCTGGCCGCCTCGCTCGCGCATGTACATCGCGGGCATCGTAATCTTCTTCTTCATCATGTCCTGGAAGGCCAGAATCGCCTCGTTGGGATCCACCTCCATGATCTTCGCGATGAAATACTTGTAGGCGCGCGCGTGGCGCTGCTCGTCCCCGGCGATTTTCGCGGACAACTCGTACAGTTTCTCCGCGCCGACGGATCGTGCGATTTTACCCACATTGAGGTGGGATATGCGGGTCGCAATTTCCTGGAAGGACGTGTAGATGAAGGTTCGGTAGGGATCGTTCTCATTCTGCGTATCCCCGCCGTCGGAAATCAGATGCTGGATCGAAACCTCAATCTCCCGCATGTTGACCCGACCGGAAAGGTAGAGCCAGCGGTTCAACAAATCGCCATGGCGGTTCTCCTCCCCGCACCACGCTCGGTTCCACGCGCCCCAAGCCGTACTCGGCTCGCCGGATACCCCCACCCCCTCGAGCGTGCTGATCCAAGACGCGTAGCTGGGAAGCGCCTCCTCCGTGATCATGTCGCCCACGAGGATGACCATGGCGTCGTCGGGAAGCCGACTGGCCTCCTCGCGCAACGCGCGCAAGTCATCAAAGCCGGACTCGGTGGTGAGATCGGGCGTATAATCGCTGGGCTGCCAGTTTATCTCAGCGCCGCGAAGGAAAACGGGGAGCTTTTCGGCGACGAAGCGCTCGACGTGTTTCATAACTTCCAGACGAGATGGAACCATGTTTGAATTACCCTTTGGGGCATCGCCGGAACGGCGGATCGTTAAGATAGACACAAAACTGTTAGGTATCTAATTATAAGTGGCATTCCAGTAAAGATCAAGCACACGTTTTGGTCGTCGCGAGAACGGTGTATGCCGCAATGGCGCACAGGCATTGAGTTTGCGTTTTTACTCCCCGAACCGATACCATAGGGCGGTCCTCACGAAGGAAAAGGCAAACGAGTCCGTACCCCGTAGTATGCGGGTGCAGGAGCGTTGCGTTCTGGCTGCTGACGGGGGGATGTTCTATCGGATCACAGGCAATGTAGCGCCCGGTGACCCAACATTACGGATCCGCCGTGGCGTGGCCGCGTTTCGGGATGACCGTCCAATTGGAGGGGAGAGCGAGGGTGGGCTCATGAAGAACAGAGTATTCACGACGGGCGAAGTCGCCGCGATCTGCGGCGTATCCGCGGACACGGTTTCCCGCTGGTTTGATCTGGGCCAGATCGAGGGCTATCGTCTCGGACCGGGTGGTGATCGCCGAATCCCCTACGACAACCTGCGGAAGTTCATGATCAGCCACGGCATCCCGCTGGAGCGCCTCGAGGAAGGCGAGCGGCGTGTTCTCGTCGTCGATGACGATCCCTATTACCTCGACATCATTCCCTCCGTGCTGGCCCGAGGGGAGGAGTACCTGGTGCTGACCGCGTCCACCGGCTTCGACGCCGGCGCCATCGTGGTGGAGCACAATCCCCAGTTGGTAATCCTCGATATCCACCTGTCCGACATGGATGGCCGGATGGTCTGCGAACGCGTGAAATCCCGCATGGAGACCCGCAACACGCGAATTCTTGGTATTTCAGGTTTCATTGAAGAAGAGGAGATCCAGGAGCTGGTGACCTTCGGATTCGACGATTTCCTGAAGAAGCCCTTTCACATCGATGAGCTTGCCCTGCGCGTAGAGCAGCTCTTTGCCCTGCCCCACACCAAGATCAATCGCCCCCGAGCGCTTTAACAGTTTGAAGGATGAAATGCTTTTGAACTTGAAGGTTTACCCGTAACTCAACGCAGATTGGTCCTTCAAATTTCATCCTTCTATTCCGCCTTCGCCTCGCGGGCCATAAGGGATTCGATTGCTTCCCGCGCGGGTAGATCTTCAAATAATACCTGATGGACCGCGTCGGTCAAGGGCATCTCAACTCCCATTTTGAGCGCCAGGGCGTGGGCTGATCGGGTCGTCCGGACCCCTTCCGCCACCATGGGGCTGCTGTCCAGAATTTCCTGGAGTTTCTTGCCCTGTGCAATTGCCTCGCCCACAGCGCGGTTCCGGGAATGCTGGCTTGTGCAGGTGGTAATCAGGTCGCCCATCCCGCTGAGTCCCGCAAAGGTGAGGGGATTGGCGCCACAGGCCGTACCCAGACGCGCTATCTCGGCAAGACCGCGGGTAATCAGAGCCGATTTCGCGTTGTCACCCAGTCCCAGGCCATCGCACACGCCCGCCGCAATGGCGACAACATTCTTCAGGGAGCCGCCGAGTTCAACCCCAATGATGTCCGGACTCGTGTAGACTCGGAAATTCGCGCAGAAAAACGCTTCCTGGACCTTCTTGCAGGCCGCCACATCGGGGCTGGCGGCCACGAGGGAGGCGGGGAGCCCGCGCCCGACTTCCTCGGCATGGCTGGGGCCGGAAAGGGCCACCACGGGGCTTGCCGGCGCCAACGCGGCGATGATTTCGCTCATGCGCAGCAGTGTGTCGTTCTCAATGCCTTTGGCCACGCTGACGCGCACCGGGTTGTTGCCGAAGATAAACTGGGGGACGACCGAGCGCATGGCGTGGGAGGGGACCGCGTAGACCACCATCTCCGCCGCCGCATTTACATCCGCGGCAATGATGACCTCGGGAGGGAGGAGCACGCCGGGGAGGAACTTCCTGCTTTCCCGCGTTTCACGGAGAGTGTCGGGATCGTCTTCGGGACGGCACCACAGGCGGACATTCTGATTATTCAATGCGAGCACGCGGGTAAGGGCGAGGCCCCAACTTCCGCCACCGATGACTTGAATTTGCATGGTCGTAAACTGATCCCTGGATTTGTACTGCTGCGACGGGTCACGAACGGTTCATGTACCCTAGCAAAGGTCCGATGAGGGGTTCAAACGGGAGAAAGCCGGACCCCATTGCGCCCAAAAATAAAGCGCCCGCCGAGGGGGGCACCTCGACGGGCTGCGGCAGGTAGGCTCTTTTTGGCAGGGGGCTTGCCAAATTGAGGGAGCTGCTGACTCCGAAGAGTCATTCAACTGTACGAGCCTACGTCCATAGTATGCCTCATTCGGGGGGGGAATGTAAAGCAAAAAATACAGAAATTTTGAATTTATGTATCTGATTGAATTTATTGAGTTTAGCGAAGATGTTTGTCCCATTTTGGGGCGTCGTGCTCACGGAAGCGGCGCCAACCTGTCTTCAAATTGCCCCTGAAAGTTGCAGCAATTCGTGCTATACTCATGTGCCTGAGTGGGTGGTGTACCCTGCGGCGGGCGTGTGTCTACGGGGGGTTGTCCCTGAAAAGGAAGCGCCCGCCGAGGGGGGCACCTCGGCGGGCTGCGGCAGGTAGGCTCATTTTTGGCAGGGGGCTTGCCAAAGTGAGGGAGTTGTTGACTCCGAAGAGCCATTCAACTGTACGAGCCTACAATCGAAATTATAGTCAAAAAGTATGTAGAAAGTATAACGACAAAAGTTCTATTCTATGAAGAATTCCGATTTTGATACACAATTTCGTCACTTAGGCACAAATTCGGGAGGGCAATACAATAATATCTATTAAATTGTCTTGCGATCGTGTAAGCTAATGCGCAAGGTGCGCAACGTTTGGAGAGAAACTGGATGGCCCGAATTATAGTCATCGATGACCATTATGCAATGCGGCAGACGATTCGAGAGGTGTTGGAAGATCAAGGACACGAGGTCCTGGAAGCGCCGGAGGGTGAATCCGGTATTCATTTACAGCGTCGGAGCCCGGCCGACCTGGTGATAACCGACATTTTTATGCCCCATAAGGAGGGCATGAGCACCATTCGTGAATTATGTCTGGAGTTTCCCGGGCTTCCCGTGATCGCCATGTCGGGAGGGAGCCGTGACCTTACGGCCCCGGAGGGGTTCATCGATCTGGCCCGTCGCTTCGGGGCCTGCGCCACGCTGACCAAGCCCTTTCATATCGCGGAATTGCTGGCCGTCGTGACCTATGCGCTTGCGGGGGAAAGTAAAAGCCCGGTCCCAACGAATCAGGACCGGGAATTCTGATGAAGTCGTGCGCTTCTCGAGCGGATTAGAATCCGTCAAAGAATCCAGCGGCCGCACCGAAGAGGAACAGCAGGACGGCGCCGAAGGTGAACAGGAATCCGTTGATGATTTGATCGAACCAGGTCATGGTGAGTCTCCTATACAGAACGAAGTTGTTTATTGCGGGTGTCAACGTGAGACAAGCTATCATGGATACGAACCGGAATACAACCTCAGTTCCGGGATTCAACGAACGCGCCAGGTGCCCGTGGCCCCCTTCGCTTCCCGCAGAATGACGCGATGCCTTTCCGCAGAGAATTCCCATGCCGATGAATCCACCGGCGTGCCATTGAAGGTGACCTCCACGGGCGGCGCGTCGCGAAAGATCCGCAGAATATAGGGATGGCCCGTGCCCTCCAGGGTTATGCTCAGGCCATCGTCCTGCGCTACGCTGACCTTCAGCGGGGCCTGATCCTCCGGGGCGTAATACGTAAAGGAACTGCTCGCGGCGGGATAGATGTTGAAGGTTAGCTGCCCGCCCCAGTCCGTTGAACCGATCCCGGAATAATCTCTGGAGACGTTCATCGGCAAGATCGCGCCTTCGCGAATATAGACTGGGTATTCGTTTTTCGGAAAACCGCGTGTAAACTCAACGGGACCCTCAATCGCGGCCTCGTCATCGAACCAGTAACGCCAGGTCCCCGCGGGGAGATGTACTTCCCCTTCGCCACCGGGACGATAGAGCGGGGCGACCAGCAGGCTCTCCCCGAACAGGTAGTGGAAGGCGCCATCGCTCAGCGGGGCCATGAGGCGCGCCCCACCCTGGCTTGCCGTGACGGCGTAGTGGTACATGTAGGGCACAAGCTCGTGGTGAAGCCACGAAAAATCGCGGATGATTTCCAGCTCTTCGGGACTTCGCATCCACATGCGCCGTTCGCCATGGCCACCGTTGAGGAAGAGGCCGCAGAAGGTGGAGAACTGGGTCCAGCGGATATACAGTTCGGGATCGATGGGCTCTTCGCCATGGTAACCGGCAATATCCGAGCCGATGATGTTGTAGCCCATTTCCGCACTCTCCAGGATGAGCCGGATCGCCCGCTCCAGGCCCCGCGTATCCTCGCCCCAGGTGTGGGTGTTGTCCCCCACCCAATTGACCGGGGAGGCGTCAATGGGGGCGAAGCCTTCGGGGTGGACCCAGGGTCCGACGGAGTCGAGGGAGCGCGACATCGTCACAAACTCGGGATTCTTCTTCAGGCCGTTGGCGTACTCGTCTCGGTAATAGTGGTCCATATACTGGCGGGTGGATATACGACCGGCATGGGTGTCCGCGTAGAACCAGGGAACCAGGCCCTTCATGCGGAAATTCAGCGTGGCGGAGCCGTCCAGCTTCCAACCGTCGACGCCCCAATCCAGCACGGCGTTCTGCATCCCCTGCCACCACGCCATGGCTTCCGGGTTGGTATAGTCGATGAAGCCGCCTTTACCTTTCCACCATTTCTTCTGAAAGTCCCCGTTGGTTAGAAAGCCCCGGTCGGCGGCTTCCTGAAACCACTCGGGTGATTTCGTTTCGGCGGTATCCTTGCTTTCGCTGTCGACCATGCTGGTCATCCAGAGCACTACCCGGATACCCCGCTCATCCAGACTGCGGAAAAAAACTTCGGGATTGTGAAAGCGCGCTTCGTCCACGATGAAATCGTTGTACCGCGTGGACCAGGGGCTGTCGATAAGCACGGTGCGCACGGGAAAATCGTGGGCCAGATGGCCGTTGACCATTTCCAGGGTGGAGGCGGCGGTGTTGGTATCGTCTTCCCAGACCCAGGGCTCCAGGGCCCAGGCGGGGGTGAGGGGCGGGTTGCCGTGGCGCTGACTGTTCATCGGCATGCCCCAACCGGGATAGAGGAAGAGGCCCCACGCGACGATGAAGCCGATCAGCAGCAGGGCACATATGAACTGAAACAACCGCAACCAGCAACCAGTTTTTTTCATCGGGAACCTTTTCTGTTGGGGTGCTTTCACACCATGGCCATAGTATACCGGAAATATGGGTCGAAACTTCTCGTCGAGAAGGGAGCCCCAGCATAAATCAAGAGAAAAAACAGGCGGGAAATACTACGGGAAATCATTAGACTTTTGTACGGAGTTAAAGGATTCTCTGGATATTGGCGCTACCGTCCTGCTAGGATTTTCCCGCGATGGGGGGTTCATCGCGGACTTTGCCGCAGGGATTTTCGTCCCCGCTTGGTCCAAACGATTCCAACCGCTTCAATACCCGCACGCGATCCGCGCGCGCGGTCTGTCTCCAGTCTCACTTTCGTAACGAGGTGTACCATGCCAGCCCCAGGCGCCCCCGCCCAACCCGCTTCCCGCATTCTCTCCATGGACCAGTACCGCGGCTACGCCATCTTTGGCATGCTGCTGGTCGACTATTTCGGCAACTTTGAAGCCAGCCTTCTGGATCCCGAAACGACCACGGGCCTCACCTGGGTGTTCGCCCATCTATGGCATCAGCTTCATCACCCCCACGGCGCGGGTTTCACCTTTGCCGATCTGATTGCGCCCGTCTTCATGTTCGTCGTCGGGATGGGCATGCGACTTTCCATTACACGGCGGATGGCGAAGGGGGATGTGCACGCGGCGCGGATGGGGCTGGTCAAACGCTATGGCATGATTATCATGCTGGGCTTCACGATTTACACGGGTTACCTGTGGGACGCCCTCCTCAATATCGGCCTGGCCGGCATGCTGGTGCTCTGGGTTGTGGACAAGAAGCCCTGGCAGCGCTTTGCCTTTGGCGTGGGCATGGTTTCGCTGTACCAGCTCGTCTGCCTCTACACGAGCTACGGCGAGATCGTCCATCGCACCATGAAATACACGGGCGAGACCATGCCCCTGATCTGGAAACTGATCCCCATCGGCCCGACCCTGATGGACGTGCCCATCAACGGTGGGCCGCTGGGCCACTGGAGCTGGGCGTTTATGATGATCGGCGGAACGCTCGCCTATGACATCCTGGCGACGCGTGATCGGCGGAAGATTACCTTCAATTTACTTGCCTGGGGCTTTGGCCTGGCCCTGGCCGGCCTCGTGCTTCAGTCGGAGTGGGTGGGTATCAAAGAGGCGTGGCCTTTCGCCAAGAACTGGGTGTCGGCTTCCTACTCCGTCTGGTCCACGGGCCTGTGCTTCCTGAATCTGCTGCTCTTTTATTACATCTGCGACGTCTGGGGATGGGAAATTCCCAACCTGACGGTGCTTGGCATCAACCCCCTGGCGATCTACGTGCTCCAGTGGTGTATCTGCGAGAGCGGCTCGCGCTTTATTAACAGCAGCGCGCCCTGGTGGTACATCTTCCTCGGCTGGGCCATTTTCTACGGGGGCATCTACAGTATAGCCCGGTACTTCTACGACCGAAATATCATCATCAAGATCTAGTCGACCCGTAGACTCGCCGATGGCCGTCGGCCTTGACAAAGCAAAACCTGCCCTGGAATCAGCGGCAGGTTTCGCTTTTTAGCGCAGGTCCGAGGCGGAGAAGCCTCCCCATGTTGCGCGGGGTGATGCCTTCGCGCTCAGCATGACGCGGGGTGTTCACTGCGCAGCACAGTATCGCGCAGCGCTGAACGATACTGTACTGGGCCCGCTGGGAAGTGTCCTGCGCGGGCTGCGGATCTGCACAATTAGGCTGGCATAGAATCCTTCGCACCCGCACCCGCCGCCGGTACCCGCAGGCCCATTCCCGCCGAATTAGGTCACTCACGGTTGAATTTTCCCTTCCGTCGGCCGATTCAGGCGCCTTTGGCACACCGATTGCTCTACCCAAATTGAATTGAGCAGTTTCGTAGTGATTGACGTGCCTGCCCAGGGCGCACGGCACCGTGCCGCCCGCAGGCGAGTTCGGGCAGACATCAGGCAAACCTCAACGGGCCTTGGAACGTGGCTACAGGAGTGAGCGTGGAATACCTTTTTGTTTTCGCGATGATCTTTCTCGCCGCCGCCATGGTGGCCGGTGGGTTGATCCTGTCTTACCTGGTGGCCCCCCGCCGCCCCGGTGGCCTGAAGGAAATGCCCTACGAATGCGGCGAGCAGCCCATCGGCGACGCCTGGATTCAGTTCAACGTGGGTTACTACCTCTTCGGCCTCCTCTTCCTGGTCTTCGACGTTGAAGCCGCGCTCATGTACCCCTGGGCGGTCGTGTTTCGCAGCGTCGGGCTGGCCGGTCTGATTGAGATGGGCATTTTTGTGCTGGTCCTCGTTCTGGGGCTGGTGTACGCGTGGCGGAAAGGCGTGCTGGAATGGGTGTAGCACTGGACAAATTGCCTGGCATCGTGGAGCGCTTTCCCGGCGGATCCGTGGCCATAACCCAGTTGGACCAGGCCATCAATCTGGCCCGCTCCAACAGCCTCTGGCCGCTCATGTTCGGCACGAAGTGCTGCGCCATTGAAATGCTGATGGCGACTGGCGCGGCGCACCATGATCTCGCGCGCTTTGGCGCCGAAGTGGCCCGCGCCTCGGTTCGCCAGGCGGACCTGATGGTCATCGCTGGCGCGATTGTGAAAAAGATGGCCCCGCGCATGCGCCTGCTCTATGAGCAGATGGCCGAGCCGCGTTATGTCATCGCGACCGGTTCCTGCGCCATCTCCGGCGGCCCCTTCATGTATAACTCCTACACCATTGTTCGCGGCGCGGATGAAATCGTCCCCGTCGATGTTTACGTGCCCGGCTGCCCGCCCCGCCCGGAAGCTTTTTTCTGGGGACTGATGACGCTCCAGAAGATGATCCGCGAGGGCGAGACGATCCGCGAACCTGGGATTCGAAGGAAACCCGTCATGGCGGCGCTCCCCGAAGATGTATCCATGCACGATATCCGCAGAGAAATTTGCGCGGCGCTGATTGAAGACAATGTCATTGATGTGGCGAAGGCGGCGGATGACAAGCCCTGGGCGCGGAAGGTGAGGGAATGGATCCAGAAAAGCTCATCGCGCTGATCGAGTCGATCTGCCCCACCGTCCGGCATCGGGCCCATGCGGACCGCGCCGCCGTGTCGGTGGACACCGGCGCGCTGCTGGCTCTGATGCGGGTGCTTCGCGATGACCCCGCGCTGCGCTTTGACCTGCTTCTGACCCACACCGCGATCGATCTGGCGGATGAGCAACGTTTCGAACTTGTCTACATCCTCTATTCCACGGTCCACGGCCATAATCTTTTTGTCTGCACGAAAATTGAGCGGGAGAATCCCGTCGCGCCTTCCGTCTGTGGACTCTGGCCCATCGCCGAATGGCAGGAGCGGGAGGTCTACGACCTGATGGGCGTGCTCTACGACGAGCATCCCGACCTTCGCCGAATCTTCCTGGAGGATGACTGGGTCGGCTTTCCCCTCCGCAAGGACTATCAGGACGATCATATGCTGGAACTCCCGAAATGAGCGTCCGGATTCGCACCCTTGAGGAACATCTTCACACATCGCCCCAGGCGGACAGCGAGCTGACGACCCAGGAGTATCTGGTCAACATGGGGCCCCAGCACCCCATCGCTCACGGCTCGCTCCGCGTTGTGCTGAAGCTGGACGGCGAGAATGTGAAACTCGTCATTCCCGTGCCTGGTTATGTCCATCGCGGTGTCGAGAAGATGTGCGAACACCTCACCTATCGCCAGATCATTCCCTATACTGACCGGCTGGATTATCTATCCGCGATCATGAACAACTGGGCCGTGGCGAAGACTGTCGAAAAGGCCATCGGCATCGAGACGAATGGACGAATCGAGACGATCCGGACAATCATGTCGGAACTGCAGCGCCTCCAGAGCCACGCGCTCTGGTGGGGCGTCACGGGCATGGACCTCGGGGCTTATACGGCCTTCCTCTACGGTTTTCGCGAGCGGGAGATCATCGGGGAGATCTTTGAAGAGACCATCGGCGCGCGGCTGACGATGAACTACATCCAGCCGGGCGGTCTCATGTATGACATCAAGCCCGATTTCGCAGCGAAGGTCAAAAAGCTCATTCCCTATCTGGCCGGCTGCATTGAACAGTATGAAACTCTGCTGAGCGGCAACACCATTTTCCAGGAACGCCTCCGCAACATCGGCATCATGGATGGAGCCCAGGCCGTAGCGCTGGGCTGCACAGGTCCGATCCTGCGGGCAAGCGGCGTGGCCCATGACCTGCGTGCGACGGAGGCCTATGGCGTCTACGACAAGGTGGACTTCAACGTGGTGGTGGGCGCGGTGGGGGATAGCTGGGACCGCTACTATGTGCGACTCCACGAGATGCGCGAATCCCTCCGGATCATCGAACAATTGATTGATAGTGTGCCCGAGGGGGAGTATTCGACGATTCGCTATAATGAAGAATTGATCCTGCCCGAGGGGCTGCACTATGGCCAGACCGAGACGGCCCGAGGCGCTTTCGGAGTGTTTATCGACTCCGATGGCAAAAGCACCCATCCACGGCGCCTGCACTTCCGCTCGCCCAGCTTCAACAACATGTGGGTCGTGACCCAGATCGCCGCTGGCTGGCGCATCGCGGATTTCATCGCGATCCAGTCAAGCCTCGATCTCGTCATACCGGATATCGACCGATGAACGCCATGGACCTGCAAGTTTTGACAGCGGCGACAGCCCGGACATGGGAGCCGCACACCATCGCGCAACGCGCCGCGGCGGCGGCCACGGACAATCTCTGGATCACGGTGGCCTATATCGTCGGCTCGATGATCGGCGTGGTCGTTGTGCTTTCTCTGCTGGGCATGGTGTTGATCCATGTCGAGCGCAAGGTGGCCGCCCGATTCCAATGCCGCCTCGGGCCGACCCGCGTGGGGCCCTTCGGCCTGCTTCAGACGCTGGCGGACACCCTGAAACTTGTGTTCAAGGAAGACTTCGTGCCGCAGATGGCGGATCAGTTCCTGCACATGCTCGCGCCCTTCCTGGCCTTGCTGGTGCCGGTGGTCCTGTTGGCGCTCATTCCCTACTCCCCTTCGATGCAGGTGGCCGATCTCAACATCGGAATTCTCTTCGTCACCGCCATCGGCGGCTTCGGCGTCATGGGCATCCTCATCGCAGGCTGGGCTTCCAACAACAAGTGGTCCATGATCGGGGCCATGCGCGCGGGCGCCCAGATTATCTCGTATGAATTGTCGGCCACCCTGGCCCTCCTCGTGGTGGTGCTCTTTTCCGGAACCATGTCCCTCTCGGGCATCGTGCAGAGTCAGGAAGACGGCTGGTGGATCTGGCGCGGCCACGCGGCGGGCTTCTGCGCCTTCATGCTCTATCTCATTGCATCGACCGCGGAGTTGAACCGAACGCCCTTCGATATTCCCGAGGGCGAGTCGGAATTGACGGCAGGCTTCCACACCGAGTATTCCGGTCTTCGCTTCGCCTTCTTTTTTCTCGCCGAGTTCATCAACATGTTCACGGTCTCGGCCCTGACCGCCACGCTTTTCCTGGGCGGATGGATGCCCTTTCACATTGGCGACTGGGCCGCACTCAACAGCCAGATGGACCTGATACCGCCGGTCATCTGGTTTGGTGCGAAGACTTCCGCGGTGATCTTTATCATTATGTGGTTTCGCTGGACCTTCCCCCGCCTCCGCGTGGATCAGCTCATGCACCTGGAGTGGAAGATCCTTCTGCCCATCGGATTTGCGAATCTGCTGCTCGCGTCCATCATTGTGCTGATCAATGCCTATCCCTTCCCGCTGGAACTCCCGCAATGAAAGGCAGCCGCTTCACATGGGAATGATCAGGGCCACAGAGATCGTGAACGAAGAACGGTCGATCGCCGGCAAGAAGGTTCGCGTGTCGGTCGTTCAGCGGCTTCGCCCGCCGACCCGCTTCCAGGTGGCCCTGCTCGGAATGCAGGGGCTGCTGCGCGGTATGTGGCTGACGCTCACCTATTTCTGGTCGCCGGTGGAAGTGGTCACGCGCGAGTATCCGGAGAATCGCGAATCCCTGACGCTCACCGAGCGCTTCCGGGGGAATCTGCGATTCAAATTTCCCAATGAAATGGCGCACCAGACCCATAGCGCGCTGCTGGAACAGATCGCGCAAGAGACCCAAACCCTCCCCGAAGTGGCGGAGCGCTGGATTCGCGATGAAGACGATACCCGCTGGTACCACAATTGCACCGGCTGCTCGAAATGCGAGGAGGCCTGCCCCAACGCCTCCATCCGCATTATCACACGTCACGGCGATATTCTGGATGATCGCGAGATCGATCGCTTTGTCTGGCGCCTCGATTCGTGCATGTTCTGCAATGCCTGCGTGCAGGCCTGCCCCTGGGACGCCATCGAGATGACCGGCGGATTTGAAAATGCCGTGTTCGACCGTCGCCTCCTCGTCTACAACCTCAACCGGCTCGCGGCACCGCGTATCAACCTGATTCAGGATGAGCAGGACCCTGCGGTCCGCGCACGTATGATCGACTGGCGTTCGCGCTATGGCGGCCCCATCCCGCTGGGTGGAACCGGTCTCCCGAACCTCCCGGCCATTGGCGCGACCGTTGCTCCGGAAATCCCCCTGTCTGACGCGGAATTTACGGCGGTGAAGTCATGATCGCGGAAGCCACCTATACCGTCGTTTTTTATGGACTTTCCCTGGCCGTGATTGCTCTCGCCATCGCCGTGGTCAGTGCGCGCCAGCTCCTTCGCGCGGCCCTGGCCCTGATGGGGATGCTGGCGCTGAGTGCGGGCTACTATATCATGCTCGCAGCCGAGTTTCTGGCCGGTGTCCAGATTCTCGTGTACGTGGGTGGCATCGTGGTGCTGATCGTCTTTGCCATCATGCTCACCCGCTCCTCGGAGCTTCAGGAAGACCAGCCGCGCGCACGTACAAAACTGCTCGGAGCCGTGTTTTCGATTTCGTTCATGCTCATCTCGGGTGCGGCATTGCGCGCCACAGACTTCGCGACCTCCTCTCAAGGCGTGCGACCCGCCGAAGAAATTCGTATGATCGGTCTCGGACTCCTGGACTGGAGTGGCGCGGGGTATCTCCTTCCTTTCGAAGTAATTTCCCTGCTGCTGCTGGTCGCCGTTATCGGCGGAACGGTCATCGCGCGAAAGACGCCCCCCAGGAACCAGCCCTTCACCACCGGCGGGGACGAGTTCGGCGAGACTATTTCCGAGCAGGTGCGACAGCAGGACGGTGACAGCAACGGGGAGTACGGACGATGACGGAATTGCTTGCGGGATATGCGCCCGGACTTCGGGAGTGGTTGACGCTTTCGGCCATCCTCTATGCCATCGGCCTCTATGGGCTGCTCACCCGACGAAACGCCATCGCAATTCTCATGTCGGTGGAGATCATGCTGAACTCCGCCGCCATGAATTTTGTGGTGTTCAACCGCTACGTCGCGCCGGAGATGGTGGACGGTCACATCATGGCGCTTTTTGTCATTGTGATGGCGGCAGCCGAGGTGGTGGTGGGCATGGCCATTGTCGTGGCGCTTTATCGAATGCGCGCCACGGTGGATGTCGTTCAAATGAATACGATGAAAGGGTAGGGCGATGGACGGCACTTCAGGCTGGATGATACAGCATGCATGGCTGATCCCCGCCTTCCCGCTGGTATCTTTCGCCATAAACGGCCTCTTCATCAGCCCGATCTCGAAGCGGACCGCGGGTGTGGTGGCCACACTCTCCATTCTGGCCTCTGCCCTGTGCGCTTACACCCTGGGCTACCAGTATTTCTCCGCCTACCCAGCGGGACACGAGCATCCCATTCTGGTGCCGTGGTCTTTTGAGTGGCTGCGCTACATGCCGGGGCTCACTGTGAATGTGGGCGTGCTGGTGGATCCCATTTCCGTCCTGCTCATGTGCGTCGTCACGACGGTGAGCTTCCTCGTGCACGTGTACAGCAACGCCTACATGCACGGCGAGTACGGTTTCGGGCGCTACTTTACCTACCTCAACCTCTTTACCTTCAGTATGCTGGGCCTGGTGGTATCACCCAACATTATCCAGATGTACGTCTGCTGGGAACTGGTGGGGGTGAGCAGCTTTCTCCTCATCGGCTACTACTACAACAAGCCCTCCGCTGTTTCAGCGTCGAAAAAGGCCTTCATCGTCACGCGCTTCGCGGATCTTGGCTTCCTTATCGGGGTGATTCTGCTGAGCTACTTCGGCTTCCAGATCTATCCCGAATGGAGCGTGGATGCGGGCGCGGTCGCCAATGGCCTGACGAACGTGCAGCCCGTAGATTTCGCTTACCTGAATCATCCTCTCTTCCTGGAGAAGTTTTCCGGGCTCGGGCTTACCTTCATCGGCATGAACCTCCTCACCGTGGCCATGATCCTGGTCTACATGGGCGCGGCGGGCAAGAGCGCCATGTTTCCCCTCCACATCTGGCTGCCCGACGCGATGGAAGGCCCCACGCCGGTCTCCGCGCTGATTCACGCGGCGACCATGGTGGTGGCGGGTGTATACCTCGTGGCGCGGCTCTTTCCAGCCTTTGCCTTCAGCGGCACGGCCCTCCTGGTCGTGGCTTTTGTGGGCGCATTCACCAGTCTTTTCGCCGCGGTCATCGGCATGACCCAGGACGACATCAAACGGGTGCTGGCCTTCTCGACCCTCAGCCAATTGGGCTATATGATGCTCGCCCTCGGCGTGAGCACCTCGGATCACACGCTGGGCTACACCGCGAGCATGTTTCACCTCTTTACCCACGCCTTCTTCAAGGCGCTGCTCTTCCTGGGCGCCGGCTCGGTGATTCACGCGGTCCACACAAATTCCATCTGGGAGATGGGCGGTCTGGCGAAGAAAATGCCGATCACCCACATCACCTTTCTCATCGCCACACTCGCCATCAGCGGCATCTGGCCATTCGCGGGATTCTTCTCGAAGGATGAGATCCTGGCCTCCGCGCTGGCCAGCGGACACTACGTGATCTTCGGCGTGGCCATGCTGGTGGCCGGGCTCACCGCCTTCTACATGTTCCGCATCTACTTCGTCACCTTCTGGGGCAAGGGGCGCGGAGATGGGGCCGGTCATGCCCATGAGGCTCCGGCGCTCATGTGGATGCCCATGGCCTTCCTGGCGGTCCTTTCTTCCGTCACCGGCTTTATTCCCATGGGCGATTTTGTAAGCCTGGGATCCCATGAGGCCCACCACGGGATCAATCTGGCCATTGCGGTGCCCGCGACGGTCGTGGCGCTCCTGGGTATCTCGGTTGCGGCTTTCCTCTACCTGGGCGATGGCGCTCGCGCCCGCGCGGCGGCCAATGGCCTGGGCGTCGTCTATCGCACGGTGAAGCAGAAGTTTTACTTTGACGAACTCTATCTCTTCGTCACGCACCGGATAATTTTTCGCAATATCGCCCGCCCCATCGCGTGGTTCGACAAGCGCGTGGTCGATGGCGGGGTGGATGCCAGTGGCTGGCTCACGCGCCAGGGCGGCTGGATGCTGAGTCGCACGCAGACGGGTCAGGTCCAGACCTATGGCCTGTGGTTTACCGGCGGTGTGGCCTTTTTGATTTTGATGCTGTGGTGCGCGCTCGCTTAGCGCGTGTCCAATCGTAGTAGGAGAGTAAGGATCTAACATGGGTCTTCTCAGTTGGCTCATAGCCGTGCCGTTCCTGACCATGGTCGCGGTACTGTTCGTGCCGGATCGGCACTGGCGCGCGATCCGGTGGATCTCCCTCGCCGGCACGGGGCTGGGCCTGGTGCTGACCGCGGTCGTGACCTGGCGCTACTGGGTCGAGTCCCAGGCGGATCTGGAGGGGCTCCGCACCGCCACGCTGACAAAGCTCTATCTGGTGGAGCGATTCACCTGGTTCGAGCCGTTGGGCATCCAGTATTACCTGGGCATCGACGGGATCTCCGTCAGCATGGTCATCCTGACGGCCCTGATCATTTTCTGTGGCGTGCTGGCCAGTTGGAATGTGGAAACGCGCACCAAGGAATTCTTCGCCCTGCTCCTCCTGCTGGTGGCGGGCGTCTTCGGCGTGTTTCTCACCTACGATCTGTTTCTGTTCTTCATGTTCTACGAACTCGCCGTGCTGCCCATGTACCTCCTGATTGGCATCTGGGGCACGGGACCCAAAGAATATGCGGCCATGAAGCTCACCATCATGCTGCTGGCGGGGAGCGCCTTCGTGCTCGTGGGGATGCTCGCCCTCTTCCACGAATCGGGCCTACACACCTTCGACCTGCAGCAGCTCGCCACAGTGGATTATTCCGATCGCTTTCAGTGGTGGTTTTTCCCCATGATCTTCGTGGGCTTTGGCGTGCTCGGCGCGCTCTTCCCCTTCCACACCTGGTCGCCCGACGGCCACAGCTCCGCGCCCACCGCCGTCTCCATGCTCCACGCGGGCGTGCTGATGAAGCTCGGCGGCTACGGCGCCCTGCGCATCGCGGTTTACCTGCTGCCGGAAGGCGCGAAGGACTGGGGCCTCTTCTTCATGGGCCTTACCACGATTAACATCCTCTACGGTTCCTTCGGCGCGGTCATGCAGAAGGACCTGAAGTATTTCACCGCCTATTCTTCTGTGAGTCACTGCGGCTTCGTGCTCTTTGGTGTGGCCACCTTGAACCTGATGGGCTTCAAGGGCGGCGTGCTCCAGATGTTCAGCCACGGCATCATGACGGGACTTTTCTTCGGCCTCATCGGCATGGTTTACGGGCGGACCCACACCCGCGTGATCCCCGACATGGGCGGCCTGGCCAAAGTAATGCCCTGGCTGGCGACCTGCTTCTACATCGCGGGTCTGGCGAGTCTGGGCCTGCCGGGCCTGGCGGGCTTCGTGGCGGAAACCCACGTGTTCCTCGGCGGCTTCTTTGGCAATCCGTGGTCCAGCACCATCGCCACCCGGGTGCTCACGGTGATAACCACCCTCTCCATCGTCGTGACGGCGGTGTATGTTTTGCGCGGCCTGGCCATGGCTTTTCAGGGGCCCATCAAGGATCCCCACTTTGAGGAACTCACCGACGCCACATTGACCGAGAAACTCGCGACGGGAATTCTGGTGGCCACGCTCCTTGTGGCGGGCCTTTTCCCGTGGCTGCTGATTGACCTTATTGAACCTTCTCTCTACCCCTTCATCAATCGCCTTCAGGATGTCGCCTCGGCGGGCCTGATGGGCGGATCGTAAAGGTGACCGGCTACGCCATGATTATCGCCACTCCAGAACTGATTGTGATTGCGACCGCCTTCGCCATCCTGGTCAGTGATCTGTTCATGACCGAAAACAGCCGCCGCGCTCTCGCGCCGATGGCCGCCATCGGCCTGGCCCTGGGCCTGGTGGTGACGGTGCTTCTTGTGCCCACGTCGGGTGAGTTGCTGGGCGGACGCTTCGTCATGGACCCCGTGGCGTGGTGGTTCAAGATTCTCTTCATGCTCTCCGCCTTCATTGCCGTGATCCTGTCCATGGACACCCTGGACGGCCGCGCGCGGGTGCGTTGCCGGGGCATGGGCTTCCGGGGCGAGTACTATACGATTCTGCTTTCCAGCGTCATCGGGATGATGCTCATCGTGTCCGCCCGCGAGTTGGCGACCCTCTTCGTCAGCTTGGAAATCGCCACCCTGCCGCTCTTCGTGCTCGCCGCCTGGCGCCGCGACGACCCGAAGTCGGGAGAAGCGGGCCTGAAGTATGTGATCCTCGGTTCCCTCGCCTCGGCCTTTATCGTCTATGGCTTTGGCATCCTCTACGGCCTCGCCGGGAGCACCCGCCTCGATGTGATCGCCGCCGCCGTCTCGGGCACGTACACGCCCGCCTTTCTGCTGGCCGTGGCCCTCGTGCTCGCGGGCACGGGCTTCAAGCTGACCGTGGTGCCCTTCCACCTCTGGGCCGCCACCGTCTACCAGGGCGCGCCCACGATTGTGACGGCCTGGCTGTCTGTCGCCTCGAAAGCGGCGGGCCTCGCCTTTGCTTTCCAGGTACTCTATGGCCTCTTCGGCGCCTGGGTATCCCAGTGGGGCGCGATGATTGCCCTCCTGGCCGCGCTCACCATGACCCTCGGCAATCTCGTCGCCATCGTCCAGCACGACATCAAGCGCTTCATGGCCTTCAGCGCCATTTCCCAGGCGGGCTACTTCCTACTCGGTTTCCTCGGCCAGGGTAGCGAGGGCGTGCCCGCCATGCTCTACTACCTCATCGTCTACGCCGTGAGCAATCTCGCCGTTTTCGCCGCTATCGTCTGGTTTGAAAACGAAACCGGCAAGGAAACTATTGAGGACTATCGCGGCCTTTCTCTTACCAACCCCCTCATGGCCCTCGGCATGATGGTCGCCCTCTTCAGCCTCGCCGGCATTCCGCCCCTCTCCGGATTCGTGGGGAAATTCTTCCTCTTCAGCATCGCCTCCAAAGCGGGCTACCACTGGCTCGTCGCCCTGGCCGCCGTCAACTCCACCATCTCGCTCTACTACTACCTGCGCGTCGTCCGCCAGATGTACATCGAGCCCGCCGACAGCGAAGTACCCGTGCCCCGCCGCTCGCCCATCATCGGCACGACCTTGGCCCTTCTCGCCATTGCCATCATCGCCCTCGGCGTCATCCCCACGGTCTACGAGCGCATCCACGCCACCACCATCGCCTGGCTGCCCACCCTGCCCGTCCTGTAGCCCCGTGCATCAGGGGCTTCCCACGGCGTGCTCATAAGCCCCGATGTCTATCCCCGAACCCAGGGGACGCGGATTGCCGTCGAGGTCCTCGCCGGGCGCGCCCTCCATCGTCCCCGCATCAATAGCGGGGGAACCCGATTGGAGGCGGAAGTCATCGCCCTCCGGATCGGCGAAAAGGGGATCGGCGTCGAGATTGCCTTCACCGGGGTGGCCACCGGGGATGATGGAGTGTGTGACTGGAGACTCGAGTAGGGCTAAATCACCAGGCGAATTCCAAACTATTGAATTGGTTATTGATGCCTTGCTTTGCTGTCCACCTAACAGTGACGGGCCTCCATCGCCGTTTCCTACGAGCGTGCAATTGAAAAGGCTGAACTCGTCTCCGTATATGATAATTGACGATGTTCCTTCACCGTTCTGGTAGAAGAGACAGGTTTCGGCAGCGAATTTTCCGCCATTGGCGTGGATGGCATCGGCGTACCGCTGCGCCCGATTTTTCCTGAACGTACTCCGTCGGATGTGAGCCATGCCATCACCGATATAGAAGGCGCCTCCAGAGTCCATGGACGAGTTACCTTCGAAGGTGCAACGGTCAAATGTTACGTTGCCACTATAGACGAAAATCGCACCACCTGACCGCTTGGCGGAATTGCCAATAAAATTGCAGTTCGCGACGGCGGGATCGCACCGATATACCAGGAGCCCGGCCCCGCCGTCAGCCCAGGGACTGGTATCGTCGTCGGCATTCCCCCCGGTGATCGTGAAGCCGTCCAGCGTGGCGTAGCTCGCGCCGACGATCACATGATAAGCCGCTTCGCCATTCCGAGCGACGCTCCCGTCGATCCATGTCGGATTGGCATCTAAATTCCGCTGGGTACGATTCGACTCTCCGCCCGCGAATCCGCCGTATAGGTGGACGCCGGGCCGCATGTAGAGCGATCCGTCGCCATAGCGTTCTTCATCGTATATCCCGCCCGCGACCCACACGCCCGCCACACGTCGGCGATAGGCCGCGTCGATGCCTTCCTGAATCGTGTTGTAGGCGGTATCCCAGCTTTTTCCGTTCTGACGGCCATTGGTATTGCGCTTATCTACAAAAACGGGCGCGTCACTCGGGAGTGGTGGGGGAGCGTTTCCTTCACTACCTTTGGAGTCGGCGACGGGGTGAACCCAATGAATTCCATTGTCCAGAAATCCGTAGGATTGCATGAATCTTTCACGGGGGCGAACATAGGAATACGTATCATCGATTTGAACCGTCATCAAATTCTCCGATGCCGCCATGATCCGCCGCGCCAAGCCATAGGCCAAGTGCCCCGAAGGATTCCAGTGGAGCCCGATGCTCTGAATCACAACGATACTGGGTTCGGGCCGAGCGATCTCCACTCGAAATTTCTCGGGAATGCTTGCCGCGAGGCCATCGATACCGGTCAGCCCATCGAGCCAGCTCGCAGGGTCGCCGCTCGTAGCGATGATGGACTGAATGGTGGCATATGCCTTGTCAAGTTCATCGGGAGACGATTCTCCGCCCAGATTAAGGGCAACATAGTGCTGGGAGAATGATCGATCTCCGCGATATCCTCTGTCGGGTTGGGCGAGTGTGTCGCCTTGGATTCCGGATCCAGCGCGGTCCATATCTACGTCGCGGTCAAACGTATTCATCGTGAAGCCCATGACCAGAAACTGGAGAGCAAAAACCCAGCCTACACGACGGTCAAAGCGGATCTGGCGTGGCGCGCAGACTTCAGGAGCCGCGCCCTCGTCCGAATCGGCACGGAAGGCGTGCATGAAGAACTGGCCGGATGCCGGGTCGCGCCCGACGAACTTCCCTGGGAGCAAGCGCCGGTTGGGTATAACAAACTCAAGCTTGCCCGCTATCCGCAAGAAGCGCTGCGCCCATGGCCCATCCTGCTGCCACGAACCAACCTGCATCAGAAGGAGCCCCTTAACCACGGCGAAGCCCAGGACGAAAAAGGCCATGAGTACCAGAAGTGCCCCAAGGAGAGTCTGCTCTATCCACACGGGGGGACGACTTGAACCTAAGAATCCATGTTGAAACGGAGCTAACATGAGCGTCACGAACACCAGTCCACCCACCAACATCGCAGCAAGTGTGACGATGTCCGCAGCCAGGGTGAGAAAATGAAATCGTTGCGGCGCGAGGGGTTCCCTGAGAGCAATGTGGCTGACAGGAGTTGGAAAGAGTATGAATGCGGCCCTGCGCCAGTTTTGCCGGTGGATGGGTGTTTCCCTGATGATCAGCAAGGTACAGAGCAACATCGCGGGCCAGCAGGTCTCATACAATCTGTTCATGATCTCGGAATGCGATATGGGGCCGACTTGCTGACTGGTGAATACGCCTTGGAACGCATAGAAAGGCATGCCCAGAAAGGACAACACATTGGTGTTGCCCGCATTGCGGTTGGTGACCGCGATGATGAAAAATCCAAGGGGGATTCCAGCAATAGCGCCAGCAAAAAAGCGCAGCGCGCGATCGAGATGGGAGGGGCCGCTACCCAGTGTGAGCGCTACGGCAAGAATGCCCAGCAAAACGAACCAGTGAAGCAACGCGAATCCAAGGGGCAGGTATGCGCGTTGGCGGGCGCTGACGGGCATGGGCAGCTTTTCAAGCGCGGAGGGCAATCCGGCAATCAAGTGGCAGAAGGCCGCCAGGCCGGCCGCATATACAGTGAAAGCGCGGGCATGATTAGAAATCCAGAGAATAATCTCCTGAAATTCGTTCGCCCCATCTAGTCGGGCGAGAATCAACAATCCGATGGGCAACACGACACCGAGGATGGAGGCATAAACTATGGATCGACGGCAGGCTTTCAGCAATAAGAAGTTTTGCGTCATGGACGTGTTTCCCCCAGTGGATAAAGGGTTTTGCGTGTTCGCCAGCACGCGATGGCCATGGTCGCCAACAGTACGACGGCCACCAGCCACTCAACGATGATTGGAACGCCTCTGGCCGGCAGATATTTGTTTTCGATAGTAGCATCAGGTTTCACAACCACCAGAAAGATCACGACACCGATAAAGACCACAAATAGCACTACAGCAACAAAGGTCTGCAAAGCGTTCCGTGGGCGGCTGCAATACCAGACTGCGCAGAGGACCGCCGCAAAGGGAAGTGCGACGAAATCGGGGTGAAGCCGATAGATGGGCGTGATATCCGCGCCGCCGAGTTTGAGGGCAATACCCAGGACGATAAGGAGTTCGTAGTAACAGGCATGGGCAAGATGAATTGGAGAGGGGGGCTAGTTCGCAACGCCGTCCCACGTCGCCCCACCTCAACCATCACCGCTGCGGGACGCGCTATTGGGCTCTACTTGCCCGCGCCGGCCTCTTGAATCTCGGATTCTCCTTGAGGAACTTTCGCACCCCGTCAAAGTTATCTTCATGGGCGTACTGGTATCGACTGCCATGCATCGCCTGCAGGTTGTTGAGCGAACCGGCCAACTCCCTTGTCAGGTCGAGGGCAGATGGTGAATCGCCGTAGAACTTTGGGCAGAGCATACGGAGACAGATCCGCGTGCTCAAGGGCATGTAAATCTCAATTCCATCAACCATCAGTCCAAGATTGCTGCGTAGGCCCATATCGACCTCATTAAATAGACAAACCGGGTGATCCGAAATTTGGAGCAACGGCTCAGTGCTTTGCAGCAGTGTCCATTTCTTCAAGAGCAGGGCCTCAGTGAATTGGGGATTCATCTTGCTCATGAATTCAATTGCAAACATATGGTGATCGGCATCGCTCATCGGTTGGTATGTTGGAGCATTATCAGGATCCATTCCCGGGACGCACAACTTCACTTTCGTCGGATCGCCTCCGCCCTGGCTCAAGACTTCCATAATTAATTCATCCGATTGTTGGGAGTACTCTCGAAAGGCGCTTGTCCGAAGCCACTGTGCGGAAATCAACGCGGCCAACTGTCCGCACTCCAAGACGTCAAGTGTATCTATGGTGCGCTCGGTAAGTATTCGCCTGACGACAATGGCCGCCGCCGCCTCTAACTGGGAAAGACTTTCCTCAAGAGAAACGAAATAGTTCTCGTCGAGATTGTACTGATAGAAGTAACTCTGGACAGCAACATTCTTGATCGAGGTCCGATGGATTTTGTCGTACCATTTGTCGTACACCCAGATGCGTTGTTTCTTACCGTCCTCCGCGAAGTTTCTCAGCAGAAATTGGGGAATCGTGTGATGTCGTTTTGGAAGCGTCATTGCAACTGTTCTTGGGTAGTGTTTGTGAAGAATGGTTCTACGCGGGCGTCTTCGCGCTCTTTTCCTTCTCCCCAGGCACCGCTTGGCGAGGCGGGGATGCAACGACCTCCATTTCTGACGGGACTCCCAGTCGACCTCGAGCTTCAAGTTCTATCTCATGAACGGCCTCTTCGGAAACATGGAATTCAATCGCCAGCTTCCTCAGGAACCAGCATCCAGACCCGCTTTAGAGGCAATTCAGCCTGGATTTCGGCGGGTAGGCGTTCATAGTTTCTATAGATGGCCTCGACGAGATCGCGACTCTCCCACAACCTAACCGAGAAATGACCCTGCTTGGCTTCGGTCATGACCGCCCGCGTGAACCCTCCCCAGCAGACCAGCAGGCCCTGGCTCGCCGCGAAAGTCTGCATAGATCCTTGCAGCGTGCGGTATACCGTCACGTCGGCAGGAGATGTCTGGGACTTTACCTGCACACACAATCGGGGTGCATCCAGCCCCAAAGATCCCCGGCCAGCGAGGATGTCCACGCCACCGTCTGCACCAGGTGGCGAGACTTTCGTCATCCAGCCGTCGGCCCTGAGAACTGCATCAACAAGCCCCGCCAATGCATGACCCGCAAAACGGCTCTGGATGTGAGCGATGACCTGATCGTCCGCGAGTTGGGCAAGGTCCGCATTTGCGACGGCCTCGGAACTCACGACTTCCGTAGACAATTCGCCGGGCTTCTTCAGTTGCACCAGCGGACCGGGATCAGTATTGCCGTCGAGTACGGCTGCAACGCGTCTTTCGGCGTCGTTGCGCGAAATCTTGCATACGGTCATGGCGGCACCGAAGGAAAAAAGCAGATCCTGCTCGAATGTGCTTCGCGGAATATCTGAACGAATCCATTCTACCTTTCGTACGTGGCGGTGCTGTTCGCCTATTTTGAGAAACTGATACGGGCCTATCACTTTTCCGATCGCGACCTGTGACGTCAACTTTCGCGGCAGGACTACCGTGTCTCCCTCCTTCATAGAGAGGGCAAAGGCCCAGAGTTGACCAGAAAAGTTACCGGCTGCCCTGGGTTTCAATTCGGGATTCGTTTCACTCACCAACTTCAACACCGCGTCGTAGTCATCCGTGACGGCCAGGGAGGGAATGTTCTGAAACCCGATGATAGCCAGGCCATTTTCAAGAGCGTAGTCTTCGTCTTCGCCGTGGCGTCCCGCACGCGCGAGAAAGACTTTGGGGTACTCTGCCATTCGTGGTCTCCTTCGAGAAACTTGTCAACATGTCGGAAGTGCCCACTCAGAATATCGTTCAACGTGTCGCAGGTAGGTAGGCTTTCTCAGGCCTGTGCACGATTGATGCAGCCAAAACAGGCCAAAGTTCTTGGATGAAGATGTTAGCTCTGCTTTAATAGGGCATGAATGCCAGTCTCTGAATTATAGTTGAGGCATTCTTTACGTCCAGATGCTTGCCACAATATATCAAAGAGCGGTCGTAATCCCATTGAAATCTGTTGAATATCATCGGAACTGATCAAAATCTCGGGGATGTGGAGTTCTTGCTCTTGTATAGTCATTGAACTCGAGGCGCGCATTAAATCTTGCATTTTAGTGCTGTTCTGCTTCTTAAGTATTCGTCCCGATAAACCGACTACGGTCAGGAAAACGAAGTAGGGAGCGGGCACCTGACAGGCCCCCAGGAAATCTATTGAACGCTTTACAAAATTTGTGACTAGGATTTCGGTGTCTCCTATTTCAACGAGTGCGTGTGAAGATCGCGACAACCGATCTGAATCAGAACCAAAATTATCTCTGGTTTGGTACCACAAGGACTTAGTGTCTACCAATTCCATCAAACCATTCCGGAAGACTTGAACGTACCATCCGAATCCATCTTCCGGATCCGCGATGCGCCCATGCAAATATCCATCAAGATTGAATCGACTTCTCTCCGATGAAAACGGTTCTGACTTAAACACTTCAACTGAATGTTGAAGGTCGTCTCCGCTCAGGACGGTAAGGGAGCGAATCCCTGAAAGTGGCACTACATGTGCGAAAACGAACGCGGAGCCGGACAACCTCATGCCCGCACTACCTCCAAGTGATTTCTTAATTCGATCTATCCTGTACTCGGAAAACCTTTTCAGTTCGTCCCGACGCGACACGAAAGCCAACCTTATTTCATCTACGTCCATGATGCAGTTCTGGCTCCCATGACGTTTCTTAAAAAGGGTTTGCTCACTCCCGCATACCATATGGGGGGCATTCCAACTCTCTGGTATGTGAAGGATCAAAAAGCTCTTCTCATCATGTTCGAGTGCGACTATTTCCATTCCGGGAATTTTTGGATCCACCCAATCTTCCGCAATCTGGATCAGTTTTCGCTTCTCGCTATCGACATCATTGCTCGAGATTCCATAGAGCGAATGCGCCACTCCTTTCTTCTCGGCCACCCCATAAACGATATTCCCACCGCCAGCGTTGGCAAAAGAGACCAAATCTATCGCATAGTCGAGCTTCTTGGCTGGCTCCTTGAGTTCAATTGCTCTCTTGAAGTCAATATATCGCCCTTCCTCGACACCATTTTCAACCAACCCCATCAGCCATTCAACGGTGATTTCTTTTGGATAGTAAAGCCTCATCTCCAAAGCTCCCGGTGTGGTGAAATCTGGCGCTACACGTTCGGCGCATCGCATCGCTGCTTGTGAAACTTAATTGTATAGTGCACTGCATACTTCCCGACGATGATCTCTGAAAGCGCATCAAGCGCTTATGTTCACGGCCCCAAGAAATCGCTCCACCGTAATCACGGGAATCCCCTTCTCCATAGCCGCCTCCACTTTTCTGCCATAACTCGCATAAACCCAGAGTCGGCTGCCTATTTCGCAGAGGACGAGGTAGTCCAAGTCTTTGACGATGGTGTCGGCGAATCTTCCGCCGCGTTCGGTGACGTGCTGGCGGAGGGTGGCGCGTTTGAATTGTTTGTTGCCGCCGGTGAAGCAGAAGCATCTTCCTTCGAAGACGATTCGGATGTCGTCGCGGCAGATTCCGCCGACGGGCTGAAGGTAGGGGGCACTGTTGTCGGCCCACCACTCGGTCTTTTCTTCGATGGGGCGCTCAGTCGCGGGTCGCTCGGAGAATTGCCTGCAAGAGGCGTGGAGCTGATTGAGCTCTTCGGCGCTTACGTGGTTGTCTTCGAGGATATGATCGACGAGGTCAAAGGTGTCGGAGAAGGGCCAGGCGCTGCGGAAGATGCGGAAGTGTTCGAGCCAGTCGCGGAGGCCGTAGACTTCTTCTTCGGTGACTTTGCCGTCGGACTGGATGCCGTGGAGGACGCCGTGGAGTTGTCGGGTGGCCGTGTCTATTAAGTCGTAGACGGGGTGGGTGTCGAGGGAGAGGTCGGCGCACCATTCGAGGAGGTCGGCGCGTTCGTCTTCGTCGATGACGGAATCGCGGAGGATGGATTCGAGGCGTGCGCTGATTTCGTCGAAGGGCCAGTATTGGCGGAGGGCGTGGTGGGTTTCGAGCCAGCCCTGGAGGTTTGCGATTTCGATGTCGCTGAGGTGGTCGTCGCAGGTGATGCCCTGGAGGTAGCCGAGGAGGGCTTCGGTGCTTCGCTGGAGGTGGAGGTCTGCGGTGCGCATGTGTGGAATCCCCTTTAGGTTTGCCCCAGGCAAACTGCCCCCTGAGGATTTTTGGTGCGTTGGGGTGGAGTATATAGGGGCGGGGATGTTGTGCGCAAGGGGGATTTTGAATTATGAATAGTGAATTTTGAATAGTGAATTGGGAGGAAATCTCTGCAGGCTTCAGGCTGTAGGCTGTAGGCTGTAGGCTGTAGGCTGTAGGCTGTCGTGGGAGGGTGTGGTGCGGGCTGGATTCCCACTTTCGTGGGAATGACGTTTCTTACACGAGCGTGGTGCGGCGCACCCTCGTGGACTTCTGAGTCAAAGAGCTCTTTGCCTCGGACATGAATGCCCTTGAACCTTCGCGCCGTTGATACTTTCCCGCACACAACGCGTGGGCGCTTTTTTGACGCCTGGGCGGGCGCTGCCTCGGACATGAATATCCAAGCTCCTTTGTGTCGCCCTTTCAGGGCTGACTTTTGTTTGTTGGAACTCACCCAGGGCGTTGCCCTGGGCTATGCTGTGATGCCACTTCGGGGCGGAAGAGGGTGGAGGTATCATTGTCGACATCGGCCATACCCTTGACTTGGTGCGTGTGACACAATCCCTTCACCCACAAATTGGAGTGGAGCAAATTTGCAACACTGGAGGGGGTTGCAACAAAAAACGACTTACGCAATCTGCGTAAGTCGTTGCTATCATTGGTGGGCCCTGAAGGACTTGAACCTTCGACCAAGTGATTATGAGTCACCTGCTCTAACCGACTGAGCGAAGGGCCCTGAAAGTGGCTGCCTGAACAGGGTGCAATCATACTGGTTCCGCGGCGGAAAACGCAAGAGCCGGACGGGCTTTGGGGCGCGTCCGGCTCGTAGTCTTCGCGGGGGTTGCCTATTGCATGAGGCTCCAGTCGAGGAAGGTCTTGAGCTCGCGCGAGCGCGTGGGGTGGCGCATTTTGCGGAGCGCTTTGGCTTCTATCTGGCGTACGCGTTCGCGGGTGACGTTGAACACGCTGCCGACTTCTTCGAGGGTGCGGGGGTAGCCGTCGCCGAGGCCGAAGCGCAGGCGGAGCACTTTTTCTTCGCGCTCGGTGAGGGAGCCGAGCACTTCGTCGAGCCGTTCCTGGAATACGCTGAAGGCGGTGGCGTTGGCCGGGCTTTCGGCGCCTTTGTCCTCGATGAAATCGCCGAAGCTGGAGTCGCCTTCGTCGCCCACGGGGGTTTCGAGGCTGATGGCTTCCTGGGCGATCTTGAGGATGGAGCGGACCTTGTCGGCGGACATTTCCATCTCTTCCGCGATCTCTTCGGGGCTGGGTTCGCGGCCGTATTCCTGCACGAGGCGGCGGCTTGTGCGCACGAGCTTGTTGATCGATTCGATCATGTGCACGGGAATGCGGATGGTGCGGGCCTGGTCCGCGATGGAGCGGGTGATGGCCTGGCGGATCCACCAGGTGGCGTAGGTGGAGAATTTGTAGCCGCGCTGGTACTCGAACTTGTCCACGGCCTTCATGAGGCCGATGTTGCCTTCCTGGATCAGGTCGAGGAAGGACATGCCGCGGTTGGTGTATTTCTTGCCGATGCTGACCACCAGGCGCAGGTTCGCCTCCACCAGCTCCATCTTGGCATTGTAGATGAGTTCTTCACGGTGCTTGATGACGTCGATAAGTGCGCCGATTTCGTCCGCGTTCAGCTTTGCATCGCTCTCGATCTGGTCGATCTTGCGCTCGGCGATGGTGAGGCGGCGTTCGGCCTCCAGTACGGATTCCTTTTCGGGGCCCAGCTTTTCGGACGCGGTGGCAGCCCGCCGGATCTTCGCGGCCTGATCCTGGATTTCTTTGCCGTCCTGGCCGATCTCGCGCTCCACCCGATCGATTTCGTCGCGGCAGGCCTGGATGCGGCGCTTCAGTCCCTTGATCTTCCGGCCGATCTTGGCGATCTCCTTGGACTTGAGGTTGAAGAGGCTGACGATCGCGATCTGCTCTTCGCGGCATGCGTCGATTTTCTTGTCGAGGCTCTGGCGCGCCTTGTCGGTCATGCCGCCCTTGCGCGATTTCTTGTCCTGCGTCTCGATATTCGTGTCCAGCTCGACAATTTTTTCCATCAGGTCGGGCAGGTCGTTCACGAAGCGGTGGTGGATGCGGGGGTCTTCATCCTTGCAGATCGTGGCATAGCTCAGTCGACCGGCCAGCAGGCGGGCGCCGATCATCTGGACTTCCTTGAGCGTGTAGGGCGTCCCGAGGATAACGTCGTTCAGGTCGTTTTCCGCCGCTTCGATCCGCTTGGCGATGGCGACTTCCTGGTCTTTGGTGAGCAGGGGGACGCGGCCCATCTCGCGCAGGTACATGCGCACCGGGTCGTCCGCGCGCTCCAGGCGGCTGTGGGCGGCCTCGCGGCGCAGTTCCGCCTTCTTCGCGATCTTCGCTTTGCGGGTGTCTTCCGCCTTGCGCTCGGAATCGATCTTATACTCGTCGACCAACTCGACATTGGTATCGCTCAGCGCGACCATGACGTCGTCGATCTCCTGCGGCGTCGCGTCTTCGGGGAGGATCGCGTCAAGCTCGTCAAAGGTCAGCCTGCCGGTTTCACGCGCGCGCTCTATCGTCTCGGTCGTCTTCTGGTCCTTGATGGTCGTCGGCTTGGTTTTTTTTGTCACGGCCATGGCTCACCCTCGATTCGTGGTGCCGGTTGGGATTGGGGCTTCCTATGAGGCGCCAATCCGCTCCAACTGTTTTTTTAGCTGTACTTTTCTCTGCAATGCGACAGTAAGGCGGAGTGGATCTCCCGCGCGCTCGGCTTCCTGGATCTCTGTAATAGTTTCTGCGGCTTCAATGCGCAGCGATTCTTTTTCCAGGGCCTTCAAGCGCTTGGAAACCAGCAACGCCGGTTCCGCGATGTTTTCCGCGTCGCACACCGCCGCGGCGGCATACAGACGGCGGGCCTCTTCATTCACAAAATCCAACTGACTGTTCGGCGCGCCGCCGCGGCAGAGCACCTCCAGCACCTCCAGCATCGCCGTGCGATTTCGCGGGGGCACAATTTCCAAGGCCTTCCGCGCCGTCTCCAGCAGGGCCGGGTCGTGCATCAGTGCGGCAAGAAAATCGCAGTCGTCTTTCGAGAACACATACTGAACTTCAACTTCGGACACATCGTCATTCGCCTTTTTTTGCGGATGCGATGTCGTGTACTTCTCATATTCCTTGCGGCATGCCCATGGGTTCAGGCCCAGGCGATCCGCCGTCAGACCGAGGTATTCGTCCAGCCGGACTTCGTCCTCGATATGGCGCAAAATATCAAACAATTCATGGGCCACTTGCGTGCGCCCTTCAATACTGCCCAGGCGGCTTTCGCTCTGCCGGGCGTAAAAGGTCACAAAGTCACTCGCCTCCGACACCATCTGGCGAAAGGCGTCTCCGCCCGAATCGCGGATGAAATCATCCGGATCCTGACCGCCGGGCAGCGCCATCGCGCGCACCGCCAATCCCGCCGCCGTCAACACCCCTGTTCCCTTCAGCGCCGCCTGGATTCCGGCGGCGTCTCCGTCATATACAATCACGACACTGGGAACATAACGTCGGATCAGCGAAGCCTGCTCCGCCGTCAACGCGGTGCCGCAGGTTGCCACGACATTTTCGATGCCCGCGTCAAAGCAGCGCAGGGCGTCAAAATACCCTTCAACGAGGATGACATACTTCTCACGACGCATTGCGTCGCGGGCCTCGTGAAGGGCGTACAAAACACGACTTTTCCGGTAGACGTCCGTCTCCGGAGAATTGATATACTTCGCGGGACTGTCATCCAGCGCACGGCCGCCAAAGGCCACCACATTGCCGGAAACATCCTTAATAGGAAACATCAGCCGGTTGCGAAACGCGTCATAGCGTCCGCCGCCGTCCTTGTCCTTGAACAGGCCGGACTTCGCGAGCACCGCCTCCGGCAATCCTTTTGTCCGGGCGGCATCCAGCAGCGTGCTCCAGCCATCCGGGGCATATCCCAGCCCGAAACGCTCCACCGTTTCCGGTTGGAGGCGTCGGCCTTCAAGATAGACCCGACCGGTTTTCCCCCAGTTTTCATCCAGCAACAGCCTGCGGTAGAACTTGGCCGTCGACTGGTTCAATTCGAGCAATTGCTTGCGCAGTCCGTCCGCGCCGTTGTTGTCCCCCGTGGGGGCGGGCAAGCGGATATTTCCGCGATCTGCGAGTTTTTGCAGGGCTTCCACAAAGGCCAAGCCTTCGTGCTCCATCACGAAACTGATGGCGTCACCATGCTTGCCACAGCCGAAGCAGTTATAAATCTGCTTGTCCTGGCTAACCACAAACGAGGGAGTTTTCTCGCGGTGGAAGGGGCAGAGTCCCTTCTTCCGGCCACCACCAGCGCCCTTCAATTCAACGAAAGCGCCAATGATTTGGACAATATCATTCGCCGCCAGTACTTCCGCCACAACTTCTCGCGAATACATACTCACGCGTCGAAGGGGTCCTTTCCTGGCTGGATCACCAAACTGATAAACCCGCTAAATACCCGGATCAGGCCGTGCGAAATCTAGTAAATTCCTAACGGTACGGCGCGCAGGCATGGCACGCCCCAAGGACCTGTCAAGGTGTGGACAGACTATACCATTCTGGGACGGGCTTGTCAAACTTCGTCGGTTGAGCTCTTGCGCGGAAGCATTCCGAGCCACGAGCCCAGGCGGTATTGGAGGATCATGAAGATCATCTGGCAGCCGAGCGTAAAGGCTCGAAAGGTGCTGCCGGTGACGGAAGATACTCCGACGCGCTTGCGGTAGTTTACCGGGATTTCCACGAAGTGAAATCCGTTCAGGATCACCAGCAGCATGAGCTGGGGCCCAAAGTGAGATCCGCCCACGGTGAACTGGGGCCGCACCTTTTCATACACGTGACGGTGAAGCAGGCGCATCGTGCAGCCTACATCGCTCAGGAAAGTCGTGTTGAACAAGAACTCCATCAACTTACCCACCGCATAATTGCCCCACTTGAGAAATACGCCCATGTTCGCGCCATCCCAGACGAATTCCCGGGCCGTTCGCGTACCGAAGACGACGGGCATGTCGTCGCTGAAGGCCAAGAGCTTGATCACGTCCTTGCCCACGAAGGTTCCATCGGGTTCCGCCAGGATCAGGAGATCGCCGGTGGCCTCGTCCAGTCCCCGCCAGATGGCATGGCCGTAGCCCTGGGCCGATTCATGCACCAGCCGCGCCTGCGTCGGGCGCACCTCGTCGTCCGTGCCCGCTGCGGCGTTGTTGTTGACCACCACGATCTCATCGACATAGCCCGAGGCGAAGAAATCCTCAATCGCCGCCCGAATGGAGTCTTTTTCGTTGTAGGTCGGGAATATGACCGACACTTTTTTGTCTCGCCACATGGCGTACTACTCCCGCGCGGGACCATTGGGCCGGCGCATTGGATCAAAGAATCAGGTCGCAGTGAAATCGAAGAAGGAAATCAAAAAGTGAACCACGAATGAACACAAATGCACACGAATCGGAATCCGGGAATCAACGCTCAAAAACAACCCCGTTGTAAGCCCGAAATCCTATTTGTCAGTATAAAACAAGAAATTTAACCGCAAAGAACTCAAAGAACTCAAAAAGGAAACCCTTTTGCTGTTCCTTTGAGTTCTTTGAGGTTTGAAAACATTTGGCCGTAGACAGCAAAGGAACTTTGCTTTCGCTGCACAAGGTCAACTCAAAGAAATATTGACCACGGAGGACACTGATGCACGGAGAAATAAACGGGAGAGATGCCTAGTGCCCAAGGATACCCGACCAAAAAGATGTGACCCGGTATCTCATTTTCTTCGTGTACTTCGTGCCCTTCGTGGTAAGAATTTTTGATTACGGCCACAGGCTGCTCTAAGTTCATTCATGGTTAAATTGTTCACTTTTACCAATACGTGTAAAAGAACGTCTCCGTAAACCAGCACTGAAACATCAGGAAAAGCGCCGTAACCCAGAGCACATTGCCGCTTTTGCCCGCGGCGATGCAGCGCTCCAGATGGTAAGCGGCGGGCAACACGACAAAAGGAATCATGTACATCGCCGAGCGCTCGCCTTCGCCTCGGGCAAGGTAAAGAAGGTTGAGCGTCAGGAGCGTCAGCGCCACGATGGCCCATGTCGCGCGCCGTGCCCGGTCTCCCCGAAAGACCTCGCGGATCGCCAGGAGGGAAAGTGGGATCCCGCCAAAGTAAAACCAGCAGAGGGGATTCAGGAGGCGGTAGGTC
>JBHEKR010000507.1:0-6821 GCA_041859365.1 Candidatus Hydrogenedentales bacterium
TGCTCGAGGAAGTCATAGGGGCCGAGGCCGATGTCCGCCGGGCCGATGTTCACGGGCCAGTCTGCGGGATCGCCTTCGCCGAAGACTTCACGGATGGCCTCCAGCATTTTGAAGCCGTACTCCGTTGCGGGCTCGATGTAGCTGCCTTCGCCCCATTCATTTACGGGGCCGAGGACAATCAGGGGCGTCTCGGCGGAGGCGGCGAAGGTCTTCGCCTCTTGAAGAAGCTGCTTGAAGAGGGCCGGTGTGCGCCCAGAAATCACCTGGGCTTCATTGCCGTGCCAGGGACGCGCATCCCAGCCGGTGTCGACCACGGGGTAGAATTCCAGCAGACAACGGGCTTCGTTTTTCTTGCGCCAGGCCTCGGGCACCGTGGCCACCAGATCATTGTAGGTCATGCGCTTCGGATTCTCCGCGAGGCCGGGCGCATTGCCCCACTCGTGGTAGGTGGTGATGCCGTGGTAGCCCTCGGCACCCAGCGTGGCCTCATTGCCGTCGCCGTGGAGCGCGGCAAGGTGGATGCCTTCAAAACCCGCCGCTTTGGCGGCTTCCTGGGACTTCGCTAAGGCCGCCGCGACCGCGTCGCTGCCACCCAGATCCGCCCGGATTGCGCGATTGTCCCAGATGAACACGGCCGGCTTGCCGTTCATGCGGTAGTAGCTGTCCATCGGGAAATATTCGGCGATCCAGTGGTCGGTTACGGCGGCCCAATCCTCGGCGGTGTGCGTGCCCGGCCCGTTGTGGTTGGCCCACATGATCGCGATCTTCAGTTGATCGCGGTAGCGCGATTTTCTGTAGGCCTCGATCCAGTGGCGCAGGTGCTGGCTGCCCTGGACCCAGTACCAGTCCACGAGGAACACAGAAATACCATTTTCCACGGCCCATTTGATCTGCCAGTCCACGATTTCCGGATTCGCCTCGTCGTACCAGCCCAGGAGGGGTTTGCGCACGGGCGCCACACGCTGAATGGGGTCCCACTTCGCCGGACTGTCCCAGCCGGGAAAGTAGTAGGCCGCAATCGGCACAGAGGTCTTCACCGGCTTCGGCTCGGGAACATAGTCCGCCTTGGGCAATTCAAGCGCGGCGGTAAATTCGATCGTGGCCTCGACCTGAAGGGGCTCGGGTGCGCCTTCGAGCGAAAGCTTCAGCGATACAGCTCCGGGCACATCCGATACGACGTCCCACGCGAGGCGGCCCAGGCCCTCGAAGTCGATGGCGGTCGCTTCGGGCACGACGGGCGTGATGGCGAGGCCGTCGGGCCCTTCGAGTCGGCCCGTGACGCGCGCCAAAGCCGCACCGCCGCGATTGCTGAACTGGGCAATGACCCGCGCGGGCTTCCCAACGCGGTTGGCGCCCTCCTGAGGGCCGAAGTAGATAAATTGCAGATCGGCGGGTCCCGAGGGCGCTTCGCCCAGTTGCAGGTTCGAGGCGACCATGCCACTTGGTAGTTCGAGGCCCAAAGCGACCACCCCGCTCCAGCCGGGGACGCCGTGGAGCTCCAGGTTGACTGTGCGCGCGCCCGATTGAATGGGGAATTCCTGCCGGAACAGTCCGGGGCGGGTCGCGGTGCCCCAGAGCAGCGCGCCGGTGCCTTCGGTCTCGGCCTTCAGATCGAGGCTGGCCCAGCCGAGCTCCTCGGTGTCCAGATTCAGCGGCGGTGACCAGCGGGTTTGACCCTCACCCGGCGCGAACCAGCCCGAGAGTTCTTCGGCGCTCCACCGGTTCTGGGTTGAAGGCGCTTTCCCTTCGGACCAGTCCAGGATGGTGATGGCGTCGAGGTCGAACTCCGCGTCGCCATAGACGTCGAGACGCATCTTGCGTATCGCCCCGGCGCTCTGCCAGAAGGGATATATGGCGATGTCGTGCCATTCGCCATCGCCGGGCACCTGAAAGCGCGCTTTGCGATCTTCGGAGAGCCCTTCGAAAGGCCCCGAAGTGTCGCCGGTCCAGAAGAGGTCGCCCTGGCCCGCGGCAGTCGCGCGCATGCGCAAAACCACCACCTGCCAGGCATTCGTTGGGATCTCGATGCCGTCGCAGGAGAAAAAGGGGTCCCAGTCGGTTGCGCGGGCGTGGAGTACGCCGTCTTTCAGCCCCACATCGGTCAGGTGCGCGTTGGGGCGCCAGGCGGCGAGATCGGTGTCGTTGTCGAAGTTCCAGGTGTGGACGGCCTGCGGTGCGGCGGCGAAGATGAGGGTAAGGGCGATGAGGGTGTTCATGGGTCGGGCCTCCTGGCCGGGGTACTACGATGGGCTTTGCAGTTTTCTCTCTACATTGCAGGGACGGCAGAGACCGCAGTGACGGCAGGTCTTGAAAGCCTGCTGTCGCTGTCGTCGCTGAAGTCCCTGCAATCCAGTAATGGGAACTGGCGTTGAACGGGTCTTTTCATTCCGAGGGTGAGGCCCCCGGAAAGGGCCCCTGGCTCCACGACCAGACGGGCCACCGGGTATTGGCGGTTTTCATGGTGGTGGGTCCATTGACGAGGCCCGCGCCGAGCACAATGATCACGAAACCCACCAGTGCGACGGCGCTCCAGGCTTTCCAGGGCACGCGATCGCTTTCTTCGTCCGAATCACACTCGTCCGTGTGGCCCTCCTTATACTCGCGCCAGGCGACATAGGCGACCATCGCGACGAAAAGCAGCCAGAATACGCTGTGCATGTTGACGTAGTTTTCTCTTGCGGGCGTGAAGAAATAGAGCGCTCGGAAGTTTTGGAATAGCAGCATCACGAGGGAAAGCCACAGCACCGGCAGCGCGCCCCAGCGACTTTTGTCGGTGGCTTGGCCATATATCCAGAGGCCCGCGCCGATGAAACCGAGCAGCACCACGATCTGGAGCGACAGGCCGATGCCGTTGGCCGTCCAGGAGGAGCCGTATTCCGCGAGTTTGGTCGCCCAGCCTGATCGATCCTCATCTTCGACGCGCGTCAACAGGTGGAAAAGCGGGATAAGGCCGAGCACGAAAACGGCAGCGACGCAGTCCCATGGGGTAAGCGACTTGTCCGTCGCGCGATCGCGAAAACGCATGCCGAGCATGCCGAAGGCGAAGATGAAGCCGCCGATCAGACCGCAACTTACCTCCATGGTGTTCCAGTGGTTAATCTCGAAGCGGCCTTCCAAATTGTGGAAGACATTGCCGATGAGGCGTCCGCCCGCCATGCCGAGGCCAAATCCCACAAAGCCCGACAGCGACGCGCGGGTGGCCACGGGCAGTTTGCGATAGTTGAACCAGCCGAAGAGGCCGATGCCGCCGCCAAGGTGGGCCAGGGCGCTGTTGGAGCGGGGCGGGTTGATGTCAAAGCCGATGGCTTTGTATATCAGCCAGTACGTCAGGAAGGAACTGACAATCATGACGCCGATGCCGCCGGCCCAGTCGATCCACTTCGCGCGATCCCGCTCCAGGGCCACGCCCACCAGCGCGCCGCCATAAAAGCCCCATGCGCCGCCCTGCAGGAAGAGGGCGAGAAAACCATAGGCGTAGTTGTTGAAGGTGTCCGCCTGGGCGTAGCCGTGGAGGATGCCGTAGCTCATATGGCCGCCGTAGCCGATGCCGAGGGCGCTCGCGGCGGCCAGTACAGGCATGGAGCGCAGCAGAAATTCCTGTCCGGAGACATAGGCGAGGGCCATGAGCAGCACCGCGCCGGGGTACATGGCCCCAAGGAGGTGCCCGAAGTCTCCGCGAATTCCCCAGGCCAGGCCGACGGCCAGCGCGACGAAAAGGGCGCGCGCAATCCGATCTTTGGGATCCATGGGGTAGCCGCGGGGCACGATGCGGTCTTTGGCCGAGCGGGGCGGGTCAATGTCCCGATCTACGGCGTCGATAGCGAGCGCGGCCATGGAATTCGATGCAGCGGGGAAAACCATACGGTCACGAAGTTGCGCGAAGCGGGTCCAGCCCGGCAGGCTCGGGGTCCACACCGCATCCGATCCCCCCCAATCGCCCCGCTCCGCCAATCCCCGAAGTTCGGCGGTCGTAACCGGCCCGATCCGGGCCCCATCGCGAAGGAAATACCACTGGTCAGACATACTACAAACTTCCTGTCTGTTTGTATTGTGGGATGCCGCGTGACACCCGCCGTCGCGGCGAGGCCTTTACCATAGTTCATGGGGAACGGGCGGGGCAAGATCTACCAACACACCCCCGGTTGAACCGCGCCATCCAAGCAAAAAACCGCTTATACTATACTCTAGTTCTACGCTTAACTAATTACAAAAATTCACAAGAAGAGGCAGACGATTTGTCGGCTGTGATACCATTTCGCCGTGGCTGCAATAGGTCGCGGCCCGTCACAGTTGCATCGACCCGTGAAAGGCTTTTGCACCGCTATGATTTGGATTCAGGAATTATTCAAAGGGGAGTCCATTGCCGGAACGGTCGTAATACTCGCCCTCGTCGCCGTTACCGGCCTGGTACTGGGCAGCTTTAAACTGCGCGGCGTGGGCCTGGGGATCGCCGGTGTTCTCTTCACTGGCTTAATTTTCGGCCACTTCAAGTTCTCGGTGAACCATGAAATGATGGAATTTGCGCGGGAATTCGGGCTGATTCTGTTCGTTTACTCCATCGGCATGCAGGTGGGCCCCGGCATTGTCGACTCCCTCCGCCGCGAGGGGCTGCCGATGAACCTTCTGGCCGCGGGGATTGTCATCCTCGGCGCGGTCACCGCTATGGTGATGGGCCGGATGTTCGGCATCGAACCGGCGGTTATCGTCGGGCTACTCTGCGGCGCGACGACCAACACCCCCAGCCTGGGCGCGGCCCAGGCCGCCATCTCCGATGCGGGGGGCTCCCCGGAGATCTTTGCCCTGCCCGGTCTCGGTTACGCCGTCGCCTATCCCTTCGGCATCGTGGGTATTCTGCTGACCATGCTGTTTATCCGCTTCATCTTCAGGGTCAACGTCGCGAACGAATCCAAGGCCCTGACCCAGGCGCGCGCCGACCAGATCGAGTCGCTGAGTCGCTCCAATTATGTCGTGGAGAATCCCAGCCTGGAGGGGATGGCCCTCGGCGAGATCTCCCTTTTCGAGGAATCCGGTGTTATTATCTCGCGCATTCAGCACCAGGGCGCACAGTCGATCGCTACGCCGGAGACGGTACTCCACCAGGGCGATGTGGTCCTGGCGGTTGGTCCGCCAAAGAAACTGCATGCCCTCAAGCTGATGATCGGCAAGGTTGCGGATGTGGACTTATCCAGCGCCCCCAGCACCCTCGAATCCAAGCGCCTGATCGTTACCAAGAAGAATGTGGTGGGCAAGGCGCTTCGCGATCTGGCCCTCCCAACGCGTTATAACGTCCGTGTCACGCGCCTGCTGCGTGCGGGCGTGGAAATGCCCGTCGTCCCATCGCTGCGCCTGCAGTATGGCGACACGATCGTGGCGGTGGGCGATGCCGAGCAGTTGGAACAGGCCGCGCGCGTGCTGGGCAACTCCCGAAGCGCCCTTAATCACCCGGAAATGCTACCGGTATTTATCGGAATTGCCCTTGGCGTTCTGGTGGGCAGCATTCCCTTCGATGTGCCCGGTGTTCCCGCCCCCGTGAAGCTCGGACTCGCGGGCGGGCCGCTTCTGGTGGCCATCGTGCTGAGTCGACTGGGGAACGTGGGCAAGGTGGTCTGGTACTTGCCCAACAGTGCGAGTCTGATCATCCGTGAGCTGGGCATCGTGCTCTTCCTGTCCTGTGTGGGCTTGAAGGCTGGCAACCATCTCATGGAAACTCTGCTTCATGGCGATGGGGTGACCTGGATGTTTATCGGCGCCATGATCACCGTGATTCCGCTGGTCATCATGGGGATTATCGCGCGCCTGGTGGTTAAAATGAATTTCCTGTCCATCTGCGGGCTTCTGGCCGGCAGCATGACCGATCCGCCCGCCCTGGCCTTCGCCGGAAACTTCGCGGGCTCCGAGGGGCCCACGGTTGCCTATGCCACGGTCTACCCGCTCACGATGATCATGCGGGTTATCATCGCGCAGATATTGATCCTGATGTTCCTGTAACAAAGCGCCCCGCCCGCGCATCCGCGGGCGGGGCTCACTTTTCAGCACTTTGTTCCAATCCTACGCCACACTGTAGGCCGGAAAATCGGTATAACCGTCCGGGCCGGGGCCGGACCACACGGTCGGATCAGCGGGGGGGCTCAGGGGCCATCCGTTGGCAAAGCGCGCCACCAGATCGGGGTTGGTAATCCAGGGGCGTCCATAGGCCACGAGATCCGCATGGCCCTCGCGAATGGCCTTCTCGCCGTCTTCCTGGGTGTATCCGCAGTTCCCCATGAGCGTATCGTGGAAGACCTCGCGATATTCCGCCAGGGTCATGGGCGTGCCCTGCTCGTGGAAGCCGAAGGCAAGCCCGTCCATCACGTGGAGGTAGGCAAGTCCGTAAGTGTTGAGTTGCGCCGCCGCGTAGAGAAAGGTCTCGCGGAAGTCCGGCGAGCCCATGTCGTTGAAGACACCGTTGGGCGACTGGCGCACGCCCACGCGATTGGCGGGAAACACGGTTAAAACAGCTTCGGTCACTTCTTTGAGGAAGCGGAAGCGATTCTCGATGCTGCCGCCGTATTCATCCGTGCGGTGGTTCGTCTTCGACTGAAGGAACTGATCGATCAGGTAGCCGTTCGCGCCGTGGATTTCTACGCCGTCAAAGCCCGCAGCCTTGGCCCGCTCCGCCGCGCGACGGTACTCCTCCACCACGCCGGGAATTTCGCTCAGTTCCAGGGCGCGTGGCGTTTCATAGGGCAGCTTGCCCAAAGGCGTGTGGATGTAGTCCCCGTTAATCTTGATCGCCGAAGGGGCCACGGCGGGCGTGCCGTCGTGAAAGCTGCTGTGGGAAG
>JBHEKR010000337.1:0-6435 GCA_041859365.1 Candidatus Hydrogenedentales bacterium
GCCCGGTTGAACAGGGCCATCTCAAACTGGAGGCCCACGCTGTAGGTGTCTTCATCCGAACTCGAAGTACTCGACGCCGTGGCGCTTTCGCCGCCGCTCGCCGCTTCGTATTCTCCGACCAGATTGAGCTTCGGAAGGCGGCCGTTGCGCGTGCGCGCCACATCCAGCTCGAGGTTCGCCAGCGTCAGGCGAGCCTGGGCAAGTTCCGGCCGGAAAAGGAGGGCGAGATCTTCGCTCTCGTCGGCATTCAGCGCCACTTCCACCACTTCGGCATCATCCTGGGGCTCAAAGCCCACTTCCCAGCGTGGCGTGGACTCCGGGTGCATCAGGCGAATCAATTCGATACTCTGTGACTTTAGCGCGGCCTCAGCATCCACCAGATCGGCCTGGCGCGCCAGGCGCTCCGCACGGGCGGTCATCACGTCGCCCCCGAGGGCCTTGCCCACGGATTCCAACCCCTCCTCCCGCGTCATCTGATCATTGGCCAGGGTCACACCGAACTCGCGAATCGCCAGGACCTCCTTCGCCAGGGTCAGCTCCCAGTAGGCCCGCTCTGTTTCGCGCACCACCGCCAGGACTGTCGCCCGAAATTCATGCTCCGATTGGGCAGCAACGTTTCTGGCTTGACGCAGCGCGGCGAGATTCGTATTGATGCCCGCACCGCGAAGGAGCGGTTGGGAAATGCCCGCTGTCCACGCGTGCTGAGATTCATCACCGCTGGAATTATTGTCCAGGTTCGCGCCCGCGCCGGTAAGAAAAAAAAGTGTGCCCGTGGGGAGATACTGCCGCACTTCGACCGAGTCCGAGGTGCCCACCACAGTGCTGTCGTTGTCCCCGTTGAGCGCGTCGATGGACTCGTTCAACTGCTGAACGCTGGCCAGCAGCTCAGCCACATTGTCCAGCGTGACCTGCTTGTTTGACGTGGTCCCGCTCGACGTTGAAGTGCCCGTGCTGCTGAAGCCCAGGCTCTGCCGCGTGCCACGGCCCCGGGAGATCTGGGCCAGAAGGCGTGGATCGAAAACAGCGCGATTTTCGTCGATGTAGGTTTCGTCGATCTCCGGACCAAAACGCGCCACTTCAATGCGGCGGTTGTTCAGCAGGGTCGTGAGGATGGCGCCATCCCGTGTGAGCGCCACGGGCCCCGAGAGCTCCGCTGGCAGGGTCAGCGATTCCGCCCGCGATTCAAGCGACGTCGGCGTCTCAATCGCGGCTTCGGACGCTGCGGGTGGCGCCACGATTTCCGGTGTCCAGCGCGTCTCGGTGCGGGCACACCCGGTCAACGTGGCGGATAGAATGAAGGCAACGCCCCACATGTTCAGTTTCACAGTGCGCATGCGAGGTCCCGCTTTCGGCCGCGCGTCCTGGGCTGCTCTACACCACATTCGAAAGTCCCGTTGCAGAATAACTCAACCAATACATGATGGCTCCGGTGTTCCTTTGGAAAATCCGGCAAGTCCCGCGTGCGCGTGCGCAGCATGCCCAGCAAGTACATGGCCATGACGTCCACAGGCATGTCGGGCCGCACCACACCTTCGTCCACGCCCTGCTTAAGAATCTTGACTGTGGCCTCGACCAGCTTCTTGCGTCGACGGCCCCAGCGTTGCATCAACTTGCCCTTCGCGCCACCCGGCATCCACGCCGCCTCCGCCTGGATAATGTTGAACATTTCAATGCGCCGCTCGAAGAAGGCCGACACTTCCTCGCACATGGCCAGCAGCCGCTCCATGAAGGGGGCAACCGGCGCACCATGGCGTTCCACCACTTCGCAGAGATCGTCGAAGCCCGACGTCGCCACCTGAAAGAACAGGTCGTCCTTGTCTTCGAAGTACAAGTATATGGTGCCCTTGCCCACCTTTGCCGCCTGAGCGACTTCCTGCAGCGTGATCTCGTGGAAGCGCCGGTGCTTGAACAGTTTCTCCGCCGCGTCCAGGATACGCTCGCGCTTGTCTGTCTTTTCCATCGTGGTCCCTTTCCCCAGAACTGACCGGTCAGTCTGAGTTCTGAGACAATAGCAGAGGGACGGCGGTTTCGAGAAATTGCTGCCGACACTTTCTGCATTCATCTTGCCCGTGAAATGCTGTCGATGTTGAAAAGAGCGTGCCAGGCTACGACGCATCGGTAGGGACTATCACACTATTAACTATTTGGCATCGTTCGTTGGTGCATTGCGCGTCGCGACCGTGCATCAAGTCGCGGAAGACGGCGCGGCAGTGCTATGGTTGTTTTGAGTCCGTTTGCCACCACCCAGGAGATCGCAGGCATGCCCATTCGATTGTTTCACTTCACCTTGCTCACGCTAATCGCCGCAGTGACACAGACCCATGCCGCGTCTTTGTATGCGGGCGCATCCACGACCAGCATTACGCCCGACCGGCCCGTCGCCCTCGATGGCCAGCTTTCCACCCGCATCTCCCAGGGCGTGGAGAGCGAGCTGACCGCTTCGGCGCTGGCGCTGGAGTCGCGCAACGGCGACGTGACCGTCGGCCAGGGCCTTCTTGTGGCGTGCGATCTCGTCGCCATTCGCGAGGGTGTGCTCGAAGAAGTCCGCGCGGCGCTGGCGCCACGTTTGCCCGGCTTCGACGTGCAGAAGTTGATTCTAAGCGCCACCCACACCCATACGGGGCCTTCGCTCACCGAAGGCCACTACCTGATCGAGGTCGAGGGTGTCATGACGCCGACCGAATACCGCGATTTTCTCGTGGAGCGCGTTGTCCAGGTGGCCGAGGCCGCGTGGAAGTCGCTGCAGCCCGCGCGGGCGGGCTGGGGCCTGGGCCACGCCGTCGTGGGCTACAATCGGCGCATGCTCAACGCCGACGGCACGTCCGTCATGTACGGCCCCGTGCAGCGCGACGACTTCCGCGGTGTGGAAGGTCCCGAAGATCATGCGGTGGAAACCCTCTTCTTCTGGGACGCTAAAGACAAGCTCATCGCCACGACGGTCAATCTCGCATGTCCCTCCCAGGAAGTGGAAAGCGCCATGTTCGTCAACGCGGACTTCTGGGCGCCCGTGCGCGACGGACTCCGCGCGAAGCATGGCGAGAATCTCGTGGTGCTCGGCTGGGCGGCCGCTTGCGGCGATATCTCGCCCCACATCCGCTATCGGCAGGCCGCCGAGGATCGCATGCGTGAACTGCGCGGCCTGAGTCGGCTCGACGAAATCGCCCGCCGCGTCATCCTCGCGTGGGAGGAGTCCCTGGAGGGCGCGAAGAAGGACATCAAGATCGACCCGCCGCTGACCCACACCGTGCACGCGCTGGGCCTGCCCGAGCGCATGGTGACCAGAGAAGAATACGAAGCGGCAATACGGGAGCGGGACGAGTCCGCGAAGGACCCTAAACTCAGCCGCCGCACCGTGTGGCAGCAGCGGGTCCTCGATCGTTGCGAACGCCAGCAGGCCGAAGGCGCAAAGCCCTACCCCGTGGAGATGCACGCCCTTCGCCTGGGCGATATCGCCATCGCCACCAATCCCTTTGAACTGTTCATGCAGTACGGCATCCAGATGAAAGCCCGGAGCAAAGCGCTCCAGACCTTCCTGATCCAGCTCGCGGGCCCCGGCACCTACGTGCCCACGCCCAACGCGGCCAAAGGCGGCGGCTACAGCGCCATCGTGCAGAGCAACGAAGTCGGCCCCGAAGGTGGCCAGATGCTCACCGACGAGACGGTGAAGGCAGTGAATGCGTTGTGGGCGGAGTGAGGTGATGTCGAGAAACAATAAAGCGGGAATGTCTCCTGAGAGGGGACATTCCCGCATTGTTTTCAATGGTACCTGGAGAGGGGATCGAACCCGCGACCTCTGGATCCACAATCCAGCGCTCTAACCAACTGAGCTACCCAGGCCTATAGTCTATCCCTCGCCACCTGTATGCACATGGCATCCCCGACGGCGTGAATAGAGCCGGAAGTATACGAAAGAACGGCGGGAAATTGCAAGTTTTTCTCCCCGACCGTCTGTCGCATATAGCGGCGTTGAATGGTGCTATTTGGATATGGTATAAATAAGGATTGTGGGCTGGAGCGGCGGAAAAGCCTGGTGCGCACATTCGCGCTGGCGTGCCGCCATCACGTATTATCGGGCTGGATTGTTTTCGGATTTACCCTGGAGTTTCGCGAAATGGAAAATGTTGTCATCATTGGTTCGGGCCCGGCGGGATATACTGCGGCGCTCTATACGGCGCGGGCCGATCTGAATCCCCTCATGCTGGAAGGTGAGCTGAGCAAGGATATTCTTCCCGGTGGCCAGCTCATGACCACCACCGAGGTGGAGAACTTTCCCGGCTATCCCGATGGCGTCACCGGCCCTGAAATGATGGAGCAGTTCAAGAAGCAGGCGGCGAAGTTTGGCACGCGCTTCCTTTATAAGACGGTCACCCGCGTTGATTTCACGTCTAACCCTTTCAAGGTCTATTCCGGCGAGGAAGTCTGGGAAGCGAAGACGGTGATCATCGCCACGGGCGCCACAGCGAAGTACCTCGGTCTTGATTCGGAGTCCAAGTTTGAGAATCGCGGCGTATCCGCCTGCGCCACCTGCGATGGGGCGCTACCGCGCTTCCGCAATAAGCCCCTGGTGGTGGTGGGCGGCGGTGACACAGCGATGGAAGAGGCGCTATTCCTGACGAAGTTTGCCAGCAAGGTCCACGTGGTGCACCGCCGGGACAAGTTCCGCGCGAGCAAGATCATGGGCGACCGCGTTATCAACCATGAGAAGGTGCAGGTGGAGTGGAATACGACGGTGGATGAGGTGCTGGGGAATGACAAGGACGGTGTGACAGGCGTGCGGCTGAAGGACGTGAACACGGGCGAGACGCGCGAGGTGGAATGCACGGGCTACTTCGCGGCCATCGGTCACAAGCCCAACACGGACATCTTCAAGGGCATTATCGATCTGCATGACAATGATTACATCGCCACCAAGCCCGGCACGAGCTACACGAACGTGGAGGGCGTTTTCGCGTGCGGCGACGTGCAGGATCACGTCTACCGCCAGGCGATCACCGCCGCGGGGAGCGGCTGCATGGCCGCCATCGACGCGACTCGCTGGCTGGAATCCCAGGAAGGCTGAGCCCCGCCGCAAACAACTTTATCCCGCCCGGAAAACTCCAGGGAGTTCCGGGCGGGTAATTTTTTGTTCGGCGCCCGTCCCAACGTCGGGGGGGCGCCGCGATTCGGTGATTTAGAGGCTCTGGATGCCGAAAAGACCGAGGATTGCTTCGATCACGGCGACAATCTGAAGGATTACATCCAGAATAACTTCAATGTTAAATGCCATCTTCGGTGCCATGCTCTTGTCTCCTTAGGATTTTGAATACAAAACAATTGACGGTTCTTACGGTACAAAACCGGCTACAAGGTAATACAACATTCCCACACCGGCGCACCCTGGCGCCAGCGCCCCGTTTCTTAGCGTTCACAGTATACCAAGGTCCTGCCACAAATACACCTGCGAACTGGCGGGGTCTTCCCTGGGGTGTCGGACAGTTTTGCATGCCGTTTCTGGCTTTGCTATGGTAGCCGCAATCGCGGGACGCGAAGGCGCCCGCCCTCCGCTTGGGCCTTATCATACCGGAATAGCATCATGGGACGAGATACCGTTAATTTTTCCTGCCATCACACCGGGCACTGCTGTACGGATGTGGTTTGTCTGCCGACGCCCTGGGACGTCATTCGCATCGTCCGGCAGGAGGGGGCGGATCCGTATGCGTTTCTGGAGTTCATCCGACCAGGGGAGATTCAAGGGGTGACCAAGGGGGATCCCACCTGGTTGAAAGTTGGAAAGGAGCGCTACATGATGGCGCTCAAGCGGGGGAAGAAGGGCTGCCACTTCCTCGACAAGAAGACTCGCTATTGCTCCATCTACGAGTCGAGGCCCATCCTCTGCCGGCTCTACCCCTTCAAGCTCGAAGAGTTCCGGGATGGCTCCTTCAAGGGCTTTTCACTCCATAAGGATGTGGGCTGTCCGAAGCACCGGGATGGCAAAGTCGACACGATTCCGCTCTACGAGCTCTACCTCGACGACAGTATTCATCAGCGCGACTACAACGATCTCGTGGAAGTGTTCAATAACCGCGACTATGAAGGGAAGGCGCCGGAGGACTTCATCAAGATGTTTGTGGAGTACGTGCGCACGAAGCCTGCAGGGAAAGGCGGGGGTTCGGCCGGAGCGTCGAAGGGCGCGAAATAGGGGTTAAAATCAATAAAATCTATGGATCGGAAGGATCTAAAGTGCCTTATTGATAGCTCGTTGTCAATATTGTATTGACTGATCCGGCCGCCGGATGCTATAGTGGGCCACCCTTGACGGGAACCTAATCGCCCCACAGAGGCATACTACAACGAAACGAGGCGATCGTTACACGGGTTCTTCAAAAAGAATATCGCCGTGTTACTTCAATCCAATCTGAGCGCGCTTCGATTCTTCAGGGAGCCTTTTCGATCTTA
>JBHEKR010000396.1:0-3232 GCA_041859365.1 Candidatus Hydrogenedentales bacterium
ACATTGGCGGGGTGGCTCCATCGCCTGGCGACCCATCGGGCCTTGAATCACCTCCGGGGCGAGAAACGGCGTGCCGAACGGGAGGCTGCATTTGAGGCAACACGGGCTGCGGCGGATGGGGACGCATGGGAACCGATTGCCGATGCTATCGACGAGGCTATCGCGGCGCTGAAGCCTGGACTGCGGGATGTTATCACCCATCGTTTTTTTCTTGGTGAGTCACAGGAAGATGTGGCCCGGGCCTTGGGCATCGCCGAACGAACCGTACGCCACCGGCAGCAACAGGGCGTGGAGGCGATCCGGGAATCGCTGAAGCGCAGGGGCCTGATAACCGGCGTCGGGTTGTCCGCGCTGCTGGCGGCGTACTTACGCGCGAGCGCGGAGTGCCTGCCGGCGTCCTTGAACGTCAAACTCGGCCAACTCGCCCTCTCCGGCATCCGGCCCACCTCCGCAACCACCCTGGGATGGGCTCTCGCGCCCTCGCCCATGACGCTGGGACTGGGGATGGCCGCCTGCGCTGTGGTTGTCGGCGCAATCGTGTTTACAACCCTTTTGCGCTCGAATCCCGAGCGCGACTTCGACCAATCAACAGCGCAATTGTCCACCGTCTCGGTCGCACAAGCGCCGACCCTCGAAGCAAGCCCCGCCGCTACCGCCCTGGCGGTTTCCGGCGACAAGTCGGGAATCGACGCTTCACAAGCCCCGCAGATCGCCCTGCGTGTTACGGATCCCGACGGCGCGCCGGTGTCGGGCGCGGCGCTGGTCGTCACTGGATCAGGCGAGACCATTGCCGAAACCGATTCGGAAGGGAATGCGGCGCTTGACGAGCTGACTGGGCGCATTCCTCAACTTCGGCTACGCGCCGATGGTCATATCGAGCAACACTGGAACGTGCTGGCAAGAATACCGCACAGGCCCCTGAGGGTTGAGAGCGTCATGTTTAAGGAAAGCGTGCTCAATCTGCAGGTCAACGGCACGGGTGGAACGCCGCTGGAAGGGGTGGAGGTCCTTCGACAGGACGACGGCCACCTCCTCGGCCGAACCGACACGACGGGCATCGTTTCGGTGCCCGATGTCTCGATGCTTCTCCGGCACCCGGAATATGGTGAACAGAAGTTGAGCGATCTTAGCGCACGAGATCAGGATGGAACCGGGTTGGTGGTCTATCTGGAACAACTCGCGACGTTGAACGTCGTGGCAACCGTCGATGGCAAAACGGTGCAGGGAGCCGTCATCACGCCCACCAACGGCGCCAGGGCCGACACCAACCGCCCTGAGGGCGTCGGCGCGCGATTCTTGGGCCTCGTCCCGGGCAAGCAGTACGCCTTCAGCGCGCGGCTGGATCGTGAAGGAGACCTTCCCCTTCTGGGATACGCCTTTGCAAGCGCCTTTCCTGACGACGAGCGAACGCTCACCCTGGAATTGACGCCGCCGTCTTCTGTGGTTGAAGGCATGGTGCGCTGGGAGAATGGCGTGGCCCTCGCCGCTCAGACCGTGCTGGTTTCGACGCCGGTCGGCGACCGGACGGCCGAAGTGGTCACGGGGCCCGATGGCCGATTTCGTGCGCCTCTTTTCCCCGATCTTAACAACCTCAGTCTGAAGAACCCGCCGGCAAACTCCGGCCAGAAGGAACTGCTCAGCCTGCGGGGATCCGCGCGCACCCCCGTGGTGTATGCTGATCTGGTCTTGACGCAACGACGCGACGACCCCGCCGACACCTCGCCCGTGGAGCAGGCCATACCCTTGGAGCTAACAAAAGTACGTCCAACGCAACTGGCGCTTGTAGAGCCCGACGGTCGCGATGGCGTGTGGCAATATATCGTCAACACGCCAGAAGACGCGCTCCTACGACTGGCGGTACCCCCGGGAAAATACATCCGTCAACTTATCGCGGCCGACAAAGAAAACGGACTTGCCGGAGTCTGGAACAACGCCACGCCAACTTCAACCGGCACCGAAAAAATTCGGGTGGATGTGCCCGTGGGAACCGTAAACGGCACGATCCAAGACCAACACGGCAACCCCGTGCCCTATGAGATTCTTGACCTGCTCTCGAGCGACTGGCCCTCGTTGTGGGTTCAGTCGGACCAGGAGGGTCGTTTTCAAGTCTGGCCCGTGCCGCTTCACCGGGAATTCACACTGTTTCCCGCAATGCCAGGACGTTATTACCGTTCGGTGATGCGCCATACCCCGGTAAAGGACAATGAAGAGATCAACGTCACACTCGCCCGTCCGGATACGCCGGTTTCCGGTCGCGTTGTCTATGCCGACGGCTCGCCGGTTCCTCGAGGCTCCGTGTATTGTGAGAGCGAAAAAGATCGCTTCAACACCACCTTCGCCATCCGGGCCGGACAATTCTCTGGAAACCTTTTTCCCGACTCCTGGAACTTCGTCGCGGATGATGGACTCTCCCGCACGCAAGCCGTCGACTTCAACATACCCTGCGGCGAAATCACCCTCACATTTGACGATACCCCCGCGATCACCGATTCTTCCGTCACCACGAGGCTGCAGGAAGTCGACAACATGATGAAACAATTGGGACTCGTCTTCAAAATGTTCGCCGGCGAAGCCGAAAATGCTGAATTCCCTCCTATCAGCCGCACGTTTGGACGACTCTTTCCGGAAACCGAAGTGATCTATCCTGAGTATGTCACGGATACGATTCTTCTTGATCAACTGGCCGGCGCGGGCGGAGAAAAGTTCTGCTATCTGGGCTACGCTATCGAAGACGAGGCTGCCGCGATGGCATTTCTCGATGCTTACGAATCCGTCGGCCCCGAAGAGATGCAGGGTGATGATCTTGTGATTGGCTCCGAAACCGGCGTTACCGACCCCACCGTGCTCCACCGTATACAGGTGGACGGTGAATTCAGTGACCGCCAAAGCTCAATTCCGGTCCTGTGGCAGGTGCCCGAACCCGAATCCGGCGATGGGGGTTGGGTGCTGTTCATGGATGGGCACACCGAATGGCGAACCTATCCCGGCGAATTCCCCATGACGGAGGCCTTCGTCCGGCGAGTTCGCGCGTTGCAGGACGGGGCGGTGGAGTAGACGATTCTGTTTTCAGGGCGTGCGCGCGATCACAGGGATCGTACGCAGAAACCCTTCCACGCCTTCCACAAATGTCTCCCGCGACACCTGCGCCCCTTCGCCGTGATCGCCGTACACTTCAAGAAACTGCTTCGGGTCGTTGGCCGCCTCGTAGAGGCGTTGCCCTTGCGAATAGGGG